>CADBGD010000016.1 GCA_902794115.1 Oscillospiraceae bacterium
ACATTTTCAAACAAGGATCAGTCCTTTGCGGACAGATAACCCTTCTTATAAAGCATTTCCGCTGTCAGCATAGCACCGCCGGCTGCACCACGAAGAGTATTGTGAGACAGGCAGGTAAACTTGTAGTCGAAGATCGGATCCTCACGGAGACGACCGACAGATACGCCCATACCACCTTCGAACATGGCATCCAATGCAGGCTGCGGACGGTTATCTTCCTCGATGTACTGGAGGAACTGCTTCGGAGCATGCGGGAGCTCAAGTTCCTGCGGAAGTCCCTTAAAGTTCTTCCAGGCTTCGATCATTTCTTCCTTGGTCGGCTTCTTATCGAACTTAACAGAAACTGCAGCAGTATGACCTTCCTGAACAGCAACACGATAGCACTGAGCGGAGATAACCGGCTGGGAAGCCTTTACGATCTCGTTGCCCTCGATATGGCCCCAGACCTTCAGCGGCTCCTGCTCACTCTTCTCCTCTTCACCACCGATATACGGGATCATGTTGCCGACCATTTCCGGCCAATCCTTAAAGGTCTTACCGGCACCGGAAATCGCCTGATAGGTGCAGACATTGATGTACTTGATACCGAATCCGAGAAGCGGAGTCAGGGCAGGAACATAGCTCTGGATGGAGCAGTTCGGCTTAACGGCAATAAAGCCACGCTTGGTTCCAAGTCTTTCTCTCTGCTTTTCAATGATCGCCGCGTGATCAGAGTTGATCTCCGGAACCATCATCGGAACATCCGGAGTCCATCTGTTTGCAGAGTTATTGGAAATAACCGGAGTCTCGAGCTTGGCGATCTTCTCTTCCAAAGCACGGATCTCATCCTTCTTCATATCAACGGCACAGAAAACAAAGTCAACTTTCTTGCAGACTTCTTCAATATTCTCAGTACTCTCCACAACCATATCCTTCACATAAGAAGGCATCTCACAATCGATCTTCCATCTGCCTTCAACTGCCTCTGCATACGGCTTTCCGGCGGAACGCGGAGAAGCGACTACAGCCACACACTCAAACCACGGATGGTTGTCCAGAAGAGAGATAAATCTTTGTCCTACATAACCAGTTGCGCCAATGACGCCTGCTCTTAACTTTGCCATGTTCTTTTCCTCACTTGCTGTCCACGCACGGTGGACATTTGTCTTTGATGGGTGTATTATATCGCAACACCAGTGGGAAAGCAATAGACTTTTTTATATTTCCGGTTGAATTTCTGCCCCTGTTCTTCCCTTTATGTTACTATGAATGAAGAAATGTGTTTTGTTTAATCAAGGAGAGAAGCATCATGAGCCGTCCCAAGGGAAAATCATCAGGAGAAAATGCCACCTTCCCCATCATGGAGCAGTATCTGCGTTACATGCAGGCGGTTCAGGAGAAATCTCCCCTGACGATCAAGGAATACCGGTATGATCTGATCCTTCTTTTCCGTTTTCTGAAAAAGGACCGGGGGCTGGTAAAGCTTACCGATGAGGTTCACTTTGAGGATATTCCCATCTCCGATATCGACGAGAAGTTTTTAAACAGCATCACCCAGGATGATCTGTTTGCTTTCATGATCTTTTTGTCCCGTGAGCGAAATGCATCTTCGGCCACCCGTGCCAGAAAAGTGGCGACGATGAAGTCCTTCTTCAAGTATCTGTTCCAGAAAAAAAGGATCATTAAAGACGATCCTTCCTATGAGCTGGAAACTCCAAGACGGGCAAAACGTCTACCGAAATATCTGAATCTGGATCAGAGCTTAAAGCTTCTTTCGACAGCCGAGCATTCGGAGAAAGAAACATCAGTCCGGGACTACTGCATCGTGACTTTGTTTCTCAACTGCGGGATGCGTCTTTCCGAACTTCAAGGGATCGATCTTTCAGATATAGTGGAAGATACTCTCCGCGTCGTCGGAAAAGGCAACAAAGAGCGGACTGTCTATCTGAATAACGCCTGTCTTCAGGCTCTTCGGGAATACTATCCATACCGTGACACCTTGAAAGTGAAAGACGAGCAGGCACTGTTTCTCAGTTCCCGCGGAACCCGTATCAGTAAGCCGATGATCCAGAATATTATTAAACGGCTTCTTTCCGAGTCCGGCATCGATACCGCCGGTTACTCTGTACATAAGCTCCGCCATACAGCGGCCACCTTAATGTACAAATACGGTGAAGTCGACATCCGTACGCTTCAGACGATACTGGGGCACCAGAGTGTCGCCACGACCCAGATTTATACTCACGTGGACGAGGAACTCCTTCACGAGGCGGTTTCCAAGAATCCTCTGGCCAATATTTCAAAGGCTCCCTCCCGGAAAAAGAAAGAAACCGATCCTTCATAGGACCGGCTTTCCTTATTTCTGATTCTCTTCAAAGGCTTTCAGGAAACGAAGTCCCACATCTTTTTTATTCTGCGGATGCAGATCGTTATAGGCACCAAGGTCATAAGTCGGGATCAGATATCCTTCCGGAATTTCAGAGATCACACTTCTCTGCACTTCCCGTACCGCATCAAAAGGATCTTCTTCATATACCGGACCGTCACCCAGCCAGTACGTCACTTCCGCCATATAAAACGGTACATTTCCGTACATGGACCGCCATTCTTTAACCATATCTTTCAGGAGCATACCATAATACTGCGGATACTCGCAGTTGGATTCACCCTGATAAAAGAATATCGCCTTGCAGGAATAGTTCCGGATCGGATAAAGCATCGAGTTGAAAAGCGCTGTCGGAGACCAGATAAAGAAGGTCTGTCCCTCCAGATCATCCGCCTTAAAGCCAAGGCGCATCTTCCATTCTCCCTCAAGAGAAATCGTCTCTTCTCCGTTCTTCAGGAAATACGGGCACTTCTCCACGGCACCGCCGATATTGGTATCGATCACCAGACGGACGGTAATGGTGTTTTCACCTTCGACTAATGTTCCAGGCTCCACAAAATATCGTCTCGGCGGATACTTAAAACCGGTCTCTCCGACTTTCTTTCCATTGACATAGGTCTGATCCCCGTCCATTAAGGTTCCCAGACGAAGCTCAACTTTTTTACTGCACCAGGAAGCCGGTACCGAAACTATCTTCATGATCCAGATACTGCCTTTATAGTTTTCCATATCCGTCTGATAGAATGTCTGCGGCATGGTAAAGACGAGATCTTCTCCCTCCTTCGGCCAGGCTGTCATCCAGTTACCGGAAAGACCCGGGTCGTTCTTATCCACATTCTGATGCCAGGAATTCTGTCTTTCCATATCCGATTCCACGGTCTTTCTGACATATTCCGGATCACTGTATTTTTCAAGTTTTTCCTCATAGCACCAGAGGCAGCCTTTGCTCTTATCTCCATTACACTTGCCGGAGTCTTTCAGTTCTTCCGCAAAACTTCCCATAGAGGCACGAAGGTTTTCCTCACTCATGAGGCTTTCCACCGGAGCGCCGCCGACAGCTGTCTGAACAAGACCCACCGGTACTCTGTCTTTTTGGAATTTATACTTGGCAAAATAGAAACCGATCGCGCTGAAATTCCAGATATGCTTCTGGTCACAATTGACCCAGCTTCCGCCTTCCAGGATCTCATCTTTGGTTCCGAATTTCGGCACCTTCGGTACTTCAAACTGACGGATCAGCGGAAAATCAGCCGTGATGATCTCATCATAGGCACAGTCTGTCGTCCAGATCACCGGAAGTTCCATGTTGGACTGACCGCCCAGAATAAAGACATCACCAAAATAGATATCCGAGATCGTCTGGCTTTCCGGCCCGGACGTAACCGTGATCTGATGCGGACCGCCTTCTTTCTGGGCAGGAATCGCACAGGACCACAGTGCTTTTTCCGTATCAACATTCGCCTCATAGGTATTTCCGTCAAAAGAAAGAACGATTCTTTCTTCCTTATCGCATGTGCCGCGGATACAGATCTCTTTTCCACGCTGCAGGATCATACCGTCACTATAGATACTGGATAACTTCATACTGTCGCCTCCCTTTTACTCGTCAATACCAAAAAGGTACGAAACCATTTTTTCATTTAACTCATTCGGTTTTTTCGAATATATGAACGCAAGATATATCTCTTTATCACTGACACCGATCTTCTCCATTACGCTTTCCGGAAGAAGGATCGCACAAGGAATCCCCGATTCATTTGTGTAATACTCCAGTCCGGAAAACTTCGGATCATCTTTCAGATAAGAAAGATCCAGATAGAAATCATACCCGGAGAAATGCTCCAGATTGTCTTTGTCCATCAGCGCATACTGAAACATGCCCGCATTGATCTGGGTCGTGTACGTCAATTCCATGGACATATCGTGATACTGTGCATCCTCATAAGGATGAGAAAGCACGTCCCGGGTCAGCTCAGCTTTCTTTTTCCGGTATTTTCTTCCAAGAGAGTCGATGAACCCATCCGTCAAATACGTGTATCCTTCATCAGAAACATCAAAACCGACAGTGGAACCAACATAGATAGTCTTAGCGGCACGTACATTATCGTATATGAAAATACCAATACCGGCCAATAAAGCCAGCACCAGAACGCTCTTCAAAAGATAGTAGTCACGGATATAGGTAAGCTTCTGAAGAAAACCCAGATCCTTGAATCTCTTCTTTTCTTCTGCGCGTTTTTCTTTCCGCGTAGGTGCATCCGCCATGATCAGGACTCCTCATCTTTCTCTTGCAGATCCATTTTTGAAGAAGCAGAAACCGGCTTTTCCTTTTTCGTGGTTTTCTCATCCGTTTCCTCTTCCGGCGCAAACTTCGCTTCAAGCTTGGTGAAGCCTCGGATAAGAAGATGACAAAGACAGAACACGATTGTGACATGAGAAAGGACCACAACCAGCGGCAGCCAGCGCATATACTTGATGCACATGAACAAACTGAAAAGAACAAGGATCACGATGCAGATCAATCCGAAGAAATACAGCATCGAAAAGATCATCGCTGTTTTAAACGCTTCTTTGATAGTGATCTCAAATCTTGCCAGGATCGGAAAAATCGTCATGATCATGAAAGAAACGATCGTGGTGACAAATACCGCACCGGCAAAATAGGCAGTGGGAACTTGTGAAAACCCTGTCTCATACATCCATGTCCAGTCGATCATCAAAAGCAGGACAGCAACCAAAAGGAACAGCCAGACTATAAAAGCCTGTTTAAAGTTCTCCTTGAACGCTTTGAAAAACGGCTTGAATACAGCCGGCTCCTCGAAACGGACAATACGCATTGCCACATCATATTTCGCAGCCAGAGCCGGACCGATCGTCACGATCGGAATACAGCAAATAAGACATAGAACATTTAGCAGAAACAGATCCGTGATAGCGCTGAGAAAGCGCATAACCGGACTGTCAAACTTAAACAAATCCATCTAAATCAGTAGATCCTTTCATTGATCTGAAATCATTATGCAGCGACTCCCGTAATTATGTAAGCCGGATCACCAGCTCATCCGTAGAATCATCCAAAGTCAGATCATATGTTTTTCCGTTAATGAGTAAATCATACTTCCCTTTGAAGCCGCAGGCAAGTGCTGTTCCCTCATCATTCGTCACTATTTTATCACTCTTTGTAAACCACTCTTCCCTGATCTTTTTCTTAAGCATCCGATAAGATGGCTTATCCGTATTATTCTCCCGAATCAGACCGGACGGAGCATGAAGCCAGGCACCATCTGAAAAATCCCACTGGGTAATGGCCTTCACGGATGGATGAGCAAAAAGGATCTCATACATTTCCTCAAGCTCCTGGCACTGCCGTTCTTCTTCATCCGGAAGCGATGGCCAGTCCTCGACCTGCCAGTCATTCAGGTCTTCGATCTCCGGCGGAACCAGTTCACCGGACACAAGCGTATTTTCCGTAAAGTGAAGCGGAATGCCAAAGCGGGAAAAACGCTCGAGAACATCCATAAGCTTTTCTTTTCCCCAGTATCCCTGATGCTGATGGGACTGAATTCCAATAGCAGAGAACTCCACTCCTGCATCCAGACACTGCTCGATCAGCGTCTCATAGGCTTTCGATGTATTAAAATCATTGATCAGAAGCGTAGCATTCGGGTTGTTCTTTCGTGCTTCCGCAAAGACTTTTTTGACTAACTCAACCTGCCCGTATTCCTTACAGATCCTCGTAACCGCATTATCATATTTATCAAACTTAGGCATGATCACCACTTCGTTGATGACATCCCACATATCGATCAGACCGGAAAAATCAGTTACTTCGCGAGCAATTCTCGCCAGCTGTTTTTCCATGATCGTTTTGTTATCGTATTTTAAGAGCCAGTCCGCACAAACTGTATGCCAGCAAAGCGGATGACCTTTTAATGTAATGTCTTTTTCTTTTAAATAGGAAGCCAGTCCCTTAACCAGTTCCGTCATCGGCTTCCCTTCTTCATGCTCAAACAGGCCCCAATAAACCGGGATCGTAGCATAGTTAAATACATCCAGCCACATCTCTGTGCGTTTTTCAAAGATCGGCTTTTTAGACGGAATGAGATTCATAAGATTGGCCTGGATATCAAAAGCACCACAGCCAAAGAGGAATTCATGCTGTTTCTGTCTGATCTCCATGTGAAGATTGGAAAGTGGCTTCCCCTGCGCATCCAGAACACGGATGATTTTTTGACCTTTACGATGTTCAATATTTGACATGTTTTTCCTCCAAAAAAAATACTACCTGCCCCGGGTGACCCGGAGCAGGTAGTAGAAAATCGAATTGGATTTTACTCCTTAACACCACCGATGGTAAGACCGGTTACGAAGTATCTCTGCAAGAAAGGATACAGCATAATGATCGGGAGCATGGTTACGATGGAAGCCGCCGCACGGACGGTAACAGGTGTAACCTGGGAACTCGAAGATGTCTTACCGCTGGAACTTGTATTACCCTGTGTCTGCATGACGCTGTTCAGGTATTTCTGAAGCTCATACTGGAGGGTCGTCAGTTCAGTACGGTTACGGTTGTAGAGCATTGCATCGAACCAGGAGTTCCAGTGACCAACTGCTACGAAGAGGGCTACGGTAGCGTATACAGGCTTACAAAGAGGAGAAATAATACTTACGAAAATTCTCATGTAACCAGCGCCATCGAGCTGAGCGGACTCTTCATAGGAATCCGGCAGGGACTCCATGTAGGTACGAAGTACCAATACGTTAAATGCACTTACCAGACCCGGAATAATGTAAACCAGGAATGTGTTTGTCAGGTGCAGGTTCTTCATAAGGATCAAGCCAGGGATCATACCACCAGAAGCGTACATGGTAACAACCCAGAAGAAAGACAGGCTGGAACGGAACAGGAATCTTCTTCTGGATACAACGAAAGCAAGAAGAGCATTCGCTACGAGAGCCAGGAGAGTACCGATTACGGTTCTTGCAACAGTAACGATTGCGCCCTGCTGCAGACCCTGCTTATGAATAACCGCGTCATAAGCTCTCAAGGAGAACTTACGAGGAATGAGGTGGATACCACCTTTTACCGCATCGAGACCATCGTTGAAAGAAACAGCGAGGGTATTGAGGATCGGGTAGAGTGTGACGATGCAGAACAGAACGAGGAACGTAGTATTACAGATAACGAACGCCCAGTCCCATCCGTTCATCATACTCTTTTTCTTTTCGCTTTTACCAATCATATCTCTTCCCTCCTTAGAACAAGCGCTCGTCGCCTGTCTTCTTCGCAATGAAGTTGAACAGGAAGATCAATGTCATAGATACGAAAGTCTTGAACACACCGGCCGCAGTACCCAATGAATAGTTCATCTTACCAACACCATATTTCAATACGTAGATATCAATGGTCTGGGATACCGACTGCAGAAGACCGTTACCAAGCAGATACTGTACTTCGAATCCGGCGTTGATTACGTTACCGATGTTCATGATCAAGAGGATGATGATCGTAGAACGCAGGCCCGGGAAAGTAATGTGCTTGATCTTCTGCCATCTTCCGGCACCGTCCATCGCAGCTGCCTCATAGAGAGACGGATCGATAGATGTAATGGTTGCCAGATAAATGATTGCGTTCCAACCTGTTTCCTTCCATACATTCGAAATGGCAACGATCGGCCAGAAATACTGAGTATGGGAGAAGAAACTGATCGGAGTCTTCAAGATATGTAAGTTAACAAGTAATTCGTTGATCATACCTTCAGTGGAGAAAGCTTCATGAACGATACTTGTTACAACGATCCAAGAAAGGAAGTGAGGCAGATAGGAAATGGTCTGAACCAATTTCTTACCCCAGATATTCTTTACCTCACTGAGGAGAATAGCAAAACCGATCGCTGTTACGGTTGTTGCTACAAGGTTAATAACACCCATTGCGAGAGTGTTACGGATAATACGTACAAATGTATCATCGGTAAAGAGGAATTTGAACCACTTAAGTCCAACCCACTCGGAACCAAATATACCACCCTTCAGGGTATACGTCTGAAAAGCCATCAGCCAACCGACTAACGGCAAATAATAGAAAATAATACCATAGACAACATACAATGCAGCTATGATGAGCAATACGCTCTGGCGCTTAATTTCGGCTTTTGTTGTTTTCTCTTTTAAAGCCGGCGCACTCGGATTCATAAGGCTCATACTTACTTTGCCTCCCCATTAGTTTAGAAGTGGCGACCACGGTTATTCGCCATGGTCGCCACCACCTAAATTACGTCATTTAGATTAAGCGGACTTGCCCATCTCGACACGACGATCGAGCTCTGTCTGCATTTCTGCAAGGAAGTCCTCAGGCTTACAAGCGGAGTAAGCATCCATGTAATCAGCCCAAGCAGACTCAAAGTCAGAAGCCATTACAACCTTCGGGAGGTACTCGTGCTTGCACTCACCCATCTTGATCCATGCAACACCACCGTCTGTGTTGGTGGACATGTTGTTGGAGTAAGAATACATCGGGAACCAGAAGCCCATCTCCTCAACCGGAGAACCAAGGAAATCACCGTATGTGGTGTATCCATAAGCCTCGAAGCATCTAACGAGCGGAGTAGCCAGAGTTGCGAAGAACTCGGATGTCTGCTCACCAGGTGTCATAGCGTTCTTACCGTCACGGGAAGTACCGCCATACTGAGGCATGTAGGAATAAGCACAAACGTTGTTAGCCTGATATGTAGCATCAGCCCAGTTGTCTCTCATTTCCTGAGTTCTGTAGAACAGACCATTCTCGTCTACGAGATAGTCAGTACCTTCCTGACCCCAGAAACGGAGGTTCAGCATATCCTGATCCAGAAGTCTGTTAAGGAATGTGAAAGCCTTATCCGGATCCTTACAGGATGTTGTAACAGCGCAACCAGAAGCGGCGTTCAGAGTATCGCCGTAGGTGTGCCAGTGGTTAACCATACCCTTTTCGATCGTCAGACCGAGAGGAATGTAGTTATAACCCTGCTCATCGAAGCCGGAAGCCTTGAACTGATCGTTTACAGTGAAGGCGAAATCCCACCACTGATCGCACATACCCAGAACAGCACCGGTAGACAGCTTAGCCATGTACTCGTCGTATGTCTGGATAGCGAAGTTCGGATCCATGAGGCCCTTGTTGTACACTTCGTTCAGCTTAGCGAAATATCTCTTAGCTGTAGGAGTTGTGTTGTAGTCAACAATTGTCGGCTTGTCATAGTCGGTCAGGTTAACGATAACGGAACCATCGTTCGGATAACCGTCGAGGAACTGAGGAGCATTCTCAATACAGAAATATCTCCAGTCATCACACAGAGCGGTATAAGGAATGATCTTTGTGCCGTCAGCGTTCTCTTTGTTCTCGTTGTAGTAACGCTCGAGAAGATCAAAATACTCATCCAGAGTCTCAATCTTCGGATAGCCAGCCCACTCAAGAACACGAACCTGGATCCAGAAAGCCTCGTCGTTGTGACCAGTAGCCTTGGACTCACCAAAGGTGTTCTGGAAAACGTTAGCCCAGTAGATCTTGCCGTCAGCCTTACGGAACATTTCCCACTCTTTGTCAGAATACATTTCCTTCAGGTTAGCGTATTCCGGCTTAGCAAGATAATCGTCCCAGGCAACCAGCACGCCAGCCTCGTAGAGAGCATCGGAACCGTCACCACCATCGATGAAGTCCGGAAGGTCACCGGAAGCAACGATGGAACCAACAGCCTCGGTAGCAGTCTGACCGGTGAGCCATGTTTCCTTTACTCGTACGCCTGTCAACTTGGCAATTTCTTCCTGAATACGGTTGCCGTCGTTGATTTCCTTACCAGGCATACAAGCGAACATCTTGAAATTCGTAATTGAATCTTTCTTTTTTGCGCAGCCTGCAAATGCACCAATACCCATCATGCAAGCCATTGTGAGCGCGAAAATCTTCTTCGATTTCATTACATAACCTCCTCAATAATTTACTTGTTGCTTGTGCAACTTATTTCATGTTTAATTTTAGATTTCAATACTATTTCTCACAACCCGAAAAACTCTCACGGACTACCCGAAAAACTCTAGGTGAAAATTCACAAGAAATTCAGAGCGAAACAGGATGTGCTTTATGCTTTTTGCACGTTTACTCTCCTGCACTCTTCCTGTATTTTGACGGTGTGCAGCCTTTAAGCTCAATAAATTTGCGGATAAAATAGTCACAATCACGGTATCCCACGTCCGCTGCGATCTGGTTGATCTTCTTATCTGAGGAGATCAATTGCTTTGCTGCTTCCTGAATTCTATAATTTGTCAGGAAATCTTTGAAAGACTGGTTATACTTTTTCCGGAAGATCTGGCCAAGATAGGAACTGTTGATAAAGAACTTCTCACCCAGATTCCTAAGGCTGATATTCTCGGCATAATGATCCCGTATCTCTGCTTCGATCTCGGAAAGGATCCCGCGGGACACATTTTTACGGAGTCCCATGAGATAATCACCATATTCCAAAGCAAAGCGTTCCATATGCTGGCAGCTGCCTCGTTTCAGGGAATCCTCAAAGGATTGTTCGGAAATATACTCGATTACTTCTTCCTGGTTAACGTTATCGTCCTGCTCGGTTGCCAGATGGATCAGCTGGAACAAAAGGTAGTTGATATTCAGATCCACCACGTTGTTGCTTTCGGAATTATTCATTTCCTCATAAAGACGGCGCACGGCCTCCTTGATCGCGTCCTTATTATTTGACTGGATCGCCGAAATACACTCGTCCAGCTGGGATTTGCAAAGTACGATTCCGTTCTGGCCGACCTGGATATCCTCTTCATAGAAATACAGATTTTTCTGATTATGGAATCCCTTAATACTATTAATACGTATACATGAACTGTAGGACTTCGAAAGAGATTCAATATTCGGAACCAGTTTTCCGCACATAATTCTTACCGGCCGCAGGAAAAGCACTTCCAGTTTTTTCAGGAACATCTGGAAAAAGTCCTTCTCGCTCATGTCCCTTCTGGTTGCCATATTTTCACAGTAGATCATTCCAATATCATAATTGTCCTTATCATAGGAAACGTCGAAGATAAAATGATTGGCATTTTCTTTCATGATTTCCTTACAGGAGTGGAACAGCTGTTTCTGCTGGGCACGAAGATCCGAATCATCCTCTTCTTCTTTCGTTGAATCCGTCATGATCTCGATATCCACAAAGCGGATGCCTCCCGCCAGCTGCAGGTGCTTGTTAACATACTCCAGATCGGTATCATCATATTTTCCCTTAATGATCGCCATCAGATTCGAGGCCAGATAAGCATCCTCCATCTTCTTCTGGTTCTGCTGGACGATCTCATTTTGTTCATTCAGATTCGATACTTTACGCAAAAGTGCAATGAGATCATCTTTTCCGACCGGCTTTAATATGTAGTCCATACAGTTATTCCGGATCGCCCGCTGCACATAGGAAAAGTCATCATATCCCGTCAGAAGAACAAACTTTGCGTCCGAAAGCTTTTGGCGGTTGATCTCTTCCAGAAGATCAAGTCCGGTCATGATCGGCATCTGAATATCGGAAATGATCAGATCCACTTTATGTGTCTTGAGATATTCCAGTGCATCTTTTCCGTTTGTCATCAGCGCATCGATCTCAAATCCCTCACTGTTCCAATCCACCAGGATCTGAAGTCCCTGCAAAATATAGGGTTCATCATCAATGATCATTACTTTGAGCATACATATTCTCCTATATGAACTAATTATGTTTCACTCTGTTTGAGTTTGGAAAGCGGTACACGGATCATGACACACATGCCCACACCCACTTCACTTTCAATCGAAAACTTAACCATATTATCCGTGTGCATTTTCATACGAAGACAGGCATTGAGGATACCGACATGCTTCATATTCTTGATCTTATCGATACTGACATGTTCAATACTCCGGATCAAGGCTGACACTTCTTTATCCGTCATACCGCCGCCGGTATCTTCGATCTCCATGACCAGATCCTCGCCTTTTTTATATACCCGGACGAAGATCCAGCCGGCAGTAGGTTTCGACTCGATCCCGTGTACGCAGGCATTTTCAACAAACGTAACCAGCGTCAGTTTCGGGATCAGATAGGATTCACATTCTTCTTCCACATCGATATCGAAAGAAAGCCTGTCACCAAAACGATAGCTCTGCAGATACAGATACGCCTCGATCGATTCGGTCTCTTTTTTCACCGTAACCAGATCATTGCTCCATTCAACATTCTGACGTTCCATAACGGCCAGTTTTTCAACCATCTCCGCTGTCTCATCTTCACCTTTGAGAATACTGTGCATACGGATACTTTCAAGAGCATTAAAAAGGAAATGCGGATTGATCTGGCTCTGCAGCGCCAGAAGTTCTGCATTCTTACGGGCAATGTCACTTTCCTGCTCACGAAGCTTATCTTTATATAGTGTATTAATAAGTTCATTATTGATGGAAACGATATTGTTGTAGTTTTCCATCAAAGAAGTGATCTCATCGTTACCTTCCACGTCCGTGATCGGAAGGAATTTATCCATCTTGTTTCCGCTGAAAGCTTCGCCTAAGATCCGGATTCGTTTTGCCAGCGACTGCTCGATGATCTTCATGATAATTACCGGCAGAATAACGGTCACCAGGACCAGGCTTAAGATGATCACAATATTGTTCCGAAGCACCGTCGTTATCAATAACTCATCACTATAAAGATAAATATCCAGAGTATTTCCCAGGACCGAAAGAGGGCGATGCGTATACATCGTGTGCTGGCTTCGCATGTTTTCCGCATTAAATGTTTTCACAGCCTCACCGATCCGGGTAAAGACCACATAGTTTCCGTTACAGATATACATGGGATATTCAGACGAAATATTGACCAGCTGGTTACGCATATCCGAAGCATCGATCTCGATCTTTACGAGCTTATCGTACTTGGAGTCGAAAATACGCATCTTCCGGATATAGATGATCTTCTGGGGCTTTTCGATACGAAGATTGACTGTCTCATCGTAGTAGATCAAAAGGCACTCGTCCACATCATACTGGCTGAAACGGCGGTACCACTCCTTATCTTCCGCTGACGACATCGGCTTAAAATAGAAGCCGTCGCCGACAGTCGGGTTATCCACATAGATCGTGATCTTATCCGAACGCATGCCGGCAATGGTACGGAAAAAGGAGTTGTTGATAAAGTCCAGGTAATTTACGAAGTAGTCGTAATTACTTCTGTAAGTACGGTCCAGAAAGTGGTTAAAATCCTGGTTATCACAGATGGCCTGGGCAAGATTGGAGTTATAGGAAAAGACGCCGGACATATACGAGCTGTACTGCTGCGCGATCTTATCCATTTCATAAACACGACTGTCGTATTCCTTTTTATATACAGCACGAAGAACAACAGCGTCGGTAATGATCAGCGGAATGATGACGCAGAAAACATACATAATAAGAAACTTATTATGCAGTTTCAGTTTATTCAGAAATCGGGTCAGTACTTTCTGGATCAACGTGGTTCCTCCGCTCCCGCCGTGCTCGCTTACCCATTATAACAGAAATAGAAAAGGACTGCCTCACTTTGAAAGTGAAGCAGTCCCTAAATCATCGTTCATTTGCGCTCTGAAAAAGAGCCGCTAACGAAAGGATTATGCAAACGGATTCTCTGTCGGATAGAGAACGCCGGCCGGCTTGTTGTAGCCGATCTTGCACGGGCAGATGCCGAGGAGCTTGAATGTCTCGAACATCAGCTTGCCGTAGTGACCGAAAGCAACAGCGCCGTGGTGCGGGAATCTACCCTGGATAAGAACGTGACGATAGAATCTTGCCATTTCCGGAATAGCGAAGATAGCGATACCACCGAAGGAACGTGTCTTAACGTCGAGGATCTCACCTTCAGCGATGTAGGAAACAAGTTCTCCGTCGCTGTTGCACTGCAGACGATAGAACGTGATCGGAGAAGCAGCGATGTCACCCTCAAGAGTACCACGTGTGAAATCCGGATCAGAACCAGCCGGCTCAAGGAGTCTGTGCTGGATCAGCTGATACTTGATCGCACGGTCTGCACACATCTTGCAGGAAGGTGTGTTACCGCAATGGAAGCCCATGAATGTATCTGTGAGTTTGTAGTTCTTGAAACCAGCTCTATCCTCATCGTAGATGTACTGCGGAACGGAGTTGTTGATGTCAAGAAGAGTGATGGCATCATTGCTGATGCAGATACCGATGTACTCGGAAAGAGCGCCGTAGATATCTACTTCGCAGGATACCGGAATGCCACGGGAAGCCAGACGGCTGTTTACGTAGCAGGGCTCGAAACCGAACTGGGACGGGAATGCCGGCCAGCACTTATCAGCGAAAGCAACATACTTTCTGGCGCCCTTGTGGTTCTCAGCCCAGTCAAGAAGTGTCAGCTCGAACTGTGCCATACGAACGTTCATATCAGCATAGTACTTGCCTTCACCCATTTCTTTTGCCATGTCAGCACAAACTTCCGGGATACGCGGGTCATTCTCATGCTCCTTGTAGGAAACGAGAAGATCCAGCTCGGAATTCTCTTCGATCTCAACGCCCAGTTCATAGAGGCCCTTGATCGGAGCGTTACAAGCGAAGAAGTCCTGCGGACGAGGTCCGAATGTAATGATCTTGAGGTTCTTTACGCCGACAACTGCACGGGCGATCGGTACGAAATCAGCGATCATCTTTGCGATATCTTCAGCTGTGCCGACAGGATATTCAGGAATATATCCGTCAAGATGTCTCATACCGAGGTTGTATGAGCAGTTGAGCATACCACAGTAAGCATCGCCACGGCCATTGACCATGTCTCCGTCACCTTCTGCTGCAGCCACGAACATGCAAGGACCATCAAAATTCTTCGCAATCAGTGTCTCAGGTGTTTCAGGACCGAAGTTGCCGAGGAAAACAACCAGTGCATTGCACTCTGCCTTCTTTACATCTTCCACTGCCTTGAGCATATCGAGCTCGTTCTCAACTGTTACCGGGCACTCATAAAGTTCGCCCTTATAAGCTGCCTTGATAGCACTTCTTCTCTTCTCGGAGAGCGCGATCGGGAAACAGTCACGGGAAACAGCAACGATACCTAATTTGATTTCTGGAATGTTGTTCATGTCTTAAATCCTCCTTAATTGGTTATTCCATTATAGCATTTTTATTGACCATAATAAGCATTTTTTCCATGTTTTCGAAAATAATGTTTATCCTGTAATTCAGCCGGGGCCGGAAGCACTTCTTTATTGATGATTTCCGTTCTGTAAGCCATCTTTGCCACTTCCTCCAGAACCACAGCATTGTGGACTGCCTCGTGGGCATCTTTTCCCCAGGTAAAGGGGCCGTGGTTTTTACAAAGCACGCCCGGAACGGCCTCGTAATCCAGTTTTTCCGCCTCGAAAGAATCCGCGATCAGGATACCTGTGTTGGTCTCATAATCCGCTTCGATCTCTTCTTTATTCAGGCAGCGGACACAAGGGATCGCGCCATAGTAGTAGTCGGCATGGGTGGTTCCGTAGCACGGGATACTTCTTCCGCTCTGGGCCCAGGATGTGGCATACGAGGAATGTGTATGCACGACACCGCCGATATTCGGGAAACGCTTGTAAAGGATCAGGTGGGTCGGCGTATCCGAAGAAGGCTTATACTTTCCTTCCACACGGTTTCCGTCCAGATCCATGACCACCATATCTTCAGCTGTCATGGTCTCATACGGCACACCGCTCGGCTTAATCACAAACAAACCCGATTCCCGGTCAATGGCGCTGACATTTCCCCAGGTAAAGGTCACCAGTCCATATTTCGGCAAAAGCATATTGGCTTCAAAAACCTGCTTTTTGAGTTCTTCTAACATTTCTATTCCCCCTTAGTCAATCAGTTCGACAGCCGCTTTTTCTACAGAAAGACCGGCCACATACTTTTTCATAAAAGCATTAAATCCGGAAATATCTTCTGCTGTTGCGGAAAGCTCACTTCCGGAAGATCCGGCATAGATCTCTTCGTTGAGATAATCCGGCAAGCTCTGTCCGTCTTTTTTCGCAAACATATAGAGAGCCAGAAGAGCGATACCCCAGGCGCCGCCTTCACCGGCTGTTTCCATAACACATACCGGAGATCCGATCGCTGCCGAAGCAATAGTCTGTCCGGCCTTCGGTGTCTTAAAGAAACCGCCGTGGCCATACATCTTCTTCACAACTACCTTTTCTTCCACAGTCAGGATATCCAGGCCCACCTTCAGTGCGGCCAGTGCAGAATACAGATGCATTCTCATAAAGTTCGGAAGAGTAAAGGAGTCTTCCGCCTGACGGAAGAACAGCGGACTGCCTTTCGAAAAACCGGTAACCGGCTCGCCGGAGAAATAGTTGTAGGATACGAGGCCTCCGCAGTCCTTATCGCCTTCCAGTGCCACACCATACAGCTTCTCGAAAAGCGCTCCGCGGTCAAAATCCTGACCCATGAGTTTTCCGAACTCATCAAATAGTTTTACCCAGGCATTGATCTCGGAAGTACAGTTATTGCAGTGTACCATCGCAACCGGATCACCTACCGGAGTAGTAACCATATCGATCTCCTTATGAAGATTCTTCATGTTCTCTTTCAGAACGATCATCGCAAATACGGATGTACCTGCAGAAATATTACCGGTCTCCACCATGACGGAATTAGTGGCCACCATACCGGTACCGGCATCACCTTCCGGCGGGCACATCGGGATCCCGGCCTGAAGATCACCTTCTTTATCCAGAAGCTTCGCGCCCTCCTCAGTAAGGGAGCCGGCATCTTCACCGGCAGACAGAACTTCCGGAAGGATCTCGGAAAGCTTCCACGGGAAGTTCTTCTCGGCGATCTTATTCTCTACTTTCGCCAGCATATCCGCATCGTAGGTTCCGGTCTTGGAATCGATCGGGAACATACCGGAAGCATCCCCTACACCCAGTACTTTTTTACCGGAAAGACGGAAATGCACATAGCCGGCCAGAGTCGTAAAATGACGGATCTGCGGTACATGTTCTTCCCCGTTCAGGATCGCCTGATACAGGTGGGAAATGCTCCATCTCTGCGGGATATTGAAATTCAGCATATCTGTCAGCTGATCGGCCGCTTCTTCCGTGATCGTATTTCTCCATGTACGGAACGGAACCAGAAGTTCATCCTTTTCATTAAACGGAAGATAGCCGTGCATCATGGCGGAAAAACCAATGGCGGCAAAGCTCTTCAGCACAACGCCGTACTGCTCTTTCACATTCTTTTTCAGATCGGCGTAGCAGTCGGAAAGACCGTTCCAGATATCATCCTGGGAGTAGGTCCATACCCCGTTTTCAAAACGGTTCTCCCACTCTTTACTTCCGGAACTGATCGGATTTCCTTTCTCATCGACCAGGACCGCTTTGATACGGGTCGAACCGAACTCGATGCCCAGTACGCTTTTTCCATCTAAGATCAACTGTTTCGTATCCATAAGACACCTCACCATTTTTTATCGGGACAACGTCCCTTTTTGATCGCAGCGCGTATCTCCACATAACATCCGCAGGAAAGACACGTTCCACTCATTAAATTATCACAAGAACGGCATATCTGTAAGCGGTCCTTGTATGTTTTTTCCTCTGCCCGGTCTTCCGGCAAAAGCCCTTGAAGGCCTTTCTCCACGATGCGCTGATACGAAGCTTCATCCAGCTCGCTTAAAAGGCACCGGCGGCAGGGCTTGGAAAGATCCATCAGAGGGTAACCTCCAGATGGATAACACTGCATGCCGGGATCGCAAAACGGATCTGATCGCCCTCGGCTTTCACATCCGAAAAGTCTTGAACCTTAACTGCTTCCGGATCATCGAAAGTATTCTTCGCATCCATCTTTCCGCTGACGATCTGTGCCTTCACAGAAGACACGGCATTTCCCAAAAGGCATACATCCATATCGTAGCTTTCTTCACAGGAAAGGTTCGCCAAAGTAATGTGGTAATTTCCATCCTTATCCTTCGAGCAGGATTCATGGAGGTTCGGTACCATATACTCTTCTTCTTTTCCGATGGAAGTGCTTTCCACAAAGCTTTCGATCAGGGTGTTATCCTGATGATGCTTATACATATCGAAAACGTGATATGTCGGAGTCTTGATCATCTGGTCGCCTTCGGTCAGGATCACAGCCTGAAGGACGTTGACCAGCTGGGCAATATTTGCCATCTTGACACGGTCACAGTGCTTATTGAAAATGTTCAGATTAATAGCAGCCACCAGTGCATCGCGCATAGTGTTCTGCTGATAGAGGAAGCCCGGATTGGTTCCTTCTTCCACATCATACCAGGTGCCCCATTCATCAACGATCAGTCCGATCTGGTGATCCGGATCATAACGGTCGATGATCGCCGAATGCTTGGTGACCAGTTCTTCCATAAAGAGCGTCTTACTTAAAGTCATATACCACTCTTTTTCATTAAAGCCGGTTGCAGCGCCTTTCTTATTCCAGTCATACGGAAGTGTATAGTAATGAAGCGAAATACCATCCATAAAACCATGTGCATTATTCCAGGAACCGGACAGTTTATGGCACTGGTTCAATACCGTCTCGGTCCACTCATAATCCTGAGCATTCGGACCGCAGGCGATTTTTAAGATCTTCTTGTTGGGATCGTAGTTTTTGACATAAGACTGATACTGACGGAACTGGTTGGCATAGTATTCCGGAACCATATTTCCGCCGCAGCCCCAGTTCTCATTTCCGACACCGAAATAATCCACCGTCCATGGCTTCTCGCTGCCGTTATGCTTACGAAGTTCCGCCATAGGAGATACGCCGTCAAAAGTCATATACTCGACCCACTCGCTCATCTCCTGAACCGTACCGGAACCGACGTTTCCGTTGATATACGTTTTACAGCCAAGCTGGCGGCAAAGCTCCATGTACTCGTGGGTACCGAAACTATTGTCTTCCACGACACCACCCCAGTTGGTATTGATCATCTTTTTACGGGTGGATTTCTCTCCGATTCCGTCTTTCCAATGGTACTCATCCGCGAAGCATCCGCCCGGCCAGCGAAGGACCGGGATCTGAAGATTCCGCAGTGCTTCCACCACATCGTTACGCATGCCGTTGGTATTGGGTATATTAGAGTCTTCTCCGACAAAAACACCGCCGTAAATGCAGCGGCCGAGATGTTCCGAGAAATGCCCCTGGATCTCTGGTGCAATATGTCCTTTTTCTTTTCCTGGATCCATTACGAGTTTAAACATATTCAAGCTCCTTCTTTTGTTAGTGAAACAAAAAACGTTTTTACTTTCGAAAGTGCTTAAAAAATACACTTTTGCCTTGAATTTACGTTACATGACAACATTCGAAAAAGCAAGTACAACTTTCGTAAATGTGCAGTTTCAAGGGATTTGACCTAGAATTTTTCATGTTGAAGAGAAATATCATCTTCGTTATTATTGAATAGAGAAAAAGATGAAGCATTTCACGCATTTGTGAAATACTCTGCAGAATAGGAGTTTCAACATGCTTTGTTTACATTCCTTACAGGAAGCAGCCGAAGTATTTAAGGCATTAAGCACACCCACCCGTCTCCAGATCATGGAACTGATCTACGAAAACGATAATCTGAGCATGAACGATCTGGCCACCACTTTGAATGTGACCAACAGTGCGATCACTCTTCACGTCAGCAAGCTGGAAAGCGCTGGACTTGTCACCATTAAGACCACGTCCGGAAAGCGCGGAGTCCAGAAGATCGTTCAGCCGGTACATGACCGCATCATCATCGACATGTTTTCGGATAGAAACCAGAATTTTCTTCCCAGCTACGAAGACAGCATTGCTGTCGGGCATTATACACGCTGTGATATCCATCCTACCTGCGGTATCTGTACTCCGAAGGAGATCATCGGCGAATTCGATGACCCGCGCGTCTTTTCTTATCCGGAGCGTTTTCAGGCAGGGATTTTGTGGCTTGGGTATGGCTCGATCACCTATAATCTTCCGAACCGCTTAAAAGCAGGACAGGTTGCCCGTGAGATCCAGATTTCTTTTGAGATCTCTTCGGAATGTCCTTCCTACAATAATGATTACCCCAGTGATATACATTTCTATATTAATGATAAATTCCTGGGAAGCTGGGTCAGCCCCGGTGACTTCGGTGACAGAAAGGGAATGATCTCTCCTACCTGGTGGCCGGCGCCACTGAACCAGTACGGACTTTTAAAGACTCTTCTCATCAATGATAAGGGTACGTTCATCGACGGAACAAACCGGATCGGCGACACCACACTCGCGGATCTGGCCATTGACTATAACTCCACTATCGACCTGACTTTCGCCGTTCCGAAAGACACGGCAAACTGCGGCGGTCTGACATTATTCGGTGAAGACTTCGGAGACTATAGCCAGAATATTCAAATGAAGATCTATTACATCAGTCGGAACCCGGACGCCATGGAACAGCACGGGAATAAGGAGGGTTAACATGTTAAAACTGGTATCTACAGAAAATGGACTTGTACGCGGTTTTCAGGGGAACAACACCCGTATCTCCGTCTTTAAGGGCATTCCTTTTGCCGCTCCGCCTGTTGGAGAAAACCGCTGGCGTGCCCCGCAGCCCGTGGAGAACTGGGAAGGCGTCAGAGAGTGCAGTAAATTTGCACCGATCTCTGTGCAGGACCAGCCGGGTGTCGGCACCGACATCTACTGCCGTGAATGGCATGTGGATAAGGATATTGAAATGGATGAAGACTGTCTCTACCTGAACGTCTGGACTCCGGCCCAGTCGGAAAGCGATAAGCTTCCGGTTCTGGTATGGTTCTTTGGCGGCGGATTCCAGTGGGGCTACCCTCGCGAAATGGAATTTAACGGAGAGAACATTGCCAAGCGCGGCGTGATCGTTGTCAGCGTCAATTACCGTCTGGGTGCCCTGGGATTTCTGTCCCACCCGGATCTTCTGAAAGAGTCTCCGGATGCACCGGCAAACTTCGGTAATCTTGACCAGCAGGCCGGCATCAAGTGGGTCGTACGAAACATTGAAAAGTTCGGCGGTGACCCGAAGAACATCACCATCTCCGGTCAGTCTGCCGGCGGCGGTTCTGTTCTGACCCATCTGACTTCCGAATCCAGTATCGGTCTTTATCAGAAAGCCATCATTTACTCGGGCATTATCGAAAGCCCCTACATCAAGGATTCCGTCATCACTCCCCGTCCGATCGAAGAGACATGTAAAATGGGCGAGAAGTTTCTTTCTGATCTGGGCGTCTCCACCATCGAAGAAGCCAGAAAGATCGATGCACTGACGATCCGTAATAAGTATGCGGAGTTCCGGGAAAAGAACATGTTCTTCTTCACTCCCTGTATCGACCACGTCTATCTGAAGGACGAACCTTTTAAGCTGATGCTTCAGGGCAAGCAGGCCAATGTTCCGCTCCTTGCCGGAAACACCTTCGATGAATTCCCGAGCTTTATGTTCGCGGATTCCAAAGAGGATTTTGAATCGAAGGCAAAAGCACTTTTCGGCGACCGTGCCGATACCTTCCTTTCCTTCCCGGAAAGCTATGAGGTGAAAAACGGAAATCAGTATGCGACACTTCGCGGTATCGAAGCTTCTGTCAAAGCCGCACTGGATAAGACCAATGCACCGGGCTTCTACTACAGCTTCGAGATCGATATCCCCGGTGAAGACAACCCGGGCACATTCCATTCCGTGGATCTGTGGTTCTTCTTTGAGACACTGGCAGCCTGCTGGAGACCGTTTACCGGCCGCCACTATGACCTGGCCCGTCAGATGACCAACTACATTACGAACTTCATTAAGAACGGCGATCCCAACGGTATGGATATCACCGGTTCTGAAATGACCAAGTGGCTGCCGTATAAGAATGACGCACAGAACGAGATGCATTTCACGCCGGACGGATGCATTTCCAAATGCGGTCACTCTGCTTTCTACCAGTTCTTTATCGATTATCTGACCGACAGAGCACTGGGAAATCTCAGTCAGAATAACCGTCAGGATGCCAGCATCGCCGCGATGCAGGCTCCGCTGAAAAAGCAGGCTTTCAATCCGTACCTTCCTTCCTGGGAATATATTCCGGATGGCGAGCCCTATGTCTTCGGCGACCGCATTTATGTATATGGTTCCCATGACTATTTCAACGGACGCTTCTTCTGCCCCGGTGACTATGTCAGCTGGTCGGCACCGGTCAACGATCTGGGCAACTGGAGATACGAAGGTGTTTCCTTCCGCCGCACAGACGATCCGGATAACCAGGAAAACAACGGCTGCCTCTATGCACCGGATGTGACTGTCGGACCGGACGGAAAGTATTATCTCTTCTATGTACTGGATAATCAGAGCGTCGTGGCTGTGGCCAAGAGCGATAAGCCGCAGGGACCGTTTACCTTCTATGGTCATGTCCACTATGAGGACGGCACGCTTCTCGGAAAGAAAGAAACAGATGAACCGCAGTTTGATCCGGGTGTCATCACCATCGGCGATACCACCTATCTGTATACCGGATTCTGCGGACAGACCGATGCTTCCCGTCACGGCGCGATGGTCACTGTTCTGGGCGCAGATATGCTGACCATTAAGAAGGGTCCGCAATTCATCGTTCCCGGCACCATGTATGCAGACGGCACGGAATACGAAGGCCATGCCTTTTTTGAAGCACCTTCCATCCGGGAAAGAAACGGCATCTACTACTTCATCTATTCCTCGCAGGTCATGCACGAACTGTGCTATGCCACCTCGAAGGATCCGGAAGGACCGTTTACCTACGGCGGTGTCATTATCAGCAACTGTGATCTGGGTATCGACACCTATAAGAAAGCCGAAGAACCTTCCGCCTATGGCGCCAACAACCACGGCAGCATCGTGGAGATCAACGGCGAGTGGTACATCTTCTATCACCGTCATACCAACAACACCTGGTATTCCCGTCAGGGCTGTGCCGAAAAGATCGAGTTCCGTGAAGACGGCAGCATCAAGCAGGCGGAGATCACCTCCTGCGGCTTAAATGGCGGACCACTTCGTGACACCGAAGTGATCCCGGCCTATATCGCCTGCCATCTCTTTAACCGGGATATGCTGGAAAATCCTTACTTAGGACAGTTCCATGCTCCGCATGTTTCCCAGGACGGAAAAGACGGAGACCGTGATCCGGCCTTCATTGCCAATATCCACGAGGGCACCGTCATCGGCTTCAAGTACATCGATTTCAAGGACGTATCCGGTATTACGCTGGAAGTCCGCGGCTACGGCAACGGTACATTTGAAGTCAGGACCTCGATCGACGGTGAAGTGCTTGCCGAGATCCCGGTAAACTTCATGACAGTCTGGAAGAAATACACTTCCGACTGCAAGATCCCGGACGGTGTTTCTGCCCTGTACCTGACCTACAAGGGCGGCGGAGATGTAATGCTCCGGACAATCGAGTGTATTCACGAATAAGGTTCTCCTCCTTATTCGTTATACGATTTTTCTATCCTCACTCCAGAAGAAAAGGACTGTCTTTTCCCCAATACAAAGACAGTCCTTTTCTCATGTTATATTTTCTTCTTTATCTTATTTCTTTTCGATCACGCCCATGATCTTATTGCCACATACCTGGCATACATAATTCTCATCTACGGCACCGTTGATGGGAGATGCACAGCTGGGACATGTGTCCTTTACGATCTTTTTGGCCAGCGCCACCTTCATGACTTCCTCATGCACTTCCAGCGTACAATGGGCAAGATAGGCATTTTTCAGAGCACCACGAACTCTTCTCATCTTCTTATGCCCGGCGGCCTTAATCGACGGAAGTTCCTCCGCCGGAATAAAAGGCGACTTGCAGGTTGAGAAATACTTGGCACAGGACTCGGCTTCATTGATAAAGTACAATTTATAGAAACGTCGTGCAGCCAGAACAAGAAGAATGATCAGAAGGATTCCGCCAAAGATGATAAGCGAGATCAGCTCGGCACGGATCGCATCATAGGAAAAAAGATGATTCGATGTATCGAAGAGCTTTTCCCGAAGATACTCTTTGTTGTTATAGTTCGAAATGCTGTCGCCGATAATAAAAGCCATAAGAAGGGCGACACCTAATCCGACAATTGCCAGAGCCACAGAGAGATTCCTCTTCACATCCAGATTTTTTCCTTCGTAGAAAGAAGGACAGTTCACACCTCTATTCACTTCACTGGAAATACTG
Organism: Oscillospiraceae bacterium; assembly: GCA_902794115.1. Classification (GTDB taxonomy): domain Bacteria; phylum Bacillota; class Clostridia; order Saccharofermentanales; family Saccharofermentanaceae; genus Scatonaster. The sequence goes on from CADBGD010000016.1 coordinate 24,548, forward strand.
TAAAAGCGGTCTCCGGCCAGAACTTTGGCAAACACATCGGAACTTCCGCAGTAGTTGCAGGTACCGGCAAAATACACGCTCTTGTCGACCGGTGCACCGCAGTTTTTACATTCGCATAGCGTTTTCTTACTGAAAAGCTCTATAAGACGCTTCCCTTCGATCGTGACGAACTTATATTTCTTCATATACAAGAAACGGAAGAAAAACAGTTCGATGGCTACAACAAAAACGGGTTTACCGGACGCAGCTGCCAGATCTTTGACACGGATATGCTGATAAAGAGAACCTTCAAAATAGCTGGAATAGAACCGGGCATCACCGATCAGCTTACGTGACAGTAACACCACGAACAGGAAAACAATTGCCATCAGAACTGCATCGATCGAACCCGGCATGGATTTCGCGTGCAATGCGGTATCAATGTCATTCCGGTAATAGATCAAAAGGTCAATAATGTTAAATGCTCCGAAAAACAGGAAGAAAATTCCTGCGATCATCAAAAGGACATTCTTTACTTTCAGTACAGTTAAGAGTTTATTGCGTAGATACATGACTTCTTCTCCTCATTTAAAAAGTCACCCCCGAAAGCAGTGCCTTTCCCACACCCAAAGCACTGCATTTCTTACAATAATTATTTTGATGTGCGTTCGATCTTATACGTCTCGATACCTTCCACACCCTGCTTGACCAGAGCCGGAATATCCAACTTTTCTTCCGCTTCGATAATATGCTTTTTCTGCGGATGGGTCTTCGGGTGCTTAGCCACGAATACCGTGCAGCAATCCTCATAAGGAAGGATCGAAGTCTCAAATGCACCGATACGGCGGGAGATATTACAGGTCTCCTCTTTATCCAGTCCGATCAGCGGACGGAATACCGGCATGGTCTTGACGACCTCATTGGTGATCTGGATCGCCTCGATGGTCTGACTGGCCACCTGACCCAGAGATTCACCGGTGATCAGGCATTTACAGCCCTGCTTATTGGCAAGTTCCTCCGCGATCTCAAACATCACGCGGCGCATGGTAATGGTCAGCATATCCTGCGGGCTGTTTTTATAAAGATTCAGCTGGATATCCGTAAAATTGCAAACATGCAGAAGGATCGTTCCGGAGTACTGGGAAACGATCTTTGCCAGATCTTTAACCTTCTCCAGTGCACGTTCACTGGTATACGGATAGGAATGGAAATAGATCGCTTCCAGCTGCATACCACGGGAAGCCATCATGTAACCGGCCACCGGGCTGTCGATACCACCGGACAAAAGAAGCATGCCTTTTCCGGCCGTTCCCACAGGAAGGCCGCGATGTCCTTCCAGCTTCTCGCTATATACATACAGATCCTCACGGACTTCCACATAGATGATGAAATCCGGTTCATGCACATCTACGGTCAGTTCCGGATGAGAAAGAAGGATCGCTTCTCCCACGTCCACGCAGATCTCCGGGGAAGCCAGCGGGAAACGCTTGTTGCCGCGCTTACTTTCCACTTTAAAAGTCTTATAGTCATGCTCGGAAAGAATATCGTCTGTCAGCTGCACCGACTGCTTTTTGATGTCCTCCATATCTCCGCTGAAACGGCGCACCAGACTTGCGGACACCAGACCGAAGACCTGGGTCACGGCCTTTAATACCTGCTGGGCGACTTCTTGATCCTCCAGAAGATCCGCATTACTTTCCTTCGGCTCGATCCAGATACGGGACTGGCTCTGCACGATGGTAAATGCACCGAATTCCTTCAGTCTCCACCGCATATTATCCATGAGCTGACGCTCAAACTTACCGCGGTTTAATCCTTTCAGGGCAATCTCACCCATTCTGGCCAGAATAATTGTCCGATACGAATGACTCATTTCTTTCTCCTCTTACACCATATACTTTTCATAGATCATCGAGATCGCAGAAAGCGCCGTCTGCATCTCTTCTTTCGTGTTAAAACGGCTGAAGCTGAACCGCACCGCATTTTTGGCGATCTCACGCTTGATGCCCATCTCCGAAAGAACATAGCTTACCGCCTTCGTCTTACTGGAGCAGGCCGATACGGTCGACACATAGATTTCTTTTTCCTCTAGACAGTGTAACATAGTCTCCGACTGAAAGTGCGGAAAAGATACATTTAACACATAAGGCAGGGCATCCTTCGGAGACAGGATCGACACACCCTGCTTCTCCAGCTCGCCACTGAAGAAATCCCGAAGTTCCGTCATCTTCTGAAGGTTCTCCTCAATATTCTCCGTTGCTTTTTCTAAAGCCATGGCAAAAGCACTTGCCAGATACGGGCTTTG
>CADBGD010000017.1:0-3371 GCA_902794115.1 Oscillospiraceae bacterium
ATCGCAAGAAGGAAAGACGATAAGAACGAACGGGATAAGCTGTTTTCACAGATGCTCCTGATCAACTTCTTTCTAACGCTTATTGCCTGCATCGCTTTCATCGTGTGCCTTTTCTTCGTGCCGGTCATGCAGGAGGAGAAGACACTCTATCTCATCTGCGCCATCGCTATTGCGACAAACTTCATGAATGTGGACTGGTACTTTCAGGGAACCGAGGATTTTAAGTTTATTGCCATCCGATCTTTCGTGGTCAAGTTTATATCGCTGATCGCCGTACTTCTGTTTGTCCGTAAGGTGGAAGACCTCTACATCTATGCGCTGATCAGTGTGCTTTCCAATACACTTTATCACCTCATCAGTATCGTGCATGCGGGGCGGAAAACGAAATTGAATTTCCGTAGCGGGGATATGCGCCGGCATATGCGGCCGCTTCTTTTCCTTGCGCTTTGCACCGTGTCCACGGAGCTTTATGCGAGGATGGATATTACGATGCTCGACGTCATGGAAGAACACTCGACGGTGGCATTTTATTCCTATGCACAGAAGATCGTGAACCTGATCGTCATCGCGCTGATCGCTATCACCGCAGTATTTCTTCCGAGGCTCAGCTACTATTATCAGAATGACCGTGACAAGTTCAATAAACTGACCAAGTTCGGTACGGATACGATGATCTTTATCTCCATCCCGATGTGCCTCGGTCTTTGTGCAGTTTCTTCGCCGCTTATCACTGTCTGGCTCGGAGAAGGATACGAAAAAGCAGCGCCATGCCTGATCGTGCTTGCATTTATGATCCCTTTGAAATGCATCGGTGACATCGTCTGCTATCAGGTCATGATGTGCGCCGGGCAGGAGTTTTATCTTATGAACGCGTACTTCATTACGCTGGTGATCAATTTCGTAAACAACATGATCTTGATTCCGAGATACGGGGCACTCGGTGCCTCGGTCGCCTCGCTCATATCCGAGATCGTCGTATTTCTGATTGTACTATATGCCGCAAGAAAGTACCAGAACTACCGTCTGAATGTGAGAAATCTGGTGATGGTTAGTATATCTTCGATTCTGATGTTTGGTGCCGTGGTTGGCTTCGGATTTCTTGTGAAGATACCGTGGGTACAGCTTTTTGGCGGAGCCGGGTTCGGCGTCGCAATCTTCGCTCTTATTAATCTTGCAGGCAGGAATACATTCATTATTGATGAAGTAAAAAGTGCGCGCCGCGGGGATGCCGGCTGAAGCATTTTAGTAAGAATTTAGACAGAATCAGAATACAAATTTTCCCCTCTACCCAATAATTTCCTTAAGTGAATTGTTTAGTAGATAGAAGCGGTCAACACATGATATAATTTTCTTGGGTTGTCTGATTCGCAATGGCTTAGGATCAGGAGAGTAGGGTATGTGTGCAGAGAATAATCAGAATCAGGAAAATGAACTGGAGCAGATCATCGCTTCGGATCCGAATTATCGGACCGAGGAAGAAGCCATCGCGTTGGCAGGCGGGATGACGGAAGAGGAAGCGATTGCTATTTCTTCTTCAGGTGAAAACGCGGCAAGCCGTCAGGATGCGAGAAATGCTGTGGCAAGTGCTTTTCGCGTAGAACTCGGACATGCGATGGAGCCGGGCGCGAAAGTCATGTCGGCGGACAGAGAACTCCGCTATTGTCTGGAACTTCAAAGAGACCGTATCGCAAGAAAGAATATCCGTTTTACGGAAGAATTCGATCCGGGAAAAGCACCTGTGCGCAGCGCGGTCAATAACGTGCGTTCATGGCAGGACGGCCACTATGAGACATCGTGGTCCGTCGGATATATCAACCATAAAAAGACCGCCGAAAGAGACGGTATGAAGACCTTTAAGAGAAAAGACCCGCAGTCGATCTGTGAAACCGTCGTGGATGTCAGAGACGGGGAGGATGTCAGTGAAGATACCTACTGCTGTCCGAACTGCGGCGCGGTCGCAACGATCCGGGAACTGCAGGAAGGATGCAGCCAGTGCGGAACTTCTTTTCGCATGACCGAACTCTATCCGAAGGTAGGAAACTACTTCTTCGTTCCGGACCCGGGCGTAAGCACGGATCCCATCTGGAAGACAATGATCCGATACGGACTTTACTCCCTTCCGGTCACGATCCCGCTGTTTTCGCCAATGATCATGCGGAAAGAAAACACGCTGCATTCTCTGAATGATCTTTTTAATGCAGATATGTGGACGGTTCCAGGCCCCTCCAAGATCATCGCGTATATTATCGCCATGATCATCATGTCCCCGATCATAGGATACTTCGTGTGGTTTCTTTCAATCTTCTTCGCCGGGTTTAAAACCCTTGGAAAAGAAACGCCGGCCGCGCTTTCCGTCGGAAGTTCGAGAAAGAGATTCGCTTCTCAGATGGCGAAAATCAGCCCGGCATATACCTTCGAAACATTCTCTTCGAAGATCACCACACTTTTCCGGATCCTGGTGTTCTCCGATAGTCGCGAGAGCCTTCCTTTCAATGCGGTGAAGGAGATAGGGACAGATTTCGACAATGTGGTCGACTGTACCTTCCACGGATGGATGTCCTGTAAGAAGATCAAAGTGGAAAATAACAGCGTCTATGTCACGGGCGATGTGTTTGTGGACACTACGAGGGACTTAGGCGACCGGCTGAAAGTAAAAAGTGAGGTCTATCAGATCACGGCAGCAAGAAGGACCGATGTTCCGTTTTCGACGAACTTCTCCATCGCGAAGATCCAGTGCCCCAGTTGCGGTGCCAGCTTTAACTCTTTTAAATCGAAGAACTGTCCTTATTGCGGTAAAGAATGTGAGCCGCCGAAGGAAGACTGGGTGATCAGTGATGTCAAAAATGTCGGAAAGAAGTATCTGTTCAAGCGCATTTTCTGGATCGTAGTGGTGATCGCGATACTTGCATTATCGGTATTTTCCACGTTGCATTCCATACAGACGGGAATCAGGTGAGGTAAGGATTATGTTTATCATTCTGTATTGTGTCGTTTTGGGAATCGTCGTGAAATTCTACGGCATGGAACTGATGCATGATGAGAGATCCGCGATCATTTTTGTCGTCGGTGCTACGATCGGACTATATCTTGCCGTGGAGATAAACTCGATCCCCAGAAAGCTTCGCGCCAGAAAGCAGCTGGCTCATCTTACGGGAAGGGCGGAAGGCCGGATCACAAGCCATTACGAGGATACATATGAGACCAAGGATGAGGACGGAAACTGGCATAGGAATTCCCGTGGAACCGTCATTTACTATGAGTTCGATGTCGGAGGGAATACCTATACCGGACAAGGGTATGGTTCCTGGAAACGGGCAAACAGAGAACAGCAGACGATCTGCTATGATCCGGATCATCCGGAAGATAATCTT
>CADBGD010000017.1:3435-29798 GCA_902794115.1 Oscillospiraceae bacterium
AGATAATCTTCCCCTGTATGATGTAGACAGTAAAACGAAGACTCATTTTCTCGGAATTCTCCTGTACTTGATCATATCGTTTGCGGTCTTCTTCGGAATCATTTGGCTGTTTTTTGGCGTGATCTATAAAGGCTGATATGCGCCGTGATCGTATGGTATATCGCGAGTAAACTGTTCTGATGAAAAAAGCACACAAGGAGAGATGATAATGAAAAATAAACCGATAATCAGATCTATATGTTTCGCTGTGATAGCTATGCTTTTTGCCACAGTGCTTTTGCCGGGGTGTTCGAATTCAAAAAAAGAAACGACCACGACGGCTACGCAAACTGAATATACCACTACTACCACAAGTGAGACCGAGCTTTCAACAGAGACGGAAGAAACCGAACCAACCACTTCCGAGACGCTTCCGATGCCGACCAATGCGCCGGTTACCCTGGAGGCTTTCTCCAATATCACGGATGAGTATACGATCGATGACATCGTCAATGAAGTGGGGATGTATGCGCGGGAAGAATATTCGGAGAGGTATGTTTGGACACTTGAAGACGGATCGGAGGTCTGGGTGTTCATGATCCATGCGATGGAAACAGTAGATAAGAGAATGGAACAGGTACTATCTCAGGAAGGCATGACGATCGTTCATGTAAATGGACTGGAAGAAACGGTATTGTACAATTCGGTCGAGTCTTCTGCTTATGGACAAGTGAGCACGATGGGCGAGTTTGAATTCAGTTATATGGTCTCGAGGGAATTCGGACCGGAATTAGAGGCCGGGTATTACATACTGGAGGAAAATGGATATGTTTATATCATAGTCAGTTGCGGCCGAAACGAAAAAAGAGGCAAAACCGTGTACTTCAGAGAAATCAGTCTTACCACTGTGGATTTCAGCGAAAGCGGTATGATGATCAAGTGTGAAGAGCAGACCCATGAGGAGGAGCTGCCGGATCTGGGAAGACCTTCCTATCCGTGCTGCTTTTTACGGATGAATAAGCTTCATAAGAAGTATGTGGTGGTAAACCAGTATAGAGTCGAAATTCCGTTCATGGGCTATATCAAGGATTCAAAGACCTGGGAAGTGATCCCGCCCGAGGACTCTTAATTCCAGTAGTACTCAGTTGCGTCATCTTCGCTCCATTTTCCGGTTTTCGAATCATAGGTCTGCCGATGCTGTCGTGTAAAATCGGCGTTGAATTCTTCCTCATAGTACAGGCTGATATCTCCGTCATTGAAATCAATTGCCCTTCCCAGAATGGAGATGAAGCCTCTTCCGAAATAATTCTCCGGTTCTTTTTCGATTTCTTTCTTTTTCTCTTCGGAATAGAAGGTTTTGACGATACATATCCGGTCCTTTCCGGAGACCGTCGTCGCCCAGCCGTCAGAATGGCTGTATTCAAATTGCCTGACTACGGCTTCCTTATAATAGTCTTCCTCCCAGCTCGTTGCCCATTCGGGATTTCTGTCGAAGTTATATAGCGTGTCGATCGAATCGAAAGTCTCCTGATCGAAATACATGATGACTGTATTCTCATAGACATAGATTTCTTTCAGTCCGAACATGTTGTCCGGCGAACAAGAATAGTGGTCGATCAGTTTCTCGTCGTCGGCCGGGAGAAACGTGAAGTCGTCCGGAACAGGGTGAAGGTTGGCTTTGTATTCGGATTCATCCACGAGAATCGGGGCGGATTCAGTGGCTTTTGCTTTTCTTTCCTCGACCGGAATCGTATAGGTGGTAAAAGAGTCTTCTTCGGGAAATGCACTCTTCTTCTTGCATCCGGTTACACTTGATAGTGTACATGCGGCCAATGAAACCAATGCGATCAATCTTACTACTGACTCTCTCATACGTCACTCCCTCTTCGTGTATCTTGTATGTGGTACATCTTTCCATGTAAATAAGACGATGCTTAAGAAACAGTTGTTGCATCGTGTTTCTACAGAATCTTTGTCCAATGTATATACGGCATTGACAAGACAGCTCTCCGTATATTTTCATTAATGGGAAGAAATAATTTTCTCGTGCCTGCGAAGAAATTTCCATTGTTATGTGTCTAGAGGATAGATGCGGACATAAGGAGGCAGAAGAAATGGATAGAAAAGAACTTGAAAAGATCTACAATGAAGCCTACCGTGCGGTGTACTGGACGGCATTTTCTCTTCTGAAGAATGAAGACGATGCGCAGGATATCGTGCAGGATACGTTTGTTGCCCTGATCAACTCGTATGACAGCATTCAGGATAAAAGCAAGATCGTACCGTGGCTGAAGAAGGTCGCCGCCAACAAGTCCCTGAATCGTCTTACGAGGACGAGGACGGATAATGTGGAGGATGAGTTCTTTGATACAGTCGAAACCGTTCCCGAGGATTTCCTCCCGGATTCACTGGTTGAGTCAGAAGAGACGAGAAAAATCATCATGGATATCATCAACAATTCTTTGTCGGAAGAAATCCGGATGACGCTGATCCTCTTTTACTTTGACGAAATGAGCACCAAAGAGGTCGCAGAAGCTCTCGGGATCCCGGAGGGGACCGTTTCCCGGCGCATCCATTCTGCCAAGAAGAAAATGAAGAAGGAGGTCGAGAAATATGAAGATGAGAACGACACGAAGCTGTTTATGGTCGTACCATTCTTAACGCAATTGTTTAACAAAGAAGCCGAGCAGGTGGCATTTAAACCAATTCCTGCATCACTTTTAAATCTGTCCGCATCAGAGGGGGCTGCAGAGGCAGCCGGGTCTAAACTTGCCACACAGGCAGTAAAGAAAGGGACAGAGGTTATGCTTAAGAAAATCATTATTACCAGTGTATCTGTAGTTTTAGTAGGTGCGGTCGCAGCCGGGATCATCTATTTCGCGACAAGAAAAGACGAGAAGTCCGATGTGAAGAAGCGTGCCGGAAAGAATGAAGAAAACGAGATCACAGCGATCGATCCGGATACTGAAGATACAGGATCGGTCGGCGAAGATCCATCCGGCGCGAAAAGTACTTCTGACGTGGCGGGCGCAGTAGGCTCCTCGGAAGTAATCACGGACACAACGACAGAAGCTGTCACACAAGATCCCACAGAAGGAACCACAGAAGCAACTACAGCGGCTCCGACAGAGACAGAAGAAAGAAATGAGGCCGACTATGTTTTCGATCTTACAGATATGTCTGCAGAAGAGATCGCGGATCTCTGCGACAGCCTGACAACCAGAAAGATCCCGCAGGTCGGAGATACTGTAGAAGATGTCCGCAAGACATACTATGATGTTGAACCCTGGAACTACACACAGGAATTCTGCGGAAGATACAGCCAGTCCGATAAGGATAATGTCAACTGCATCTATGTAAGTGGCGTACTCGGAGACGGATCAGAGGAGAACGGCGGCCCGATCGTGAATAAAGTCACAAATTTCGGAACCGGACTCGTTCTTGAGATCTACGACTATGACAAGGCGATGGAATTTATAAGGATCATGAAGGAAAGACATCCCGTTCTTGAGGAGAAACCGGACGGAAGCTGGAGAGGCGAGGATTTCATTATCGGTATCACACCGATCGACTTTTTCTACTACGAAAACGGCATCCATTTCCAGATTGCGTATGGCGAAAAGAGTAACTGGTACGAGTCGGTTTCCGGCTTCTTCGGATTCGGATTTGAGATATCGGTCGGAGAAACTACAGAAGAAACGACTGCGGCTTCGAATTGAAGTGCTTTTCCATCGAACAACGTTGACAGTGCCTCTTTGCGGTGCTACCATGTAGATAAACTACAAATGTAATTTTTCAGTTGGGAGAGCATATGAGCAGTAAGGAAATCAAGAAACTTCCGGATGCGGAATTTGAAATCATGCGGGCGATCTGGAGGTGCAGTGAGCCGGTGACTTCGCCGATCCTTAAGGAGAAACTCCGGCTCGCTCTTCCCGAGAAGGACTGGAAGCAGCAGACCGTCATGACGATGCTGGTCCGTCTGGAAAAGAAAGCATTTCTCCGTTCGGAGAAAAATGGTAAAGAGAGATACTATTCTCCGGCGGTGTCCGAAGAAGAGTATATGCAGGTCGAAGCGAAAAGCCTCCGCCAGCGCTTCGGCGGATCTCGTGTCACAGGATTGGTAAAGTCACTTTGCGATGGCGGAGATCTCTCAGAAGAAGAGATCTCGGACTTAAAAAAATGGCTCGATGAGCAGTAAGGAGAAGCATGGGAAATCTTTTTCAGACGATCGTTCTTAACTCGCTGAATATGACATTGGTCGCGCTGCTTCTGATGATCATTCTTCGTGCGCTTAAGAATATCCAGTCTCCAAAGATCCGGTATTATTCCTGGATGATCGTGCTTCTCGGATTTCTCATCCCTGTTCGATTCTCGTTCGGTTACGCACTGTTTCATGTTTCGAATGCATCCGAAGCTCCGGCGGTAACGGTCGGGGCAGGTACGACTGTGATAAAAGCTGCGGAAGCAGGGCTTTCGTGGAATACGATCATGGCCATACTGTTTGTGATCTGGATTCTGGGCGCAGGTGCTTTTGCAACGGTATCTTTCGTCCGGTTTTTCCGATGGAAAAGAACGATCCTGAGACTTTCAAAACCTTCCCCATATTACGACGCATTTATTTCCACGTTCGCGGAAGAGATGGAGATCGGTCCGGTGGAAGTCCGTGTCTCGGATGCGGTATCTTCCCCCATGATGATCGGCCTTTTCAAGCCGACCATTTTGCTTCCGATCCGTCACTATGAATACGATGAATTAAGACTGATCATCAAGCACGAACTGACGCATTATCTCCACAGGGATCTCTGGTTTAAACTCCTTTTGATCCTCTGCCGGGCCGTGCACTGGTTCAATCCGTTTATGGTGCTTTTCGCCAGGTCGATCGAGCAGGAATGCGAATACTACTGCGATATGTCGGTCATGGAAAAAGAGCCGGAGAAGATGCGGAAGGTCTACTGCAACTCGATCGTGAATACATTGGCGGATCAGGTGAGAAGAAACGGACGGGAGATGCGGCCGGTTCTGGCAACGAGTTTCTACTCGCCGAAATCCGGACTCAAACACCGCTTCTCCATGGTGCTTCGGGGAAAGACGAGAAAGGTCGTGGCCGTCTTGATTCTTGCGGGCGTTCTGACGGTCGTGTCCGGTTTTGTACTGGGTGGGAATAGAAAGAATACAGGAAAAAGTTCTAGATCCAACGGCAAAAACAATTCGACAGGTTTCTTTGCGCCGAGTGAAGAAAGAGTTGCAAATACAGAATGGTCCGAGCAGGAAGTGGAAGAAACAACCTGGGCAGAGGATCAGTGGATAGAAGAAACGACTTGGACAGAGGAATCGGGATTAGTGGAAACAACCGATTACGAAGAATATACCACATGGGTCGAGGATGAGGATCAGGTGGTATCGTCTGCCTATGCCGAAGCCTCGGATTACGAGCCTTCTGTATCGGAGAGCGTCATGTGGACGGGTGAGATGGAGACCTCGGACGAAACGCAGGTGGCAGAAACGTTCATCAGTGAGCAATATGAAGTGATGCCTTCTATCGGCTGAAACGATCGGCTATATTTTTTTGTGTTAAAAACTACATATGTAGTAAATGAAAGGATGGCAAGGAACATGAGGAAAATGTCGCAGAGAATTGTGGGAGCGGGCTTAGGGATCCTGATGATCTTTTCTGTTTCCTGTAAGAATAAAAACAAGGGAAAAGATTCTTCTTTGAAAAGCACTTCAGGTGAGATCACTCGTGAAGAGATCGTGGCTCTGAATGATGGAAAATGGGTGAAAGAAGATGACCCGTATTTCGAATGTAAGGAGATCCCGCTTTCCATCCGTCCGGAAGAAGGAAAAAACATCAAAGACTATGAACTCTTCCATATGACGATCGGCGAAGGGAGACTCGTAGCCGGACTGTACTCGAGCTATACCGATAAAAGCGACAGCAATCGGATCGTAACCTTCAATATGGATGGAGAGATCATCGGCAGTGCAGCGATACCACATGGAGAAAGCCTGATCTCTGTTGTGAATGGAAGAAACGGAGATATCCTGGTCTTGACTGATGTGGAGAGTTCCGATAAGAATAATGCATTCATGCGGCTATATAAAGTCACGGAAGGGACGGAACTGGTCAAAGTACTTGATTTTTCTAAGGGCGTTAGAATGAGTGTAAATTCATTTTTTGCCGTAATGGAGGACGGATCCTATCTTGTTCACGATTATGGAAGAATCCTGCGCTTTAGTCCTTCCGGGGATATTCTGACGGATATGACTGTTGATAACTCGCAGCACACGATGATACAGACCGGCGGCGAGTGGTACGTGGCTACCTTTGAGTGGAATGATGATTACACGGAGGAGGTGAACTCCATCTGGAAAGTCGATCTTTCTGAAGGAAAGACGGTTGGTGAGAAGATACGGATCGATAGTAAATGGCTCATGAATTTTGCGCAGATGAATGACGCATGTTACCACGCGGATGTGAATGGTATATATAAGATCGACATGAAGAATAACACTGAAAGCCTGGTCCTATCCTGGAACGAGACAGACTGTGTGCCCGGGATCATGCGTGATCCGGTCTTTCAAGTCCCGTCAGCGGATGAAGTGCTTTTCCTGAAAACGGATTACCCGGAAGAAACTGCAAATCATGCCGGGCCGGTGTATTCACTGATGCACCTGACGCGCGCGAAGACGAACCCATATGCCGGAAGGAGGATCCTGACTGCGGCGGTGGCCGGAGAAGAAGGCAAAACGGCTTTTCACGAAATCATGAACAGTTACAATACTGATCCGAATAGCAAAGCACGCATCCAGATCGTGGACTATAACGGCCTGTTCGGGATCTATGGTGCAACAGAGACGATGGAAGATCTTCTGGACCGGATCAATCAGGAGATCGTGTCAGGAAACGGTCCGGATATTCTGATAAACTGCGCCGGATATCCGAGATTCTCTACAGGTGAGCGGATGGCGGACATGAATCCGTATCTGAATGGCGCTTCCGGGATCACAAGGAACGAATACTACGAAAACATTTTCGGTGCTTTTGAAACCGATGGAAAACTCTATCAGATTCCGATCTGCGTCGAGATCAGCGGTCTGGCTATCAATGACAGTGCTCTCGGAAACAGACACGGGTATTCTATTCGTAATCTCCAGTCTGCATCAGAAAAACTTCCATCAGGCATGACGCTGTTTCCGGTATATGCCTATGAGGATATCCTGGATATGCTCCTTCCTGAAAATCTGAAATACTTCGTAAAAGATGACGAGCATACCTGCCAGTTTGATTCTGAGGAGTTCTGTGAGCTTCTGGAGTTCTGCAAAAATTGTGGATCGCCCAAAGAATCTATCGGCCAGAATGATGGCGCCTGGACAGATCCGATCGAATTCCTGGATCTGGAGACGGTTGCTGCTGTTCCATATACATTTAACTCGTTCTTCCAATACGGAGAATATATGTCAGCGCTTCACGGAAATGTTCTCTTTAGCGGGTATCCGGTAACAGAAGGGAGCGGGATCGCGGCGAAGCCGGTCATGTCAGCCGGCATCTGTGCCTCTTCTTCCGGAAAAGACGAGGCGTGGGACTTTATCCGGTATATGCTTTCTTCGGAACCACAGAGAAAAATAGCCGGATCCGTCGCAGGATTCCCTGTGCAGCGGCAGGCATTCTCTGAGTATATACAATCACAGATCGATCTATACGAATCCCGTCTGGAAGAAGAGCCTGCCTCGGAAGGAGAGCCTGCCTCGGAAGGAGACATCAAGATACGGGCGATCCTTAGCGAGAAGGAGAAGATACTGGATGGCCTTTCCGATCTTATGGCAAGCGTGAATACACAAATCTCCTCAGACCCGTATATTCAGGAGATTATTAAAGAAGAGTCCGCCGCTTATTTCGCCGGACAGAAAAGCGCGGAAGATGTGAGCGGTATTATCCAGAACCGCGCGAAGACAATCGTTCAGGAGAGAGGATAAGATACATGTTGATAAAACAAAATCGCCAACTGAAAAAACTAGTGTCGACATTTCTTGTGGTATCGACAGTCCTGACTATGGCAGGATGCAAGAGAAACTCTGCGTCGGAGAAGCAGGGCGGGACACAGGTTGCGGCAAGAAATCGGAAGGAAGTCGTCACGGAGTCCGATCCGTACTTCTACATAACGGAGAAGGATCTGTCCATTCCTGTTGAAAAAGACAGAAAAGTTGTCTATGCCGATTTAGGAGAATGCAGATTCGTCGGAGATCAGGTCTTTGTTTCCTACATGCTCTTCTACGAAACGGGAGGGGAACCAGAAGGCGTTCTGGGAAGAGTGCTTTTCGATAAGGAGGGGAAGCTTCTTATGGATCTATCTTCCAAGGCGGAGTCGAACGAACGGATCGTGAAGATCATCGAAGATAACAGTCATGAACTTCATGCGATCACTTTCGAATTGTCGGAATTTACTTACTCTATCCAAAAACTTAATCAGGACGGATCACTCGGAGAAAAAAGAAAGATCCCTGCGGAAATAGACGAAGACAGTGAAGTGCTTTTTCTTCCGGACGGAAACCTGATGATCGCCAATATGGGCGAGATGAAGATAGTTGCGCCGGATGGCACGCTTGCCGGGTCAAGCAGCCAGGAAGAATTCATGGGATGGGTCTTCATTCAGGACGGGAAATACTATGGCGGATGTAACCACTATTCCCCTGAAGATTGGGATGAAAGCTATACATACATCCGGCAGATCGATCCGAAGACAGGTGAGTTCAAAGGAGAAAAGATGCGTTACGGGGATCTCTCACACATTTCCCGGGGAATGGACCGAAGCTATCTGATTACGGAGGGAGAGATCACGAAGGTCGATCTTCTGGACCTTTCTAAGAATCAGGTGGTGTTCAGCTGGAATGATACCGATTATGATTCCGCGCGGATCCTGGATACGAAGATCAGCTCGGATCAGGAATTCTATTTCATCGAAGAACAGGGAAATGTGGAATCAGAAGAAAACGACGATCCCAGAGTGGAACTGAAACTACTTCAGGCTGTCCGCGCAGAGAAGAATCCCAATGCCGGGAAGAAGATCATTCTCGTCGGCGTTTTCGAGCAGGATGTGAGTATCCGAAGACATGTCATCCGGTATAATCTTGACCCTGATTCGTCCTGCCGGGTGGAGCTTTACTACTATTCTCTCAGTGATGTTTCCGCATCTTCCGGACTCGATATGGAGAAACGAGTTGCGGAGACGATGTCTTTGGATCTGCTGAGTGGTAACGGGCCCGACATCCTGATGAACGCATCGTGGCTTTCCCGGTTTAATTCGGACGAAGTGCTGGTGGACCTGAATACTTTTATAGACAGCACAGATGGGACAGGAATGGACAGAAATGCATATCTGGACAGCGTTTTCCGCGCATCGGAACAGGGCGGGAAACTATACCACTTACCTCTGGCTTTCTATGTGCGCGGCTGGGCCGCCAACCGGGAGCTTCTGGGAGATACATCTTCTTATACGTACACGCAATTTGTGGATGCCTGTGAAAAACTTCCCGAAGATGTCTCTGTATTCACGGAAAGCCCATATAACGATCTGCTTTCACTGCTTCCTGTTTCTGAGTTTGTCGATTATGAAAAGGGTCAGGTGCATTTCGAGGAGCCGGAGTTTCAGCAGCTTCTGGAACTGGTCAGAAAATATGGCTCACCGAGAACACATGAACAGCTTGCTAAGGATATGGAAGAGGAAAGCAATATCCGACCGGACAGCGGAGTGCTTTTCCGTGAGAACATGCTGGCCTTTACATTGGAATCGTTTGAAGATCTTTTCTCATATGCCAGAGCGAAAGAAAGGCTTGGAGGAAAGGGCGTTTTTTGCGGAATCCCCGGCCGCTTCGGTGGATCTATGATGGCAAGAGTAAACATCTCTATGGCGATCTCCGCATCCTCCAAGAATCAGAAAGAAGCATGGGAATTCCTGCGGTTTATGGTATCGGATGAACAGCAGGAGATGATGACGGAATCCCTAAACTGCAATTTCATTCCCGTTTCGCGAAAAGCACTGAATCTTCAGAATGAAAGGTGGATGGCCTTTAGTCAGGAGCGGATCGAAAACTTCGTTCCCGATCCGCGGTATCCGGATGAGAAGCCTCTCGAAATTACCGATGAAACACTCTCGGAGTACATGAAGATCCTGGAGAGTATCCGGCTCGTTTCTTCTTCCGATCCGGAGCTGATGTCGATCGTGATGGAAGAAGCGGCAGGGTATTTTGCGGATCAGAGAAGTCTCGAGGAAGTATGTAGAACGATATCGAACCGGGCAAAGACGATCGTGCAGGAAAGAGGATAAGGCCGGGCGGATCAGGGAAAAAATGGAAGAAGGAAAAACGAAAAAGAAAAGGAAGTGCTTCTGATGATCAATAGAGGAAAAAGAATAGGGATGAAATCGGCGGCTGCTTTTCTCGCGATATCGATCGTCCTGACCATGGCGGGATGCCGTAAGCCGAAAGAAAAACAGAAGAAAGAATATCGTGTTGTAAAGGAGACCGATCCGTATTATTCCGCCTCAGAAGTGGAGCTGCTTATTCCTCATAAGGAGGGGAAAGAGCTTCTGCAGCTTCTCGTAGACGAACCGGAAATCTCGGACGGAAAGATCCGCTATAAATTCGATGTGAGCTACAAGGTTCCGAAAGAACTGGACGACAAGCAGTACCTATGTGCGCAGAACCTCGATAACTTCACGGAAGAAGAGAAACTGGCGATTTGGGAAGAGTGGGTCAGCTATTTCGATGAAGGCATTGCCTGCTTTGACCTTAACGGGAATTTCCTCGGTGTGGAAAAAGAAGAGGAGGATCCTCGTGCTTCCATGCCCTGGGCGGACGAACACACGGACCTGTTTTACTGTAAATCTCTTCCGGATGGAAGAAGTCTCGGCTGGAGCTTCGAGAAGATAGTGCTCTTTGATCCTGAGGGAAAAGAACTGGCGAGCTACGATCCCGAGCTGTTTACGGGAGATGTTTTTGTGGCGGGAGATGAGATCTTTGTTTCCTGCCGCCACTATGAAGAGGAAAAGACCGAAGCGTCGTATGACTATATCGTCCGGCTGGATGGCCAGACGCTGAAGGAAAAGGGAGATCAGATCCGCCTTTCCGGGTCGGTCAGTAAGGGGGATGTCTGTTCGAGTGATCAGGGGATCTTCCGCATGAGTTCCAATGGAATATATAAGATCAATACCGATAGTGGAAAAGAGGAAGAATTTCTTCTCTGGCGTGATACGGATCTGAATTATGTGGGCGTGATCGGAGATGGCGCGCAGATTGGTAGCGATACGTGTCAGCTGATCAAGTATGTGGACGAGGAAACAGATACGAATGGACATCTGGTCATGCACGTTCTTCTTGTCACGCTTACTAAGGAAACGAAAAATCCGCATGCCGGGAAGACCGTGCTTACTCTCGGTGATGCGCGTGAAAACGATGCGGATCTTGTTAAGGCTGTGGTTGCGTATAACCTGCTTCCGGATAAGAAAGTGCGGATCGAGGTGCACGACTATTCTTCCTATGCAAGTGCATATGGCGCTTACGAGAAAGTTATCTCCAAGATCGCGGATCAGGTTTATCTCGATCTTCTTTCCGGGACCGGTCCCGATATCCTCGTGAACTTCGCTACCTCTCCTTCTTTTCAGACGGAAGATGTTCTTCTGGATCTGACGCCGTACATAAGCGGAGATGGCGGGCTTTTGGATCAGGAATACTACAGCACGCTTCTTCGTGCGTATGAAAAGGACGGAAAAGTATTCCATCTTCCGACCAATGTGGAGCTCTACGGCTTCTGGGGAAACAGCGCACTTCTTCCGGAGGGACCGGTGATCTCTGCCTCTGATTTTGATGCTGTCCGCGACAGTTTGCCAGAGAATACGATGCTTCTTCCGCCTATGGAATATGACGATCTTCTGAAGATGCTTCTGCCTCTTAAAACGGGCCGCTATATCGATCTTAAGAATAGCCGGGCGGACTTCTCCGACGCTTCCTTTGCCGAGATCCTTGATGTGGTGAAAAAGTATGGTTCCCATATAGAAGAACCGAATGAAGAAACTTATGAGGAAGCTATGGCAAAAGCACCGGAGACGCTTCTTCGTGAGAGTATGGTCGCGATGATCCCGTGCATCATCTCTGCTCCGTCCGACTATAAGAATTGCCTTATGCTTCAAAACGGGAAGGGAAGAGTCTATGCATTTGACGATGGAAATGGTTCGGGCTTGCCGGATGTGGCTTCTGGGAATGACGGACGGTCTGGCCGGCAAGGCATGACGATCGACAGCAGGATGTCTGTTGCGATCTCGAAAGAGACTCCTTATTCGCAGGAAGCGTGGGACTTCATTCGGTCGCTTTTTAACGAAGAAAACCAGAGGAACTTTGCAGAAAGCCTCGGTGGGATCCCGGTGATCCGAAGTGAGGTGGAGGCACTCTGCGAAAAATGCGGGATGACCGAAACGGAGAAAAGTGCTTTTACCGAAGAACTGGAAAGAAAGCATGAAGTGCGCGTCACCGACGATGCGATCCTGAATATCGTGAAAGAAGAAGCAGAAGGATACTTTCTGGGACAGAAGAGTTTGGACGCAGTAGTAAGCACGATCCAGAACAGGGTAGAAACGGTGCTGAAAGAACGTGGATGAAATTGTCGAAAAAATACAAATAAAACACTCGAAAAATTATAAATGAAATATTCGAAAAAATATAAATAAAATACTCGAAAAAATACAAATGGGATTGTCTAAAGGCCTCCACGATGTTATCATTATGGTAATTTGGAGGTGCTTGAGATGAAATATTATCCAAGACTTGTAGATTCCAGAATCGACCAGCTTAATGAGGCATTTAATGCCATCAATATAGTTGGTCCTAAAGGGTGCGGAAAAACAAGAACAGCAAAAGAGCGCTGCAAAACAATTATAGAATTTCAGGATGAAGAACAGAGAGAGGGATTGCTTTCCATAGCAGATACTGCCCCCGCTTTGTTTCTGAAACGTGAGAAACCAATCCTTTTCGATGAGTGGCAGGATGCACCTAAGATTTGGGGAACTATAAGGAAGGATTGTGATGATCATCCTGAATCAATTGGTGAGTATTATCTGACGGGTTCTACAAGCAAGATAATAGATACTCCTCATACAGGTACCGGAAGAATAACCCGTATTCAAATGTATCCAATGACTTTATGGGAAACCGGAGAATCAAACGGAACTGTATCGTTGACTCGGATAGTAGCCGATGAGTCCTATGATTTTAGTGGGGCAACTTCGAACATGAGTTTAGAAGATCTGTTTTATGCGGCTTGCAGAGGAGGATGGCCAAGATGTCTTGCTCTAAGGAATAAAGAGGGAAAACTTGAGATAGCCAGAGACTACTATAGACAGATATACACAAGAGATATAAGTGCTTTTGACGGCGTAAAGAGAAACTCTGAGTGGGCAAGAGCCCTGCTCTGGTCCTATGCGCGCAATATGGCAACAATGGCAAAAAAAACAAAAATCTATGCTGATGTTAAAGCTACACAGGATACAACTGATGCAACCTTGGCATCGTATATTGATGTGTTGGAGAGTTTGTTTGTCATTAAAGATATTGATGCATGGACTCCGCAGATACGTTCTAAAACAGCGATCAGGGCGGCTAAAAAACACATATTTGTTGATCCGTCCATAGGGATAGCTGCCCTTGGATTGAACCCTGATTATTTTGAAAAAGATGTGGATCTGTTTGGTCATGTATTTGAAAATCTGGTACTAAGAGATCTTCTCGCATACGCTCAAATTCACGATGCACACGTGCTTCACTATAGCGATGATATGGGACTTGAAGCGGATGCTGTATATCAGGCAGCTGACGGCCGTTATGCGCTGATAGAAATCAAATTGGGTGCAAATAAAGTGCCTGAAGGAGAAGCATCCCTGTTGAAGTTTAGAAAAACTATAGCCGATCACAACAAAAAAGCTCTGAGTGATCCAGTTCATCCGAAGCCTGTTTACAGAGAGCCATCAGCTCTAATCGTGATTTGTGGTACTGCATCCATGGCATATACGACTAAGTCCGGAGTTCATGTCATTCCTGTTGGATGTTTAAGAGACTGAAAGCATGCGAAGAAAAATTTTCTCGGACCACCTAACAAGTCCCTGAATCGTCTTACCCGGACGGAAGCTGGAGAGGCGAAGATTTCGTAATGTATAATAGAGTTAGTTCATTTCGGGGGAGGCAGTGGTATGGTAAAGAAGGCATTTAAGGTTCTTACTGTTTTCATTATGAGCATCTCGATGCTCATTCCCTGTTGCGCATGTTCGGGTGACGGCTCAAAGGAAGAAACCGGAAACAAACCTGCGAAAGTGGAGACGCAGGCGTCTGAGCAGACGGACATGAATCAGACAAGTAATGATGTTTCCAACGACAGCAGCACTTCCGAAAAGAATAATTCTTTCAGTTTTGAAAAGCACTCTTTTGTGAACGGGGTATGCACAGACTGCGGCAAAGAATGGCATACCTGCCTTTACGAGAATCTTTGCAAGGCATGTCATGTTACACCGGACGGAGGTTATCGGGAAATTGAAGTACATGTGGAAGATGGAAGCGGGCCGAATACCAACATGGAGGTCGTTGCCAACGACGAAGGTTTCATGATCACATATACCACCAAGGTGGTAGACGATGTTCAGTTTTCTTATACTCTGAGAACGCACGGCGATCCTTTTGATGAAAGCGCGCCCATAATCTTCAGTATCGATTTCAGCCTGCACACACACTTCGGCAAATTATCGGAACATCCGGAAAGTGAGCAGATCACTCTTCTGACATCTTATGATTGCAAACCAGAGGAGCTTTTGAAGGCGTATGAGACCGGTGATATCTTCAAAGGTGAAAACCCGTTTCGGGCATTCTACGAAGATGAAAACAATGGAAGACAGTTTTATTCTCCTGATTCCAGAAGTAACGATATGACTTTGGAGCAGATGTTTGAAGGAAGCACTCTCATTACCCAGGAAGAATTCTTCTCTATCTACATGGATAACTATAAGCAGTACCTGTCTTATATTGATGAGGTATTGGCCAATTTCGGCCTGGATCTGGCTGGTTTTGGAATCCAGTAATGTACTGAGCAAATGAAAACTCTATAAAGAAGCAGGGGGCACGGAAATGCCGGTAATAATTTATAGAAAACTGAATGATAAACTTCAGGAGTCGCTCTCACAGGGTAAACTTCCGGAGAAAAACGTCAGAGAATTAAGCGAGCAGATCAAGGCACAGAATAAAAAGGAAATGAAAAGTGCAGCCATAATCACAGGAGTGCTGGCGGTGATATTCGGAGGCGTGCTGATTGCAATAACCGTATCCTCAAAGAGCATACAGTCTGCATTGCTCGGGTGGATCATCGGATATCTCGTACTTGTCGGATTTTTCTTTTTTGTCGCGTATATGATCTCGATCGGCATTATCAAACTCGAGTATAACAGCGCGCTGAAAGAAGGGTATCCCGATCTCTATAAAGAGTGCAAGGTTTGAGACGAAATAGTGACATATTTGTCCAAAGCAGATTATTAATGAAAGAACGTAAAGCCCTGTGGTCATCGAATCATGGGACTGTATGTTCGTATTCTCCGTTACTTGATTTGGAATATATCAGTATGCCAGTACAGTTGTTGACGAAGAGTGGGAGAGGCTGTAGAATTAGATTAACCATATCGGCAAAAGAATAATATTTTGCCGAAACGGTCGATAAGGGGGGTGATATCCATGGATACAAGTGTTCTTTTGAAAAGCATAAAGAAAGATGTCTTTGGAAGACAGGATATCATTGACTCTGCTATTACAAAGATTGATGGATTCAAAGAAACGGACATCCGGAACCTTCTTGAAAAAATGATGAAGAGAGGCGAGATTGTCAGAGTGGCTCACAATCGCTATGTGCGAAAGGTTGAAGCGAACACGAGATACGAGTATATTCCACAGTATTCTGAAACAGCTCGTAAGCTTATAGCGGATGTTGAAGAGAAGAATCCTTATGTGGATTTTCAGGTCTGGGAATTGGCTTGGTTTAACGAGTTTCTAGTTCATCTTGTTGCAAGGAATATGGTTTTTCTTGATGTAGAGAATAGAGGGTGTGAATTCATATATTCATCGATTTCAGATGACTATCAAGGCCGGATGCTTTTGCTCCCCGAACCTAAAGAGATACAATACTACTCCCAGCCTGACGAAATCATCATCGAGCGATTGATTAGTGAGAGTCCAAAGATAAAGGAACGGCCGCACGAGACGCCTATCGAGAAACTGATTGTTGAACTTTTCGCCAATAAGATCTTAAGGAGCATGGTTTCACAGGGTGACTATGCGAATGTCCTTGAAACTATTTTCGAGAAGTATAGCGTCGATCAATTGAAAATGTTCAGATACGCAAGAAGAAGAAATAAGAAGGATGAGGTTCGTAGTTTCATTGAGAAAAATACCGATATTAAGCTTCTGAAAGAGGTATGACATAGATTAGAGGCTGGGATGAGTGAAAAAGAATTAAATCAAATAGAGGAGAGTATAAAACGAGTATTTGGAATTTAATGTGTGGGAGTATAGTGGTTTCTTCCTCAGAGGCATCAGGCTAATGGCGTTTACACAGAATGGTATAAACAGGTGATAGACTGTACGTTAGAAAAAATGTATAATATCGTCATATTCTTTTTATAAATTAAAGAAAGGTATTGACATCCATGATCAGCAAGGCGACAATCCCTAGTCAGTCAGTCAGTCAGTCAGTCAGTCAGTCAGGATAGTTATACCTTTTTTGTTCCCAACAACAATAAGTGGGCGTGACAGTTATGTAATTGTCGCGCCTTTTTGTATGTCCGGATATTAAGAAATCAGCAGATATAAGAGGAGGTTGATGAAGAAGATGAAACAAAGAATGAAGGCAAAAGCGAGAAAGATCGTTGCCTCGATCCTGGTTGCAGCAATGTCTGTTGCCATTATCCCGAAGATCACGGGAACAGGGACAGTATTTGCAGCCGGATCAAAAAACACAGACGATACTTGTCTTGGAACATCCGGTATTGCAGCTCCCTCTGCACCAGGTTCAGGATGGAATGGAAGCTATGTGTATTATGGAACATATGATAACACCCCGATAAAGTTCCGTGTACTGGCACCAAGCACAACTGCGTATGGCGGTTCAACACTGTTCCTTGACAGTGATGCTACGCTGTTTGACAGGAGGTTCGATGACGATTCCAATGTATGGGCGAACAGCGAACTGAGAACATATCTTAATGGAACATTTTTAACAGGCGGATCATTTACAGAATTGGAGCAGGGTGCGATTGCATCAAGCACAGTGCCTGCCCATGATCTTGTAGTTGGAACCGGAGCCGGTCAGGTCACTTGGTGGACACAAGGTGAGTTTGGTCAATATGTCGCACTTAACGATGATAAGATCTTTGTTCTGGATGCGGAAGAAGCGGAGAATATTGCTTATGGATATAGAAGTACAGATGAATGGTGCTCTGACAGAGAAAAACGCGGCTCGTTCTCCTTTTGGTGGCTCCGTTCTGCTGATACCTACTTATCTGCCGATGCGGGCGGAGTCAGCAATGGCGGCAATCCGATCCACAACAACGTCAGCCTCGATAACGGCGTGGCGCCAGCTTTAAACATTAATCAATCATCTATCATCTTTTCATCATTAATCTCAGGAAGTTTCAATACAAAAGGAGCAGAATATAAGCTCACGATCGCGGACGATAATCTGACGATCGCGGTTCCGGCAGGACAGGAAGTCACGGCATCAGGAACAACGATAACAGTACCGTATCAGATATCAGGCAAAGATGCCGGAACCGCGACGCGCGTGTCGGTTCTTATCCTTGATAAGTCTTATGGTACTCCAGGCGCCCAGATCTTTTACTACGATGCGCTCGGCGGCACATTCTCCAACAGCGCAGTTGCTACAGGCACATTTAAACTTCCTTCTACACTCGATATATCCGGCTGGGGAACAAATTACTATGTATACATCCTCGCAGAAGATATTAACGGTGAGAAAGAAACAGACTATGCAAGTACACCTGTTCCGATCGATGCACCTGCAGGCGCAGTAACAACCAATTACACCGTAACATATAGCGTGGTTAACGGTACTTGGGCAGATGGTACAACCGCAGATAAGACAGAAACAGTTGCAAACGGTGCGTCACCTGCAAGCGTACCGACAGGCATGATCGCAGCATCCGATTATACCGGCGGTTCGTGGGATACAGATCCTACAACTGCTACGGTTACAGCGGATGCAACATTCACTTATACATTTGATGCAGTTACGACCTACAATGTTACAGTTAATTCGGGTACAGCAGATGTACCTACAGCGGCTGCAGGAGCAACAGTAACCATCACAGCAGGCACAGCTCCAGCAGGAAAAGAGTTTGATAAATGGGAGGTTGTATCCGGAACGATCGCTTTGGCAGAGGCAACATCTTCTACAACGACATTCACTATGACGGCTGAGGATGTGGAAGTAACGGCAACGTATAGGGATATTCCTATCACAACACATACAGTCACATTCAATGCCAACGGACACGGCACAGCCCCCACAGCGCAGACAATCGATGATGGCAATGCGGCTACTGAGCCGACAGCTCCTACGGCAAGCGGCTGGACCTTCGGCGGCTGGTACACCGAGGCGGCTTGCGCGAACAAGTTTGATTTCAGCACAGCAATAACCGGTGATATCACTCTCTATGCAAAGTGGACGGAAGAGACACCTTCTACGGTCTATTACACAGTCGTAAGTGGCGGTAACAGTACTTTCACAAAGGGAAGTGCATTCGATCTTGTCGTAACGGTAAAGAGAAGGGAAGCTGATGAGACATGCTTCAGCCACTTTACGGGCGTACAGAGCGATGGTGTTGCTCTTGTGAGCGGAACAGACTATACTGCGGTCGCAGGAAGTACAGTAATAACGATCAAGGCAGAAACACTGAATAATCTTTCTGAAGGCGGACATACTATCACAGTGCTTTTCGATGACGGAAAGACAGAGACTTCCGTAACGGCGAAAGCTGCAGGAACAAATAACAATTCCGATTCGAACGGAAATAATGCGATCCCTGCTACAGGCGAGAGCTTGGCACCTACATTGTTCGCCGGAATCGCGTTTATCGCAGTAGCCGGAATGCTTTTTGCAGTTATTCTTGTTCAGAAGAAGAGAAAGAGCGTACAGCGTTAAATGGTAGCAAGAGATAATGTGATGTGATAACAAGGGGTGGTGACGGCGATACGTTATCACCCCTTATTCGAGATAAGGACTGGCTTAGATGAAAAACAAGGATTTATACAACAAGTTACTCTCTGAACTCAGAGAAGAGGATTTCCGCGAGATCAGGAGAACTATCAAGCGTATACCGGCTAAGAACGCCGCTGCATTGAAGATGATACAGTTACACTGAACTTTGCTGATGAGAGTGTGGAAGACAGAAGATACAGCTATACTTTATCAGGGGATGATTTGATATTGACTAGCAGTGATGGGGTTGAGTATAGGTTCGTTAAGGTTGAGTAGTTGTTGCGATAAAAGCATTTCAACAGTCCGATACCGTTTGGTGTTATGTTGTGTTATCAGATAATCTTTCCCTTTGTGATCGATGACTTTGGTCTGATGGAACTGGATATGGATAAATGCCGTGATCTCTTCGAGATTATTGAGACCCGCGATTCAAGGAAAGCAATCCATGAAGGGAAAACATATAATCAGTATCTAAAATAAGCATATTGTCATGCCGTAGTTGTTTTACTAAAAACATATTGACGAGATACACTTTTGTGGCTAATCTTAAGTTGTACTTTAGATTAGCCACAGGAGTCTGTACATGTATTCGATTAAACGACATATAGAACCAATTGCCAAAAGAAGAGCCCAAAACAGCAAGGCTATTGCACTTACCGGGCCAAGACAGGTTGGCAAATCCACATTGTTCAAGCATATTTTCAATGATGTAAGGCAGGTCACTTTTGATGATGATCTTCTTCTTGCTCAGGCTACTGAAGATGTTGGAATGTTTATGCTTAACAACCCACCACCGCTTATGATTGATGAAGTTCAGAAGTGCGAGTCGATTTTTAATAGACTTAAGATTGAACTTGATAACACAGAATCATATGGAAATTATTACCTTACGGGTTCTCAGAAACTTCAATTGATCGAGAACATAAGTGAGTCTCTTGCAGGGAGAATATCTCTGTTGGAGATGGAAGGACTCTCTTTGCGTGAGATTTATCAAGTAGATTATAATCAGCATTTTGTCCCTTCAGAAGAATACTTACGTACCAGAGAGGAAAAATTGAAAAAATTCAAAGGTGATATATGGGAGATAATTCATCGTGGATCCTATCCGGAGTTATACTCGAATCCTGAGAAGGAGTGGGTCGATTTTTATCAATCTTATGTTAAGACATACCTTGAACGTGATGTAAACAAACTTATTAAAGCAAAGAATCATCTCACTTTTGTTAAGTTTATGACTGCTGTTGCAGCCAGAACAGGACAGATACTCAATTACTCGAGTATTTCATCTGAAGTCGGAATTAATGAAGTAACAATTAAAGAATGGGTTTCAATTTTGGAAAAGAGTGGTCTTGTATATATACTTAAGCCATATACACCGAGTGTATTGAGCAGAGCAATCAAGACACCTAAATTATATTTCAGAGACACAGGATTATGTTGTTATCTGACCAGATGGCTCACACCGGAGACATTGAAGAATGGAGCCATGTCAGGTGCTATGTTTGAAACATTTGTAATTAATGAGATTCTGAAATCATACGCTAATGAAGGACTTGATTATGACTTTGATGTTTTTTTCTATAACGGAAAAGACAAAAAGAAGAAGAAAGATAATGGCGAAGAAATAGAAATTGATGGAGAAATCGATTTGATCATTCATGAGAATGGTATTCTTTATCCTATAGAGATAAAAATGACTACCAAACCACAAGCTATTATGGCGTCGGAATTCGAGTTATTAGATGGTGTACCTGAAAAAAAGAGAGGTATGGGAGCAATTATCTGTATGACAGATCGAAAGTTATATTTGCGGGAAAACCTTGTGGCATTACCATTATTCTATTTGTAGGGAAAGAAAGCTTGATAGTCAAGCTCCTGTTCCCGTGTTTGCTTACGACATTGTTAGCGTCAGTGCTAACCTTGCTGCAGATCTTGTAGGCATTGTTGATTCACGGCCAAAGGATGAAGAGCCCCATCATCCCCGCCCCGTGAGAGAACGAAAGAACAGACAGAAGGACGACCGCCAAGTTCCTACAGTGAGTATGTAAGAAAGGAGGCGGAAGCCATGCAGAAAGAAGTACCAGTTTGGCAGAAGTATGCTTTGACAATTCGGGAAGCTGCCAAGTATTTTCATATCGGAGAAAAGAAGATGCGTGAGATCGTAGAAGAGAATAGGGACTCCGATTTTGTGGTGATGCTTGGAAATCGAGCCATGATCAAGCGGAAAAACTTCGAGCGCTTTTTGGATCAGGCGAAGGTGATTTAATGGCTGAAAGAGAATTGGAAATGAAAAACTGTTAACCAAATCGCTCAAAAATGATGCTTTAAAAGCGAATGTTTTAGAAATGTAAAAGCCCCGTGGTCTTAAACCTCGGGGCTTTTCGCTATGGAGCCGATTGCGAGACTCGAACTCGCGACCTGCTGATTACAAATCAGCTGCTCTACCAACTGAGCTAAGTCGGCATAAAGGGTTGGTTGCGCGGTCGGCAACTAGTGCTTCGGCGCAAATGATATTGTAAGGGGTGGGACAGAGTTTGTCAACACTTTTTTCAGATGTTTATTCCCCATATAATTTTATATAGAATGAAGGCACATTTAAATTCGGGTTATGGAGGTATTTTATGAAAAAGCGTGTGGCGGCTTTGGCAATGGCCGCTGTAATGTGCATCGGGGTAACGGGCTGTAAGAAAAAGAGTAAGCCCAAGTGTGAGAATTTTGACCTGGCGGAAGCGGCACAGCTGATGGAGGCCGAGAAGTTTTCGGAGATCTCTCTTCTATCCGCGACGCTGAAGCGGATCCAGGAGGATGTCTTAAAGAGAAAAAAAGGCGAGACGAAGGCGGTCTACAATACGCTGGACAGCTCGACAATTGACGATTTTCTCGAGGTATATCCTAACGCGTCCGGTATCAGCGTCATCAAGCGCGATGCTCTGGAAAACTATTCTTATCTCTTTTCTTTCCAGAAAGGCGGAGACAGATGCATGAAGAATCTGGCCGGCATGTGCTTCGTGTTTAAGACAGAAAAGGAGGCGCAGGAGTTTTTTGATGCGTACAAGCCGTCCGCGGAAGACATGTTCGAGTACTACGAATTACAGGTACAATCCGGTGGTTCGATGGAAGGCGGAAAGCTGAAAGAGCGTGACGACGGACTTCAGTACCGCTGTTATACCCTTGGTGGAAAAGATGTAATGATCCGCTTTGAGGAAGGCACCTATAAAATGGGCAAGGTAGTCATCGATATTTACGAACTGGTCGCGCTTTATAACGGCGAACCCATGCAGATCAATGAGTACTGCGATGTGCTGGGACTTCCGCATCCGGGAGACGAGGCCTGATTTCGAAAAAAAGCCTTGACGGACGGTATTTCCTGTAGTAACATTGTCTAGCACATAAAGTCCGGTCCGGCATACGTGATGCTTGGAGTTACGCGCCGAACCTTTGATTGATGAGGTGAAAGAAATGAAAGAAGGAATCCATCCGAAGACACAGGTTGTCACCGTAAAGTGCGCTTGCGGCGAGACGTTCGAGACGACTTCCACAAAGACTGCTCTGCGTGTTGACATCTGCTCGAAGTGCCACCCGTTCTACACAGGTAAGCAGAAGCTCGTAGACACAGGCGGACGTATCGATAAGTTCAAGAAGAGAATGGGCCAGAGCAACGGCTGATTACTTTTCGGACAAACTGGAAAAATCAAGAACTGCTTCACAAGAGGCAGTTCTTTTTTTATCCCTGTCGCAGGATAGACACAATCCCGTAAAGTCCGTGACGTTTCTTTTTCGGGGTTTTCTGATACAATAGGATAGAGTGCGAATAGGCATTCCTAGAAAGGAATTCAGTAATGGATGAAGATATGAGAAACGAAGGGCTGGAAAACGGCTCTGTAGATAATATCGAAGCTTCTTCGGAAACGCTTCTGGACGCGGTCCAGGAAGCAGCTCCGGGGATCGAGGAGACGGTTTCGGAAGCGGCAGTTGAGGTGGCCCAGGATGTTTCTTCGGGAAATGCACCTGTGCCGGAAACTGATGTGGATGCATTGCAGGACGTGCCGGAGATTCAGGAAGCGTCTGAGATTCAGGAAGCGACTGTACAGGCTGTTTCTGAAGCGGAGCCGGCCAGCGCGCCTGCCCCGGTAAGAAGTAAGAAAAAGAAGACCACCGTGGGCGGTCAGGCCCTGATCGAGGGCATCATGATGTGCGGCCCGCACCGTACGGCCATTGCAGTAAGAAAGGCCGACGGGTCCATTTACGTCGAAGAAATCAAAAAGAGTGCCAGTGAGACCTTCTTTGAAAAAGTTCCGCTGGTAAGAGGATGCATCCGCTTTTTCCGTCAGCTGGTCACCGGTACGGCGGCCCTGATGAAGTCTGCGGAGATCTCCGAAGAGGGCGCGCCGGAAGAGAACGTCACCCGTGTGGCGGCCGAAGAGACCGCGCCCCAGACCATTCAGGAAGTGAAAGACGAGAAGAAGGCGGCCTCGAAAGAAAAGAGCGCCAGCAAGCTGGATCATTGGGCGGAGAAGCATTCCGACGGCATGATGATTTTTGCCGCCGTTCTGGGCCTGGCCTTCAGTATCGTGCTCTTTATTCTGCTCCCGAGACTGGTAGTCGATACGGCGCTGCATTTCTTCTCCGCCGAAAGATCCGACTCCATCAAGCTGAATGTGGCCCTGAACTTTGTGGAAGGTCTGGTCCGTATCACGATCTTCCTTCTGTATCTGGCCTTTACCTCGAAACTCAAGGATATTGCCCGTGTGTGGATGTATCACGGTGCCGAGCATAAGACCATCGCCTGCTACGAGGCCGGCGAGCCGCTGACTGTGGAGAACGTCAGAAAATGCAGCCGTTTCCATCCCCGCTGCGGTACCGCTTTCCTGTTTATCGTAGTACTCGTATCCATCCTCGTATTCTGCGTCGCCAGTGTATTTATCGGCGTACGCGTCTGGTGGGTGAACATGCTGGTGCGTCTGGCACTGGTGCCGCTGGTAGGCGGTATCTCCTATGAGATATTGCGTCTTTGCGGACGTCACGATGAAAACCCGATCTGTAAGGTGTTTATCGCTCCGGGCTTAGCCCTTCAGAAGCTTACCACCAAAGAGCCTACCGACAGCATGATCGAAGTGGCGATCGCGTCGGTACAGGCGGTCATCCCGGAAAACGAAAACGAGGATATCTGGTGATTTTCCAGAGGAGAACCTCATCGTGACAGTACAGGAATACCTCAAAGAGAAGACGGCAATGCTCGCCGCGGCCGGGATCGAGGACGCGGAAAATGAAGCATGGGTGTGCCTTTTAGACGGAACCGGACTGTCCCGGAGTGCATTTCGCGAAGAAGGAAAAGACCTCGACGCCATTCTTTCTATATCCCAAATCGACTTTTTAGAGACGCTTTTCGCGCGGAGAGCCGGCCACGAACCGCTGGCGTACATCGTGGGAAAGGCGCCTTTTTATGACCTGGAGTTTTCTGTGGGGAAGGGAGTCCTGATCCCTCGCTTTGACACCGAGATCCTGGTGGAGACGGCGCTGGGGTGCCTGGGGTTCCCGGTGATGATTCCGGAACTTTCTTCTCTTCCTCGCTGTGAAATGCACTGTAACACTGTTACAAATGCGGATGTTTCAGTGGTTTCGGAGGACTCGGGGAAGTCCGGCCGGAAGGCGGGATCGCCGGTGCGGATCCTGGATCTTTGCACCGGATCCGGCTGTGTGGGCATCACGATCGCCCACGAACTCATGAAAAAAGGCGTGGCATTTGACCTGGTCATGACGGAGATCTCAGAAGAGGCAGCGTCCTTTGCCAGAGAAAATGCATCCCGGATCCTGGGAGATTCCTCCTGGAAAGTGGATGTCGTGGACCTTTGGCCGGCGATTTCAGATTCTGAAGGTGGAAACAGGGTTTCGGACGAAAAGGGCGAATCGGCACCGAAGAAAGATCCGGCCTTCAAGGCGGACATTCTGGTTTCGAACCCGCCTTATGTGAAAATAGAAGAAATGGAAGAACTTGCGCCTGAGGTGAAAGATCATGAACCCGCGCTGGCGCTGACGGATGAGGGGGACGGGCTGTCCCTTTATCGGAGGATCGTAGAAGGTGTAGATCGGTATCTGGCGCCGGGCGGAGTTTTGGCGGTGGAACATGGCTGCGAACAGGGGTCGGATGTGAGAAAGATCCTGAGCGAGGGCCTTTCTGACGTCATGACGATCCAGGACTACGGCCATCTTGACCGCGTGACCTGTGGGAAAAGAAAGTAGACCTATGAAAGAGGGCGCCGCCGGAAAAGCGCGGAAGTGAGACCGAAAGAGGGGGAGAAAATGAACGGAAAGTTTTTCTTATATCCATATCAGGAAGGGCAGGTCGTGACACTGAAAAAGACCCACCCCTGCGGAGGAAAGACCTGGAAACTTCTGCGGGTGGGCGCGGAGGTCCTGATGTGCTGCGAGACCTGCGGCCATAAGATGTCTCTTAAGCGCGCGGCACTGGAAAAAGCCTGCGTAAGCGTGACGGAAGCCACGGATGACGGATCAGAGAAAACAGCCGGAAAATAGAAGTTCAGATATAAAGGGAAAGATAGCAAGATAGGGACAGTAAAAGCCGTGCTGAAAACCTCAAAGATCCCTTAAATTATGGTAAAATAACCATGATTGAGGGATAAGGAAATGAGGATGGATTTATGAAAAAGACGATTGCTGTTTTACTTTCTATGTCTATGGTTTTGGCGCTGGCCGGATGTAAGGATAAAGAAGAGACCACTAAGAAAAAGAAGACAAAGAAGACGACCGAAGAGATCGAGGAGACGGAAGATACGGAAGAACCGGAAGAGACGGAGGAGTCGGACATCGAAGAGCCGACAGATACCACTTCAGATCCGGACGATACGAAAAATAGCGGGAATTCTCCGGACGATCAGAATGACGCGTCCTTTACGGTTACCCACGATCTGGATAATTATGATATCAAGCTGGGCCGTGTCTATAACTGCTATGGCGCCGTTGATGAGAAAGACCCGGAGCATACCGTTGACAGTGCCGTGATGGAGTTCTATCTTCTGGAGCCCACACTGGCGCCGGATAAGATCTATAAGCCGGTTCAGGAGCTGATCCGTGG
>CADBGD010000018.1 GCA_902794115.1 Oscillospiraceae bacterium
GAAAGGAGAGAAAATCTCTCATCGTCCGTGACGCGGTAGAGTTCTGTTTCTTCCGCATTCTTTTTAAGTACAAGTACGGCCCCGACGCGGTCGTTCTTTGCGGATGCCTTCATGCTTTTTTCGATCTCTTCACGGGTGCAGGAGGACGCATCCGCGTGGAAGATCTGAAACATGCCCGAGTTATGGAGGCCCTGAAGGATCCTTCTGGAAGAATCGTCATTTACGGTGTCATAGACCTTGACCGGGAAACGGTTAAAGTCGATCGTATAGGCCATCTGCTCATCCAGAGAACTCAGTTCATAGATACTGCTCTCATCTAAAGTCAGAGGTTTGGTAAACCAGATATTGATCAGGAAGGTCGAGACCATGGGGATCAAAATTCCCAGAACAAGAAACGCTTTACTCCGGAAAATCAGTTTCGCGGATGTTTTTGCCATACGGACTGCATTTAAAAACATGATCTTACACCTCCTTTTTCTTAGCTGTAATCAAGATGCCCAGCGGGACAAATACCAGGATCATCAGGATCATGATCCCTACACATGGCAGAAGATAATCGCTCTCCCCGTTTACGGACAGTTCGATCAGGGAACGGTTCAGGTAATATGTCGGAGAGAGGTGTTTGAGTAATTCCGGCTGGGACGAATACATATACGTTTCAAATGTTCCGCCGAAAAATCCGGCAAACCACAAGATGCCAAACATTAAGGCAATCGATACGGCTGAATTTTCAAACAAGGCAAAGAATACGATTCCAAATGCCGCATACGCGATCACCGCAAGAAGCAGTACCCCTATGACGACAGGTGGATTTCCCAGGTGCACATCAAACAGTGTCACGACCAGTACCGGAACGATGCCGATCTGGATGATCCAGGAAGTGATCACGCAGGAAAAAAGTTTTCCGAAATAGCGGGCGGCAGCACCGGTCGAACTGGTGCGGAACCGGATCCCGATATTATTCTTTCTTTCTGTTCGGTAGATCAAAGTCAGGAAGATCGAGCAGATCGTCATGAAGTAGATGATCTCTGCATGACCGTAGTAGTTCTCCGCATTCGACACTTTCGTGGAAGGAAGCGATCTTTCAGGGAAAGTCATTTTTCCGGTAGCTCCCTGCATATTCATATCCATACTGTAGAGCACATATTGTACGATCCGCGTATCGATCTCATTATTCCGGTTGCCGGTCAGGTGGTAGTCCTCTTTCCGGAACTGGACAAAGACATCTGCTTCCTTTTCCTTAATGATCTTTTCCGGATCGGCATTCTGAAAGGCTTTCACCGTGATGTTTTCTTTCTCCATACCTTCGATCCAGAAGCTTTCCGCAGGGGCATATTTACTGTCCTCCTGCATCTCGTATCCGACGGTAAATCCATCTGTCCGTTCCGCATTATCCAAAAGGGTGTGGAAGGCGTTGGCCACGGCGGCAACGACCAGGATCGTACCCAGCACCACCAGGATCGGCATGCTCTTATTGCGGAAGATCAGCTTGAGATTATTTTTCGTAATGATCCAGATTCTGCTCATTTTTCTCATCCTTCCACATAGTCGCGAAGTTTCTTGCCGGTCAGCGTCAGGAATACCTGCTCCAGCGTGATCTCCTCATTCGGATCTTTTCTGACCATATTTTTCAGTTCTTCTTTCGTGCCGCAGGCAATGATCTTGCCGTTATCCATAATGGCCACACGCGTGCAGATGGCCTCGACTTCTTCCATATAATGGCTGGTGTAAATGACCGTTGTGCCGTTTTTGTTACTGGTCTTGATGCGGTCCAGGATAAAGTTTCGGGACTGAGGATCAATGCCCACGGTCGGTTCATCAAAGATCAGAAGTTTCGGCTTATGTCCCAAAGCACAGGCGATATTCAGTCTTCTTTTCATACCGCCGGAAAATGTACTGGCGAAGGCATTGCGTTTATCTTCCAGCTCAACAAAGGCCAGGGATTCATCGATGGCTTTTTTCAGTTCCTTTCCCTTGATCCCGTACAAAGAGGTAAACAGTTCCACATTTTCCCAGGCCTTGAGTTTTCCGTAGATAGCCAGGTCCTGCGGAATATACCCGATCAAGGGCTTGATTTTATTGAGGTCCTTCTTTATATCCATACCGAAGAGCTCGATGTTGCCGGCGGTAGGTTTCAGAAGCGAACAGATCATGTTCATGGTCGTGGATTTGCCTGCGCCGTTCGGGCCTAAAAGACCGAAAATCTCCCCTTCTTTGATCTCCAGTGAAAGGCCGTCCACGACGGCTTTGCTGTCGTATTTTTTAATCAGTCCGTCCAGTTTCACGATTGTGTTTTTCATTTGATGCGTACCTCCGCGTCATTTCTTGATTCTGATTCTACAAAACGGGGCCCGGCAATAGAACTGCCAAAAGTGATGTTCGGGATATGACTTTCGTCATGTTTTTCACGCACGGGGAGGGCGAAAGTGCATTTCCCGCAGAAAAATGCGACAATATCGACAATCTCGCCTTTAAGGTATAGAATATGGCGTGATATTTATATTTGTATATGAAACGGGGTAATGACTTATGATCCAATCAAGGACACATAACTGTGGCGAGCTGCGACTTTCCCACGTGGGTGAAAAGGTCACACTGGTCGGCTGGATGGAAAATATGCGTGAGGTCGGAAGCAACCTGGGATTCGTGGTTCTTCGCGATTTCTACGGTACGACACAGATCGTTCTGGAGACCGAGGATAAGGTCAAGGAACTGAAGGCGATCAACAAGGAATCGACGATCCAGGTGACCGGAACGGTCAGAGAGCGTTCCTCCAAGAACCCGAATCTTCCTACCGGCGACATCGAAGTGGTGCCGGAAGAGGTTAAGATCCTGGGCCGCTGCCGTTATAACGAACTGCCCTTCGAGATCAACCATTCCCGCGAGGCGGACGAGAATGCCCGTCTGAAATACCGCTATCTGGATCTTCGCAATCCGGAAGTAAAGAAGAATATCATCCTGCGCTGCAACGTAGTCGCTGCTCTGCGTAAGGCCATGATGGATCACGATTTCCTCGAGATCACTACCCCGATCCTGACTGCCTCTTCTCCGGAAGGCGCCCGTGACTACCTGGTTCCGGCCAGAAAGCACCCGGGTAAGTTCTATGCCCTTCCGCAGGCGCCGCAGCAGTTCAAGCAGCTCCTGATGACCTCCGGTTTCGACCGGTATTTCCAGATCGCTCCCTGCTTCCGTGATGAGGATGCCAGAGGCGACAGATCTCCGGGAGAATTCTATCAGCTGGATATGGAAATGGCTTTTGCCACCCAGGAAGACGTTTTCGCTGTAATCGAAGATGTGCTGCCGCCGGTATTTGCCCAGTACGGCACCTATAACCGTGCATCCGGCGCACCTTTCGTCCGCATTCCGTATCTGGAGGCCATGGAAAAATACGGTACCGATAAGCCGGACCTTCGTATCGACCTGACGGTTCAGGACGCAACCGAAGTTCTGAAGGATTGCGGTTTCCCGCCGTTTGCCTCCAAGACAGAAGACGGCGCCGATACCGATGTGCGCATTAAGGCAGTCGTCATCTCCGACTTTAAGGAGTCCAGAAAGTTTATCGATAAGACTCTGGCCGATGTGGAAGTCCAGGCCGGCAACAAGGGATGCTGGTTCAGAATGGACGAGAACGGTGAGATCGTCGGTGGTATCTCCAAGTTCGTCACTCCGATCAAGGATGCCGTCGTATCCGCACTGGGTGTAAAGCCGGGTGATCTGGTCGTTCTTTCCTGCGGCAAGCTTTCCGCCGCCCAGAAGACCGCCGGTGTGATCGTAAAGACCTTCGGTGCTGCTGTACCGGGCCACATGGATAAAGAGCAGTATGCGTTCTGCTGGATCGTAGACTTCCCGATGTATGAGATCGGTGAAGAGTCCGGCGAGCTGGAATTCTGCCACAATCCTTTCTCTATGCCTTCCGGCGGAATGGAAACACTCCTGAAGGTTGAGCGTGGCGAACTGGATCCTCTCTCCATTACCGCTGATCAGTATGACCTGGTCGTTAACGGTGTCGAGCTTTCTTCCGGTGCAGTCCGTAACCACGATCCGGAGATCATGATCAAAGCCTTCGAGATGGTCCGCCTCGGTGAAGAAGATGTAAAGGCCAAGTTCCCGGCTATGTACAACGCCTTCTGCTATGGTGCTCCGCCGCATGCCGGTATCGCTCCGGGTGTGGACCGTATGGTTATGCTTCTGGCCGGTGAGGAATCCATCCGTGAGATCATTCCTTTCCCGATGAACAAGAACGCTCAGGACATCATGATGGATGCACCGGGCTATGTCACCGACAAGCAACTGGATGAGCTTCACATCAAAACTGTTTCTGTAGAAGAGTAATCATAAAAGGAACAGGAAAAGTTTCTTGCGCTGGTCCTCGGACCTAAGGTCCTGCGGAGGCGCGTCGAAATCTTTTCCTGTTCCCTTTTTTTATAAATTTCCCACCTACATTCGGGAAAAACATACACATTTAATCCTTGTGTAAAATTCCGGTAGTTTTCGGAAGGAAGATAGAAATAGTCAGCATATTCTTCTGGATCTCCGCCTCACAATGACCATGCATTTTTTCCGTAAGTGTCTTTGCAATAGTCAGGCCAAGACCGGTATGGCTGCTGCTCCGGGCAGTGTCTTTCGTAAAGAAGCGGTCGAAAAGGTGGGCGGCTTCTTCCTCGGTGATCTCCGTAGCCCGGTTGGAAAAAGAAAACAGAAACCCGTTCTCCCGGGAACTCTCGGAAAGGGTGATTCGGAAATCGCCTTCTCCATGAGAAAGGCCGTTTGAAAGGATATTGGAAAAGATACGTTTGACCGCATCTTCATCGCCCAGTACCGGCATGACTTTTTCTTCGATCTGCACATCCACATCAAAATGTTTCTTCTCGAAATCACCATAGTACATGGCCAGAACTGAAGACAGCACTTTCCTTATATCCACCGTCTCCTCGTTCCATCCTAGGGAATCCGACTCCAGCCGGGTGTAGTAGAAAAGCTGATCCACCAGTTCCCGTGACGTCTCGAAACGCTCCTCGATCACGTTCAGATAGCGGATCTTTTCCTCTTCACTCAGTTCCATATTTTTCAGCATGCCGGTATAGCCGGATGCCGCAGTAAGCGGCGTGCGAAGATCATGGGAGATCTCCGTCAGGCTCTCCCGGATCTGCCGGTCCGTGCGTTCCGTACGGATCATGCTTTCCCGAAGAGAGCGCATCTCATCATTGATCGAATTAATGAGAGGATTCAGCATCTTCTGTCCGTGAGTATTTCTCACCAATTGATTTGTCTGCTTCGTCGAAAGATCCGAGATCTGACGGGACAGATCCCGAAGCGCGAACCTAAGCCGGATGAGCATGATCACCAGTATCAAGCACAGTAAAGAAAGACCTGCTGCCAGATAAATCATTTCGTTTCCTCCGAAAGTTTAAAGCCGATGCCCCAGACCGTCTTAATATAATCATCCGCACCGCCGGCAGCAGAAAGTTTTCTTCGGATATTACTGATATGCACATTCACGGAATTATCTTCCGGCAGATACTGCTCACCCCATACGGTCTCGAAAATGTTTTCTTTCGTAAATACCTTCTGCGGGTAGCGGATCATCAGCTCCAGTATCTCATATTCCTTTCGTGTCAGTTCCAGTTCTGTACCCGAAACCAGGGCCTCATGGCTCTCGGGCCGGATCTCGATATCCCGGAAATGCAATATCTCTTTGATCTCTGATCCTGCTTCTGCTCCGCCTGTTTTTTCCGGATCATTTAATGCCGCCCGCCGCAAAAGCGCTTCGACACGTACCAGAAATTCCTCGTAGTGGAAAGGCTTTACCAGATAATCATCGGCCCCCAGTTTCATGAGTTTGACTTTCGAATCCACCGAGTCTACTGCCGTAACGCAAAGGATCGCTGTCTTCTTCTCTTCCCGGATCTTCTGAAGCACTTCATCACCCGAAAGTCCGGGAAGCATCAGATCTAAAATGATCAGATCGAAATGCTCCATCTTCACCCGAAGCAGGGCCTCGGTTCCGGAATAGGCGGACACGGTCTCATATCCGCTCTTTTCCAGAAGATCCTGCTCCATCTGATGGATCTCCATATTATCTTCGATGATCAGTATCTTCGCCATATCATAAATCTCTCTTTCTGACTGTCATTATACTTAAATACACGAAAAGGCATCCTACTGCCAGGTAGGCTACAGACGGGATCAGGCGGTCAATGAAAGCCGTATCCTGCTTCATGATTCTTGTCAGCTGTGAACTCGGATCGATCCCCCATTTTCTATCGGTGTAATGCTTCACTATATCTGAGATCCCGGCCAGGAAGGTAGGGGTCAGAAGCGCAATGACGAGTGTGACACTGATCTTTCTGGAAACTGAGACCACCAGCATGGTAAAAGCAGTAAACATAAAAACAAAGATCAGGTTTGCCACAACCGGCCAGATCCATTCCTGTGCCGGGACATGCCCTACTCCCTCTCCAAAAACCGTGCCCATGATGAAGGCGATCGAATCAGAGATGAAAAGAAGCACCAGCGAAAAAAATGTCACAGAAGAAAGAGTCCCTATAACATATCTTTCCCGGGAAATTCCTTTTCCGATGATCTGGCGGATACTTCCTGAAGAATAGTCCCCCATAAAAATGATCGATGCGAATATGCCCACGATCATAAAGATGTATTCACTGTCCATCGCCACATGCAAAGCCGTAAATCCGTTGAATGTCCCTGCTTGCGCCTCTATATTCTCCACACCCGTCATGCACGCGGCGATCGCACCAATGACCGAAAAGATCATCATGATACGGAAGGTCCTGCTCTTGCTTATCCGGAAAGATTGACTTCGGGTCACATTATTCATGCACATCACCGCCCATCTTTCCGACAAAATATGTCTCCAGATCCTGACCGACCACACTGATACTGTCTACATAGATGCCTTTCTTTCCAAGTCCGGCATTGATCTTTCCACAAAGAGACGGATCGCAGTACACCATGATCTGTCCGTCCGGCAGCACTTTATAGTCAGAAATGCCCATCCCGTCCAGTTCGACCGCGATGGTCCTGGGGTCAGAATACAGGATCCGCACTGCCTGCCGGGTCCTTTCCAGAAGTTCACTGTGAGTCAGTTCTTCCACCAGTACACCCTGATCGATAATGCCGTATTTCGTGGCCATACGGGAAAGCTCCCCGAGAATATGAGAGGAGATCAGAAGCGTCATGTTCCGCTCCTTATTCAGTTTCAAAAGAAGATTTCTGACCTCGACGATACCGGTCGGATCCAATCCGTTTATAGGCTCATCCAGAATCAATACATCCGGATAGCCGATCAGCGCGATGGCGATTCCCAGCCGCTGTTTCATTCCAAGAGACAGCTGCTTCGTCTTCTTTTTCCGCATCTTCTGAAGATCGACCATTTCAAGAAGTTCATCAATATTCCGGCTATCGGTGATACCCAGAAGTGTATTGTAAAAACGAAGATTATCTTCCACCCTCAAGTCCGGATAGAATGTCGGCTGCTCGATCATACAGCCGACCCGGGAAACCGTTTTCCGGTTATCCTCTTCTTCGAAAAAAGCATAAGAACCGGAAGTCGGATGGGCGATTCCGCTGACCATCTTCATCAAAGTGGTCTTACCTGCGCCATTACGGCCGATCAGTCCGTAAATGTCTCCCTGATCCAGGTGGATCGAGACATGATCTACGGCTGTGACTTTTCCATACTGCTTGGTGATGGAGTACGTTTGCAGAACAGAACCCATTTCCTCTCCTTCCTATTCTTTCAAGATAGTATTCGATGATACTATTTTATACTTAGTCTCTTAACAAGTCTTTCGAAAAGTCTAAAGAAACCATAAAATTTCGGCACTTGAAAAATCCTCTTGACTATGGAAGCCGGGCTGTGTATTTTATTATTAAACGCGTTCAATAATAGGAGGCAGCCATGAATAAAGACGAGAAGCTTCTCTATACCAAAGAGAAACTGATGGAAGCGACACTCCATCTTATGGAAAACCGGGAGGACCCCATGCAGGTCACTTCCCGCGAGATCGCGTCCCGGGCGCAGGTGCAGCCGGCCATGATCAACTACTGCTTCGGCTCACGTGAGAATCTGATCTATGCGACCTTCCAGAAAGAGTACCTTTCTTTTCTGCAGGAAGAAGAAATCGCGAAAGTCCTTTCCTCCGGTCTGCCCCCCAAAGAGATCCTCAAAAAGATCCATTTTCTCGTCGCCAGATGCCTCGTCTCGAACTACAAATTCACCCGTGCCATCACGTCGATGGTGCTTTTCAAGCGGGATCTGGGAAAAGAATCATTCAGCTATTCTTATGTCAAAGCCCACTATCAGGGAAGAAAAACGGATGAAGAATGTAAGCTGATCGCCTATGAGCTTTCTTCCATGATGCAGCTTCTGATCTATAGAAAAGATGAGATCAAAAGAGATTTCGGCATCGATCTGGATGAGGAAAAAGCACTGAAACACTATATCGGCATGCGGGTCGATCTGCTGCTTGCAGAATAAGAAAGGACCGCCGGATAAGGAAAAAACCATGACCTATATTCATTCACTTTCCACATTACCTTCAGAGCTTTGGCCCTCCGCCGGCGGCAAAGCTTCTTCGCTTGCCCGGATGCTTCAGCTTCGGAAGATCCGTGTCCCGGAAGGCTACGTGATCCTGTCCGATGCCTTTTCCCGTGGCGAACTGAATTCCGGTGCGGAAAAAGAACTGGCGGATCTTCTTTCCCGGCTCGATCCCCGTGTGACCTATGCCGTCCGCTCCTCCGCCCGAAATGAGGACGGCGGGGAGGCTTCTTTTGCCGGGCAGTACGAAACCATCACGAATGTGAAAGTATCCGATATCCCGGATGCCATAAAGAAAGTGGCGGCTTCTTCCGACAGTTCCCGGGTAGAAGAATATACCCGCGCCATGTCTGACGGCGCATCGGAGATCGCCGTGGTGATCCAGCGATTCGTTCAGCCGGAATATGCCGGTGTTCTCTTTACTTCCGATCCCCTATCCGGAAAAGAAGATGCCATGATCGGAAACTATGTCTGCGGCGAAGGCGAGAAGCTGGTGTCCGGTTCAGAAAATGCCGAAGTATTCCGCCTCTCTTCTCTGCGCTTTTCCTATGACGGGCCCGACGCGCTTCGTCCTTATGCAAAGCTACTTTGGAAATATTGCCGGATGATCCGTTTTTCCTATGGCGTGCCCATGGATATCGAGTGGGCTGTCTCAGAAAAGAAAGTCTATATCCTCCAGGCCCGTCCCATCACGACGCTGCGGCGGCTTTCCATGGCGGATTATTCCATAAACGGAAGCAGGTCCGGGTATAAGATGCTGACCAGGACCAACGTGGGCGAGATCTTTTTAAAGCCTGTCTCTCCCATGACCTTCAGTGTCCTGGAAAAGATCAACCGCTTCCTCGGTATTCCGGACTGGTTGGATAACATTTACGGCCAGACCTATATGAATATTTCCGTGATGTGCTCCATGCTGATCAGTTTCGGCAAATCGGAAAAAGCCGCCTTCGAGGCCATCCGGGATCTGGTGGGAAATATCCCGCCGGGAACCTCCGTTCCGGTTGCGCCATTTGACAGAAAAGCATTTCTGAAAAATCTGAAAGCCCTTCTTTTTCCGAAGAATAAATCGAAGCTCAATAAAAAAGAGAAGCATCAGATGGTCAAAGATCTTCCGGACCTTTCCAGAAAATGCATGGCCGAGATCGAAAAGATCGACCATCCTTACCAGCTCTACCAGTATTGGGAAGAAACTCTGATCCCGAAGCTCAATGACGGTCTGGCTGCTATTTTAGGTGAAAGCGGTCTTGCCATGGTGCCTCTTTTCGGCACGAGAAAAAAGATCAGTAAGATCGCCGGGGAAGATATGGCGAACCGTCTTTGCGGAGGCGGTGTCGGTGTGCTGGACAGCATGAAGCCCCTTCTTCTTC
The DNA here is from genome assembly GCA_902794115.1 of Oscillospiraceae bacterium. Classification (GTDB taxonomy): domain Bacteria; phylum Bacillota; class Clostridia; order Saccharofermentanales; family Saccharofermentanaceae; genus Scatonaster. The sequence continues at coordinate 9,928 of CADBGD010000018.1, forward strand.
TCGAAGATATTCTCGCCGGAAAGATCACCCGGGAAGAGTATATTCACACCTGCGGTCACCGCTGTGCCGGTGAAATGGAGCTGATGGAGCCCCGCCCGTATGAGGATCCTTCTTTCCTCGACCGCCGGCTTGCGGAACATCAGAAAAGCGGCGTGGATCTGCACGCGATGCAAAAGACGCAAAAAGAAGCTTTCGATCAGGCGCTTTCGGAGTTTCAGCAGAAATATCCCCGTAAGAAAAAATGGATCGAAAAGCAGTTACAGAAGTTTGCCAAGGCCAACTCTTTCCGTGAAGATATCCGCAGCCGGGGCGTATGGATCTTCTGCGTATTCCGTGAATATCTCCGTCAGGCAGGAAGACTTCTGGGAATCGGAGATGCTGTTTTCATGCTCACCTATCTTGAGGTGTTCGATCTTTTGAAAGCTTCAGGGTCCGAAAATATCCCGCCGGTTTCAGACGGGATCCTCTCCTTTATTTCCCGAAGAAAAGAGACCTATACCCGCTATCTTACCTATCCGGTCTTCCCTTCTCTCATCGTCGGACCTTTTGATCCGGACGAATGGGTCTCTTCACCCAACCGTAGAGGAGACTATTTCCTCTCGGAAGAAACGACGCAGGATCTTTCTTCTGATTCCGACGTCAAAGGCTTCCCCGGCGCCGCCGGAAAAGTCACCGGCACCGTACGTGTCGTTACCGATCTGGATCATATCGAGGAAATAAACGAAGGCGAGATCCTGGTCACCGTCGCCACGAATATCGGTTGGACCCTGGTATTCCCGAAAGTTTCCGCCGTGGTCACAGACATCGGCGCGCCTCTTTCCCACGCGGCCATCGTGGCCCGAGAGTTCGGTATTCCGGCCGTTGTGGGCTGCGGAAATGCTACTACGGTACTGCATACAGGAGATGTTGTCACTGTCGATGGCGCAGCCGGAACCGTCACCCGGATCAGATAAAAATACAGTTGCATTTGCCGTCCGGAAAAGACAGAAATCTGTCCAGTTGACAAATGTAACAAAAATTCTTGCAAAATTCTTCAAAAGCCTTGCATAAAATCGAAAAAAGAGTGTTAAGATGGAAATAGAGGAACAAAAATAACTCGATGCTCGCACTATAAAGTAAGGATTTTGGAGGGTGTTATGAAGGATCGGTTGAGAGGTGCTCTGGCTTGTTTTCTGGTGTCATTTTTTGCATATTTCCGATATCTGTTATTGATCGGAACGGCTTTACTTATCGGAGGAATTTTCTTCCATCCACTGCTTTACGCAGGTGCATTAGCCCTGATTCTTGACACATTCTTATCGATCTCCGTAACCGTACAGGTTAGCTTCGTCGCACCGGTATTTAAACAGGATTTTCTTTTCCAGCAGGATAACAGATTATAAGAAGAGATCACATCAGATCTTGAAGTGTATGGTTGTCTAAGTAATCGTTGACGACCGTATTTAAGCCTTGCCAAAAATCCACTGTCTTACATATATTTCGTCTTTCGCAGGCGGGAGCGCCTTCTTTTAGGCACCCCACCGGCTCCAGATCTTTTTCCGTGAGGCGCAGGACTTCGCCGATCCGGTAATCTTTCGGATCGCGCGTCAGGCGGTAGCCGCCGCCTTTTCCCTGAATTCCGACAAGAAGTCCATGACGGGTCAAAGGCGGAAGGATCTGTTCCAGATACTTCAGCGATAGGCCCTGTCTTTCCGCAACATCCTTCATGGGAACATGTCCGTCCCCCTGATTGGCCGCAATATCGATCATGACCCGGAGTGCATACCGGCCTCTTGTGGAAATCATCGTCTGCCTAACTCCTTTCGGATATCAGTCGCCCTGCATGGCGTAATATTCTTCCGTCTCATCGATATCGTTGACCGGCGGTGTCAGACCTTCCACCGTGATACCGTTCTTCTGGGCATAATCCCATAATGCCGCGTGAATCGCCTGCTCCGCCAGAAGTGAACAGTGGATCTTTACCGGCGGAAGTCCGTCCAGCGCTTCCATTACGGCCTTGTTTGTCACCTTCAAAGCTTCTTCCACGGTTTTGCCTTTTACAAGTTCTGTCGCCATGGAGCTTGTCGCGATCGCCGCGCCGCATCCGAAGGTCTTAAACTTGGCATCCCGGACGATCTGATTCTCATCGATATCCAGATACATACGCATGATGTCGCCGCACTTGGCATTGCCGACTGTGCCGACACCCGATGCATTCTCGATCTCACCCACATTTCTCGGATTGGAGAAATGATCCATTACTTTTTCACTATACTCGGTTACCTGACTCATTTACGCCTCCTGATTCTTCTTGACAAAGTCTTCGTAAAGCGGGGACATGCTCCGAAGTCTCTCAATGATCTGCTTAAGTGTTTCTACGATATAATCAATGTCTTCTTCTGTGGTTTCGGTAGACAAAGTAAGTCTCAGCGAACCGTGCGCGATCTCATGGGGAAGGCCGATGGCCAGAAGTACATGAGACGGATCCAGGCTTCCGGATGTGCAGGCCGATCCCGAGGATCCCAGGATCCCCTTCTGATCCAGAAGCATCAGAAGTGACTCTCCTTCCACGAACCGGAAGCAGAAATTCGCATTGTTGGACAGTCTGTTTTCCAGATCGCCATTGACTCTTGTAAACGGTACCTCTTCCAGGACACGCTTGATCAGCTTATCCCGAAGTGCACTCTCGTATGCCTGTACTTTATCCATGGAAGCCAGCGCCAGTTCGGTTGCTTTGGCAAGGCCGATGATGCCGGCGGCATTGGTGGTACCGGCGCGCTTTCCCCGCTCCTGGGCACCACCGTGGATCAGGTTGGAAAGCTTGATCCCGGAACGCACATACAGGAAACCGGTTCCCTTCGGACCATGGATCTTATGGGCACTGATCGACATCAGGTCGATATTCAGTTCATTTACCGAAATCGGAACATGGCCGAATGCCTGTACCGCATCGGTGTGAAATACAACTCCGTGCTCGTGGGCGATTTTTCCGATCTCCGCTACGGGCTCGATAGTACCGATCTCATTATTGGCAAACATGATTGAGATCAGGATCGTTGTCGGACGGATCGCCTTTTCCAGCTCTTCCAGACTGATCCTTCCTTTCTCATCCACAGGAAGATACGTCACTTCAAATCCATGTTTTTCCAGAAATTCACAGGTGTGCAGTACCGCATGGTGCTCAATTTTACTCGTGATAATGTGATTTCCTTTCGAAGAAAGCGCATCGGCAATGCCTTTAATGGCCCAGTTATCCGACTCGCTTCCGCCGGAAGTAAAGAAGATCTCTCTGTCGCTGGCACCGATGGCATCCGCGATCGTCTTTCTTGCTTCCGCAACCTTGTCCGCGATCTGGCCGGAGAACCGGTACGCGCTGGAAGGATTGCCATATTGTTCGCAGAAGAACGGAAGCATCGCGTCGAATACTTCCGGCGCCACTTTCGTTGTTGCTGCATTGTCCATATATATCTGCTTCATAGCATATGCTCCTTTTTACCTATCTGATTAGTAGGTATTATGCACGCATTTACCTACTGTGTCAATAGGTATTTTGATAAATCTTTCTTATGACGGAGCCACACAAAAGAAAAGGGCTGTGAATCCCCGAATATGTCTCCGGGTCTTCACAGCCACTTTCTTTATTCACATTATTCTTTTTAAAGCAGGAACCCGGACTTACAGGTCTTTCGGATCCACGTACTTCTTTCTCTCATCATCTGTATAAGTCAGGATACCCATATCTTCCAGATTGGTGGTATTGGAAAGAAGATCTCCCGGAGTAACGAACGCTTCCTGAATGCGGAGCAGTTCCTCCAGCACCTTCTTGATCTCCTCTGCCGTGGCCTCCTTCTTATCCGGATAATCTGTCTTGTCTCCGAACAGTTTCAGAAGTCCCTTTCCATACTGATAGAAAGAAGCGATCAGGCTGTCTGAAATGCTCCTTTCCGCTGTCAGAACCGGAGTCTTTTCCTGGTTCTGGATCTCTTTTGCCAGCTGTTCACAGTAGAACTCGGAATCATTTGTCCCGTTGGCCGCACCCAAAAGCGGAGCCGGTTCATTTTCCAGAGAATAGGTCTTATCCTCTCCTTCCAGCTGTTCGATGATCTTGTGAAGCAGACTCTTTACCGACGAGACATCATCGTTGTAATGGATCTTATATTCCGGACCATACTTCAGCGCCGCTTCATCGTAGCAGGCAGCCGCAAACTGCGAGCAGACCATCGGCGGAACTTCTGTTCCGGGATGGAGTTTTTTGTTGACGAATTCCATGACGGCAAAGGCCGCTGTCTTTAAGACACACTCGATCAGTTTTCCTGTCGCGTTATTCGGCATGAAATCCGATGCCAGAATATACAGTCCCAGAAATGCCAGATTCGACATCGGATACGGAAGTTCCTCATCCACATACTTCTGGGCAATCTCTGCCACTTTCGATGTGTCCGGTGCCGACTTCAGACGACGGATATAAAGAGTTCTCGTTCCCGATGCCGGAATTGCCAGCGAAGTGGCGTGTTCCGGAATTTCCTGAAGGATGTATCCCGGATTCTTATTTACCATACCCGTATGGCTGACCTTGGATTTGGTAAAGAATGCGATCAGCCATGATTCCCAGCTCTTTTTCGGTACCGAAAAAAGAACAATGTCACCCGGCTTCAGTTCTGCTAACGTAATCGTTTTTCCCATATTCATCGCCTCCGTTCCTTGTATTGATTTGATTGTAACACAGAGAGATATGAATTCTCACTCCTCGCGGGCACACTGGACCATCGGATCGTCGAGAAGTTCCAGACGGATCTCCGGCACCCCGACTCCCATCGCGATCAGATTCTTTCTAGCCGTCTCCAGGAAATGCACTGCATTTTCGGATTTGATCTCAGCCGTGCATTTTTCGAGATCACCCGGCTCATGGATATCGACACCGATCTCTTTTAAGACCGATGCCAAAGTCTTTTCTTTCTTCAATGCTTCCAGTACGCTTCGAAGCTGGAAGTACCCGTAGATCATGACATTGTTGATCGCTTCGGTGTTCCATATCCGTGTGTAGAAAGATACGAAATCCTCGCCCTCCGGCATCGGCGCCGGCACCTGATTCAGAATGTTTGTCAGCCGGTCGGAAAGCTGCCCCAGTCTTTCGTCTTCGCCCATAAATCGATAGTAAGCTACCGCAAGTGAATTGACATACATCTCCTCATCCACTTTCGTGAATTTCGCGCCCTGCTTTTCCACGATACAGTGTCCCATTTCGTGAACGAGATTGTACCAGTGAAAATACAGATCGAAGAAATACTGGATATTCTCTGCCCCGAAAAGCATCTTATACCCTTGCTGCTGTTCTTCGTTTCCGCTTTCGAACCTGCCTGACATAATGACGTACTTCATGTGTTTTTCTCTCCTTGTTCCGATGTATTTTTATTTCTGGATGTGGTAACCACCATCCGCATACACATTTGTACCGGTCATGTAATCCGAAAGATCCGACAGAAGGAACATCACCACATTGGAAATGTCCTCCGGCTGCCCGAGCCGCCCTTCCGGGATCAAAGCTTCGGACTGCTTTCTGACTTCTTCGTTATCGAAGGAATTCTTTGTCATGCCGGTATACGTAAATCCCGGTGCCACGGAATTTACCTGAATATGAAAAGGCGCCAGATCCAGTGCCATGGCCGAAGTCAGGGCAACAATGCCGCCTTTCGATGCCGCATAATCCGTCATGTTATTTCGAAAGATCCCCGCCCGCAGGCAGCTGATATTGACGATCTTTCCTTTCTGCTTCGGGATCATGACTTTGGATACATATTTGGAAACGATATAGGTGCCCGTAAGATTTACGGAAAGGATCCTCTCCCAGTCCGATGTTTCGGTCTCATAGAAGGGTTTACTGTTTCCCCAGATTCCGGCGGCATTCACAAGTCCGTCGATCTTTCCGTACTTTTCTTCGACCTCACTTACCACCCTGGAGATCTCTTTTTCATCAGTAACGCCGGCAGCATAATGGGTATACCGCGGAGCCGTAAAGTCACTTTCTTTGGCATCGATTCCGATGACGAAAGCCCCGGACCGGATCAGCTGCTCCACGCAGCTTCTGCCGATACCGGACGAAGCGCCGGTCACAATAAATATTTTTTCTGCCTGATCCCAATCCATTTTCGTTTCCTCCTTGAAATGCATATCACACTCATTCAGAAGATTCCTGAAGTACCGCATCCAGTTCTTTCCGGAGTTTTTCCTTCATGAAGACCAGGCGCTCCTTCATATCCATCTGATAAAGTTCCGTATACTTGTGGTTCTTATAGAGGAATAACGCATATCCATAGAAATGCTGGTTATCTCCGATCACCACATAGCCGGTCGAAAGTTCTTTTACAAAATACGGGTTTGTCCCGTTCTTGATCATCTCAATACGGTCACAGATTAAGCACATGTTTTTTCCTGCTTTCTTAGTCTACTTGTTTTTGTTCAAGGGAATCAATATACTCGTGGTATTTTTCTTTCTCCACATACATATACTTATCCGCACGGTCGATATACTCTTCGATGGAAGCCTCCTCGTCAGGTTCAATGACCGCATAGCCGATGCTGGCATGGAGAATAAAGGCAAGGTTCAAGGACGCAAATTCTTCACTCATCGCCTCGGATATGCGCTTGATCAGGTCTTCCATATTCTCCGATTCCGGATAAGAACCGACACCGATAAATTCATCTCCGCCATATCTTCCGAACAGCCAGTCCTTCGGCGAATGCTTCTGAAATGCCTCTGCCGTTGCCTTGATGGCAAAGTCTCCGTTCAGGTGGCCATATACATCATTGATGGTTTTCATTCTGTCGATATCGGCAAACACCAGTATGGACCTTTTATTCTCCGCCTTCCGGGAAGCAATAAACTCATACAGCACTTTATTGCATCCTGTGCGGTTATACATACCGGTAAGGGCATCTGTCATGTAGATCCGTTTCAGTTCATCATTGTCCCGTTTGGAAAAGATGTGGCGCCGCATGCTGAACAGCTGCGCATTCATATTCATGCAGAACTTACCCAGTTCAAGCGTGTACAGAAGTTCCGGCGAGTTCTTGATCGCCACAAATCCGGCAATGAAATGCAGATAGTTCAGCGGGGCAAAAATGTACAGATTGGACTCACCCTTTTCATGTACATAATCCGGATACAGTTCTTTCGAATCAAAATGGCGGAGCGGCATTCTTTTCCCGTCGCGCAGTTCATACAGGATATCCATATTCGAACTGTATCCACGGATGCGCTTGGGGTATTTTTCGTCATCCACCTCAAAGAATTCCGGCTCGGTGCAAAGGCAGTAATCCGGTCCCAGCAGAGGCAGATCCGGGTTATCTTTCATGCCTTTTTCTATGTAGTCTTCTTTACTGGTAGCCATGGATAACGGAATCTGAAGTCTCCGGAAAAAGATGTCCATCATATTCTGTTTCAGCGTGGCATAATACGAATTCCGGACAGCGTCAAAACGGCTCTTCACCGCTTCCTCGGAAGCCGGGCATCCGCAGCTTTCCGAAGGGACAAAATACGAATGGCACTCTTCGGTATAAACCTTTCCCGGATTCTGGATCTGGTACTTCAGTTTGGCATAGGCCACTTCCCCGAACTTTTCCCATCCGCGGGATACCGAAGCCAGAAGCGGGAAAGTATGCTGTCCGATCTGCGTCATATCAAAACCGGTCAGAAGAACGTCTTCCGGAACGCTATATCCTCTTTCATTCAAAGCGGAATTGATTCCCAGCGCCATATTATCATTGGCGCAGACAATGGCATCAGGAAGTGCATTTCCCGCATCCAGATAATTATTCATCTGAAGGAAAGCCGTATAAAATCCAAAGTCGCATTGGAATTCCGCAGTAAGTTCCATCCCATGTTCGTTCAGCACATCCAGCAGCGCCTGCCGGCGGATCCGGTTCTCCACGTTTCCCTCGATCCCGTTCACATAAATAAACTTTTTAGCATGGTGATGTTCGATCAGATGGACCGCCAGTTCCCGCACGCCTTTGTAGTTCTCGGACTTTACACAGGACATGCCGGGAACATCCACTTCAAGAGAGATCATCGGCACTCCTGCCCTCTGGAAACGGGCACAGACACGCTCCTGCTCATCCGGAAAATTGAAAGTATTCGTCAGCATGATAGCCCCGTCAAAATCTCTCGGGTCCGGAAGATGAAAAAGGTTCAGCTGGCATTTATTCTGCAATTCATGATCATTGGCCGTGCAAAAAGTAACGAACACAAAAATGTCCACGCCCTCTTCTTTGGCTCTGTTTTGCAAACCGGTAATCACCTGCTCAATGAATTCATTACTGTATCCATTGGTAAAGACCGCTATCCGCCGGTTCATATGGTTTTCCTCCGCGTCCGATCCATGCATGCCGCCCTGATTCTATCTGTGCTAAAGCAGATTTATTATACCATGAATTGTGACTTCCCCACATATGTATGATTCCACCATGTTCCGCTAAACTTCACTTCCCGCAGAAAAAGAATAAAAGCCATCTCATACGAGATGGCTCCTATCCAAATGTATTTGGGTGATATCAGGATCAGAAATCTACTTCTGTATCGTAGTAGCAGCACTTCAGGAGCTTCTCCATCTCTTCGACAGAAGGCTGACGCGGGTTCGATCCGGTGCATGCATCTGCGATTGCATTGACGGCGATGTCGTGAAGTCTTTCCAGGAATACTTCCTCCGGTACAAATCCCTTCTCTGCCGGATAACTGTCCGCACCATAGGTGCCGATGCCGTGAGGAATATTGAGATCATCGTTCATCTTTCTAAGGTAAGCGATAAGCGCTTTTACCTTATCGTCATCGGAAGCATTCTTATCAGCGATACCCATGTAGTCCACGATCACGCCGTAACGCTTCTTCGCTGTCTCATCCTTTGCATTAAAAGCAATTACCTTCGGCAGGTACATCGCGTTTGCCGCGCCGTGGATGATATGTGCACCGTAATCTGCAAAAGCAGCACCGGTCTTATGTGCCATGGAGTGAACGATACCAAGGAGTGCATTGGAGAATGCCATACCGGCCAGGCACTGTGCATTATGCATTCTGTCTCTTGCCGCCATGTCACCGTTATAGGAAGCAACGAGATCCTTCATGATCATCTCGATGGCGTGGATCGCAAGCGGATCTGTGTAGTCACAGTTGGCGGTGGAAACGTATGCTTCTACTGCGTGTGTCATCGCATCCATACCTGTGTGGGCAACGAGTTTCTTCGGCATGGTCTCGGCAAGTTCCGGATCTACGATCGCCACGTCAGGTGTGATCTCAAAGTCCGCGATCGGATACTTGATACCCTTGGAATAATCGGTGATGATCGAGAAAGCAGTAACTTCGGTAGCTGTACCCGATGTGGAGGAAACCGCGCAGAAGTGTGCCTTCTTACGAAGCTCCGGAATACCGAATACCTTACACATATCTTCGAAGGTGCAATCCGGATACTCATACTTGATCCACATAGCCTTCGCTGCATCAATAGGAGAACCGCCGCCGATGGCTACGATCCAGTCCGGTTCGAACTTCAGCATTGCATCTGCACCCTTCATGACCGTCTCAACAGACGGATCCGGCTCGATACCGTCAAAGATCTCAACTTCCATGCCTGCTTCTTTCAGATAGCTCTCTGCCTTATCGAGGAATCCGAAGCGCTTCATGGAACCGCCTCCGACGCAGATCATTGCCTTCTTTCCCTTGAAGTTCTTCAGTGCCTCAAGTGCGCCTTTGCCGTGATAAATATCGCGAGGTAATGTGAAACGTGCCATAATGCAGTCCTCCTTGATTTTTATTTTTCAATTAGATTATAATGCATGTGCAGATATATGTAAAAAGTATATTTCATATATCAGTCATATGAAATTTATATGAGGCAATGAATGAACAGCAACTGGGAATACTATAAGATCTTCTACTTTGTCGGAAAGCACGGGAGTTTCACGCAGGCCGCCCGCTTTCTTCACAACAACCAGCCGAATATCACCCGCGTGATCAACATGCTCGAGTCCGACCTGGGATGCCGTCTTTTCGTCCGGTCCCAAAAAGGCGTGACCCTGACTCCGGAAGGCGAAAGGCTTTTCGCGCATATAGAATCGGCATATCAGCAGATCGAAAAAGGAGAGGACGAGATCCGGTCCGACCGGCTCCTTCAAAGCGGAAGTGTCTCTGTCTCCATCAGTGAGATCGCACTTCATGTCCTCATGCTCCCGATCCTTCAGAGCTTCAAAGCCAAGCATCCCGGTATCCGGATCCGCGTATATAACCATTCGACTCCCCAAGGTGTGAGAGCACTTGAACAGGGCCTTGTGGACCTCGCTGTCATCTCATCACCCCTTAAGGTCTCCGATTCGCTCGAAGCCACCCACGTCAAATCTTTCCAGGAGATCCTCATCGGCGGCGAACCGTACCGGTCCCTTTCCAGACGCAAGCATTCCCTCGAGGATATCTCTCAGTATCCGCTCATTACCCAGAGCCATGACTCGACATCTTTCCAGTATCTTACCGACCTTTTCCTAAAAGCCGGCATTACCCTTAAGCCTTCGATCGAAGTCACCACGACCGACCAGATCCTTCCGATCGTCGAACATGGTATGGGGCTCGGATTCGTGCCGAAAGAACTGGCCATGTCATCTATTGAACGGAAGAAGGTCTTCCCGATTCCGCTTACCGACAAACTGCCATCTAGAAGTATCTCGCTCCTTCAGGATAAGGTCCGTCCCTTAAGTCTGGCTGCACTCGAGCTGAAGCGCGAAACACTGCAATAGCTCACAAGCAATAAAGCGGCTGCGGTTCCTAATACTGCTGTAGTGATAATGCTTGCTTCGATTCCATACACGCCGCCGTTTAAGATGCTGCTTCCTGTAGATCTCATGTCAAAGATAGAAGAGACGATCTCACCATTTCCGCTCAGGTTGAGTCCTAATATGCTGTACAGTATATAATTCCAGATCGAGTGCATGCCGCAGGCTGCCCAGATGCTCTTAAAGCGAAGAGTCAGAAGCGAGAAGATCAGCGAAACCAGGAAAAGATTGACGACCGCAATCGAAGCAATAGCAGGGTTTCCGAAGTCCATGCTCGAGAGGTGCGGGATAGTAAAAAGGACTGCACTTACGAAGATCGCAGAAGGGACGGAGGTCTTTTTCTGAAGAAGCTGCTGGACAATACCTCTGCAGAGGATCTCTTCCAGTGCGCCCTGAAGAACAAAGCAGATAAACATGCCTGCCACCATCCTATAGTCGATGTTACCGAATACGCCGTTATACTCGATCGCTCCCGTGAGAGTAATGGCCGCCACGGAGATCAAAAGAAGGACCATGCCCGCCAATACTCCGGCAAAATAACTCGCCGCCGGCTTTACAAATCCGAGTTCTTTCAGTCCTTTCTTCTGAAACAGTTTCCAGAAAAGCACTATGATACCGATCATGATGCCGTAGCCGAAATAAGTAATCAGAGTGATCGTGTTATTGCTGAACATTTCACCTTTCAGCGGGTTCTTCCCACAGGCAAAGTGAAGTGCGATCACAAGCCCTTCACCGATCAGTTCCGCCCCGAATTTAAATGCCCAGAAGATCAGGATCACCTTGATGATATAAAGGATCTTCGGCATGTCGGTACGGTTGTTAAACGGGCTGATATTTCTAATTAGTTCTTTTATTCTGTTCATGGGAATACTCCTTTTTGAGCGCAGTAATAGAAGGTCCGGTCACAAAGCGGACTTTCGTACAGTTCAGATTTAAGTTTTTATATGGGAATTATCCGGGGAATCCGTTCACGATGAAATATATGATCATCGAGATCAGATCTATGGCCAGCAATGCGCCGGCACCGATCAGGAACCACTTCAGCGCGGTCTTCATGCGCTTGCCGTTCTTTTCGGTAAGTACTTTCTGGTCGATCACATCGGCCATGGTCTTATGCTCATCCGCCTTGACCGGTTCGATCCCTTTAAGAAGATAATCTGTAGTTACTTCGAAAATCTCACTCATGATCACGACCTTTTCAAGATCGGGAGTCGCCTGTTCACTTTCCCACTTCGAAACGGCCTGACGGGATACGCCGATTCTGTCCGCCAGTTCTTCCTGAGACATACCTTTTGACTTTCTAAGGCTCTGGATTCGATCTGCAATTGTCATTTCGTTCACCTCCAAGGTTTTGTTGTCTCAAGACTAGCAAAATCCTCCTTAACAAAACCACCAGCTGTAGCTTGAACTTTGTCAACCTGTGGTTGCAACCCTGTGTTTTCAGGCATTTTACGTTTCTTTTGATTTCTGTCCGGTCATACTCTTCATCGCTGTTTCATGTAGCGACAAAGTGCTTTTTCATAAATCCAGCTTATATGCGATTCCATTCTCCTTGCACCATTCAACTAAACGTTCGATCCTGTAGTTACGTTCAAATTTACCCCAGCGCTCTGACTCTATGCCGTCATCATCAAAATATACCCAAAATTTACTCCAAGCTTCTTTATCGGGAAGCGGATCGAATATTGAAGACAGGTTTCGATTATTCAGTGATCCTATATATGCTCTCATAACATCTACTTCTCTTATCCGAATAAACGGGACCATACCTTCAGCATTTTTAATGTCAGCTGCATCCCACAAACGACAATCTGCATAATCAAAGTAAAACTTGATATCATTCAACGGTTCATATAGGCAATAATGGGTTTTAGCATATATCTCGTCATCTATAACAAATAACATTTCTGCACCTCTACATCATGATTCATTTCTTATCGACCACTATCTCATTTTATCATAGTCTGCTCCAGCAGATATCGTTCTCTGTTGGTGTATGTTACTCATGTGTATAAACCCTTGTCATCTCGGGCTCTCCGTCCCCCTGTGCCATACACAGGAACTCCCAGCCATACCGCTCGTAAAACCCAACGTGGTCAGTAACCAGATAAAGCGGAGTTATCCCCTTTGACCGCATGTCCTCCACAACCAGATTCAAAAGTCTACCGGCGATTCCCATGTTACGATACCCTTCATCAGTCCAGACGGCACATACATTGGGTTTAAGATCTTTCCTGTCGTGGAAATCATTCTCTATTACACCTAATCCGGCGACTATCCTGTCACCATCAAGACAAAGATACCATCCGTATTCAGTATCTGCATTCAGATAATCATCCATGCATTTCAAATATGCCTCCTTAGGCACACCCCAATTGTTATGGAACCACTCCGCAGCAGTTTCTTTCAATTCCGGTTTTTCTCTTAAAGAAATGTATGTAATAGAATCCATATCTTAGATATCCTTTCACGTCCTGTCCACTTCGTAAGCTATATACTCATGATCAAACTCATAACCAAGTTTTTCAGCCAGGCGAACGGAGTTCATATTTTGTGCATCCCAACTTGGATACAGATTTTCTTTCAGACACCTGAGAATAAGTGCTGAGCAAGCAATTGTTGCAAGATGATTTCTTCTTTCAGATTCAACAGTATCGACTTCTATTTCTATTCCTTCTTTGTATCTGGTATAAGAGGATGCACCGGATACAATTTTATCATCCTTCAAAATGACTATTCCCCGGCCAAGGTCAAGATACTGTTTCTTATTCGCAAAAGAAGAAACAAAATCCCTTGTCACAGGTTCTTCCATACATTTGTCATAGAGATCTGAATCTATTTCTTTTATCTCATACCCATTGGGAAGCATGTCCATGTTCTTTTGCAAAGCTGCTGTATCAAATTGGGTATCCTTCCTGATAGCATATCTCGTTACTTTCCTGACATTGGAATATACCTCTTCTATCAGAGCAGCCCACGCTTCGTTCTGAGGAGTTATAATCGCAAAGCCATCCGGCTTGTTCTCTAAGAGTTCCCGGTTCGGCTGTCCTGCCACAAAGCCAAAACAACCTACATATGCAAAAGCAGATACCGGCTCGTCGGGATCTGTAACATAAATCCTTCCCATAACCTTTTGAAGACAAGAATAGATCAATGTTTCCTGCCAACCAGCAAATAAATCTTTCACCTTAGATGTATCATTTAACTCCACAACCATTTTACGCCACCGACCTCATATTAATTTATTGCTTTTATGACTTTATTATGCCCCCTCAACCTTAATTGAATCCTAAACATAAAAACAATGCTGAAAAATCAAAAGATGCTATCCGGCAGTTCAAGCAGACGAAGTGCATTGCTGTAATAAACGGCTTTCTTCTCGGATTCATCCAAGCATTCATCCACCAGTTCAAAAGTTTCCTTTTGATCGCCCCATGGACTGTCGCTGGCAAACAGCATATGATCCACGCCATTCTTTTCAACCATTTTCCTAAACAATTCCCGGCTAAGCGGAGGAACAAGCAGCGGATTGGCTGCAAGGCTGTCCCAGCCCTCTGGGGTATCATTTAAGGGGCGTATAGGATTCAGGGAAAACGAGGTGTCCAGATATGCGCCTCTACCACATAACAGCTTGTATACTTCCTCCCAGCGTGCATACGATCCCATGTGTGCAAGTACCATCTTTTCGGGTTGAACTTCATCAAGCATCCTGCTAATCCTGACAGGATCAGCGAAATCTCCGGGAAAGCTTAAATCCTTTCCTGCATGGATCACCACGATCAATCCGAGTTCACAAGCACAATCGATTATCCTCAGATTCCTTATATCGTCTATAGCGACTCCCTGATACAGTGGGTGCAGCTTGATCCCCTTTATACCCGATTCTGCCAGATCTTTCAGAATTTCCCTGTAATCTTCATTATCAGGATGAATCCCTCCAAAAGACAAAAGCCGCGGTAAATACCTGTCATTTACATCCTTAGCCACTTTGTTTATCGTTTCACACTGTGAAGGCTTAGTTACAACAGGTAAAATAACGCTCATGTCAACATTAGCCCTGTCCATTGATTCCAAAAGTGATGCATTCGTAGCCTCTGTATAATATCGGATAGACGCATCACCGGCAATTTTCGGGATAACCTTATTTGCCAGTTCATCGGGGAAAGTATGTGTGTGGAAGTCTATCAGCATCTTGTTTTAGCTCCAGTTTTCAGGTTCTTTTTCATTACTTTCGTATCCATAAAAAATTGACGGGAGTAGTTCCCGCCCTCGACGGGACCAGATCCGAAGACCAGTCCCTGATAAGAATTACTTTCTATCCGTCCTTAATGATACTAGCCATATTTCTGTCTGTCAAAATAAAGGTCAGAATGAAAACGACGATCGGATCATTTTCTATCCAACATGAGATTCATTTCTTGTATTCATACATGATGACGTCGGCAGCAGCACTCGTTCCGCCTGCCTTTTCATAGCATCTGCACGCAGACACGTTGCCGGTGTTTGTCAGCAAAAACATTTTGCGGCAACCCAGGCTTTTTGAATGCGCATACACATATCTGACCAATTCCGTTCCGTAACCAAGATTCTGATAACCGGCCATAATATCGATTGCGTGCAGATAATAAGTCTTTCGTCCATCGGGTTCATTCAATACATAACCATATGCAAATCCAACAGCTTTCCCGTTGTCTTCTGCAATGTAACCAAAAGCGTTCTTTTCGCTCAAAAATGCTTTCAGCGTATCCTCATTGTATTTTGTATTCTGATCATCAACAAAATCAAACAGAAGGGCAAGGTTATGTTCTGATAAAAATTCACACTTCATATCATTCGACCTCAAATTTCATTTTCCGATAGTTCATTAACTTCCGGATTATCGAGTCTAACCATTATAAAAACATCAGTAGTGATTTCTGACATCTTCTCTGGCTTTTAACAGCAACTCTTTATAATCCGGATTAAGCGGTTCTGTCATAGTCTTTTCCAGCTGACAAAGTATTGTGCTTAATACATACTCCTCAGAAATATCTTCGAACAGATCTCCTGACAGTTCATCGTATTTATCTTTGATTATGCGGTTCAGGAACTCAAAAAGCACAAGCTTTTCAGAATCAGATATCTCAATGATATTTTTACTCATCCTTTTTCCCCTCTTTCAGAATTCTGTTGATTATTCTTACTAATACCTTAAGTGTCAAATGCTCTTACAAAAGTCCAGGATCTCCTGTTTCCTGGATTCAACTTGTTCCCTGTATTCGAGCGATGTCAGACCCAGATGTCCTTCGCACTCAA
>CADBGD010000019.1:0-4079 GCA_902794115.1 Oscillospiraceae bacterium
GCACGGGACAGCATTTCCATTGTTCTTCTGGATATATTCATACGTCACTTCCTCCTTGTTTCGTTTCTTTTTTCTTCAGCAGTACTTCTCTTACGAATTCGGCCCTTTTCCGGTCCCTTTCTTTCAAATCCAGCGCCTCGCCGCAGCGTTTCTGCACCGAAGCCTGACCGATCGTATTCAGAAGAAGCATCAGCTGCCTTTCATCCACATCTTTTAAGAACCCGCAGGCCACACCCAAACGAAGATCGCTTAGGCGGTTCATGGCCTCGTTCTCCGGCAGGAACCGGGCATAGGCCAGTTCTCCCATAGAACGGTAGATCTTATCTTCCAGCCGGTCCTTATTTTTCTCGTAATGCTCCTTTCGGAGTTTTCTTTCCAGCGCGATGACCTCATTGATCATCTTGGTAAAATTCTGAAGGATCTTATTCTCCGAAATACCCAGGGTGATCGTGTTGGAGATCTGGAAGATATTCCCTGCCGGGCGGCTCTTCTCTCCATATACGCCCCGGACCGTATAGCCCGCTTTTTCCAGCGAATCAAACACATTCGCGATCTTTCCGCTTGCGGCGATCACCGGTAAATGCACCATGACCGATGCACGGAGTCCGGTTCCCGTATTACTGGGATACGCCGTCAGGAATCCGTATTTCTCCGAAAAAGCGACCGGCAGATTCTGCTCCAGATAAAGAGCCAGTTCCTCGGCCTGCTTATAGGTGTTCTCCAGTGCAAAACCCGGTGCCATGACCTGGATCCGGATGTGATCCTCTTCATTGATCATAACACTGAAATTCTCATCCCGGGAAATAAATGCACTCTGCCCGGCCTGGCCTTTGGCCAGTTCTTCAGAGATCAGGTGCTTTTCGATCAGGGCCTGACGGTCGATCATCGGGAGCGGAGAAATATCCATCCGCATCAGCACGTTTCCGGGCATCTTGGTGAGGACCTCGGAGATCTGCTCCAGCGCCTTCGTCCGCTGCTCATCGTTCATCCGGTTCGGGAAAGGCATGCCGCTTAAGTTTCTCGCCAGTCGGATCCGGCTGGAAAGAACGATATCACTATCGTTTCCGGCTTCTAAATACCAGCTCATTTTTCGCCCTCCTCTTCCTTCAGTTTCTGGATCTCATCACGGATCTTGGCCGCTTCCAGATATTCTTCTTTCTTGACTGCTTCCTCCAGAAGTTTTTCTTTTTCCAGGATCTTCAGTCTCTTTTCTTTCTCTTCTTTCGGAAGGTCCACCAGCGTGTCCGCAACGGTCTCCACCTGCTTGATCGTGGTATCTCCTTCTTCCTTTCCGGCTGCCGGCTCGATATTTCCGGCATTTCCCGGCTTTCTTCCCTGATGCTTCACGCCCATCTGGGTTCTCTGGAACATCGGGTCGATCCACATGGAAAAGACCTTATAGCAGTCCGGGCATCCTAAGAAACCGTTCTTGGCAAACTGGTTCTGGGTGATGCCGCAGGTCGGGCAGGTCACATTCTCCTGACCGTCATCCAGCATTCCCTCTAATCCTAATCCGAATGGTGCGGAAAAAGCACTGGCAATCATGTCAAGCGGGTTCGTAAGTTTGGCCAGGCCCTCATCCAGGGCACTTCCCATGCTGCCGAAAAGTCCGCCTTTCAGTGTGCCCGGCAAGGTGATCCCCAGCTCTCTGGCGCACTCGTCACAGAGCATGATCATCTGCGGGGCCTTTCCCGTCGACTGCTTCATGATCTTTACATTCGCTTCTCTTTCCTTACAACGTTGACACTTCATCTTATGCCTCCCTATGTCTTCCGGAAATCTTTTCCGGTTCTCTCCTTTCTTCGTCCGTCCTTTTCATCCGGCGTCTATTTCGTGATCAGGCTGATCAGCATATTTTTAAAGATATCCATTCTGACCGCTGCCTTCTTATCCGCATCGATCCCGGATAGGGCTTTATCCGATATGGCGGCCTTAATGAGCCGCGCGGTACTTTGATCCATCACACCGTAATCGATAAAATTCAGAAGGAATATCTCCGCCTGCTGCTGGGAAAGGGTATCGCCCAGTGAATTAATGGTGTGCATCAGGTAATTGGTCTCCGGCATCCGCTGTACCCGCGAGATCCGGATCTGACCGCCGCCGCCCCGCCGGCTTTCGACGATATAGCCCTGCCCGTTGGTAAAACGGGTCGAGATCACGTAGGTGATCTGTGAAGGTACACAATTCACCCGCTCCGCCAGATCACTGCGGTTGATCACAGCGGCGCCGTTATTCTCATCCAGCATCTCTTTGATCATCATCTCGATTACATCCACCAGTCTGGCCATAGATCCCTCACTTCTTTCTGCTTAATTTGTCAAATTCTGATTTGACTTTGACTTTCTTTGACTATCTTCATTATACAACGCTGAAACTATAAGTCAACACCCTTTTTTAAAACTTAAAATACTCCGTCCTCCACTCCCTCTTTCGCTCCCTGCCCTGCGCTTTAAACAAAAAGAAATACTCCTTGTGACGGGTTTTTGCGATGCAAAAATGTCCGGGTCAAAAGGAGTATTTTTTTTACGCTTTGTTAAAGTGCCTTATTTCTTCAGCACGTTCTTCCAAAGATAGATCAGTCCGCAGGCACCTACTGTAGATACTACGAAAGTACCAATATATCCGCCGGCGCCCAGTCCCAGAAGACCGAAGATCAAGCCGGCTACGAAACCGCCGACCACACCCAGGATAATGTTCATCAGGATGCTTCCTGTATTCGAATTCATGATCTTGCCTGCCACAAAACCGGCCAGACCACCAATTGCCAGACCAATAATCAGATTAATAATCATACTCTTATCCTCCTCAAAAAGTTTTCATTACTTTCTTCAGTATAGCACCAAATAAAAAAGATGACACAGAGGAGACCTTCCCTCTGTGTCATCTTCTTCAGTTATGGCTTGGTATTGCTCGTAATGTCTTTCTTATCCGATAAATCTCCGGATCGTCAGGATCGTACCCATATCCAGGCTTCCATATACCACCGCATCGCGGCTGGAAGAAGCGTGGATCACCTGGCCGCCGCCAACATAGATCGCTACGTGATCGGCCACGCCGTCACCGCCCTTTAAGTCATAGACGATAACATCGCCTACGGTAATATCGGAACGGCTGACACTGCTGCCTACATACCGGATGGAGTTGGACTGGTGAGGAACGGATACACCGACCTGCCTGTAGCAGTACACCACCAGACCGGAGCAGTCTACACCGCTCTTACTCTCACCGCACCAGTCGTAATCTACGCCCAGCATGGATTCCGCGATGTTGACGATACTCTCACCGTTTACACCGGTGATCTTCGGCGGTGGATTGCTGTTTCCGCCTCCACCTCCGCCACCGCCGGAACTCTTCTTTCCGGAAGAGGAACTCTTCGGTTTCGGAGTCGGCTTCGGGGTCGGCGTCGGCGGCGGTTTCGTTGTCGTGTACGAAACATACACGTATCCTTCCGTTCCGTCGTCTAAGGTGACCCGGTACCACTGGTTATTGGCGACACCGTTACAATGCAGCCGCGTATAACGCGACAGTTCCTTGATTACGTTACTTTCGGTATTCGGTTCCGAACGGAGACGCAGACCGCTGGCATCGACCCATACGGTACGGTCGATATCGTTAAAGACCATGTTGTAGGAAAGAGATGCCGTCAGCACATATCCCTCGATACCGTCTTTCGTCTGGATCAGGGACCAGGTATCACCGACAGAAAGCTGGACGACCCTGGTGGAACGGTCAATGTCCGCGATCGTGGTGGAATCCATATTCGGCGATTCCTTCAGCTGCGTGTTATTGGTCTGGATATAGAATTCTTCGTTTGTAGGGGTAAATACACTGGTATCCAGCATTTCGATCGGCAGTTCCGAGGAGTCGTAGGTCTGCACGATCTGTGCTGTCATGATGTTCTTATACTTGGCCTCTGTACGGCTTTCATCGTCAATATAGGTCGCGCCGACAGTCTCGCCCTCTTTCAGTACGATCAGTTCCCGTCCGGTTTCCGGATCGATCACGACTTCCGGCACATTGGGCGAGAGCGGCGGTTCATCCAGACCGTCCGGGTTATCGGGATCGATCTGTCCGTCGGG
>CADBGD010000019.1:4088-29937 GCA_902794115.1 Oscillospiraceae bacterium
TCTGTCCGTCGGGCGTTCCGGTCACATCCGGGTCAACCTGACCATCCGGATCTCCGGTTTCTTCTGTATTCGCGGAAATGGCCCAATCTTCGACCAGGACTTCTTCCTGATCCGCATAAGGGTAAGTATCGGCATACGCACGGCCTACAAGCACGCCTGCCGGTGTACTCTCACGAAGGCCGACCGGAATCAGCATGACCGGAAAAGTGATCATGACGCAGATGGCTATCGACAGAACAGCCAGTCTTGAGTTGCGGTCTTTCTTACGCTGTCGCATCTTTTCTCCCCCGGGAACCTTCCCGAAATACTTTTACCCTTTCTTTCAGACATGTAAAGACATGTCACCCAGTATCGTGATTACCTGTATTTTACTTGATAGGTATAGTCAAGTCAAAGAAAGTGACGTTTCTCTTATTTTGCAATATTGTGTCGTCAGCTTCATTTTTCGTCATTTTTTTATCTCCTCGGGAAAAACTGTTTTTCCCCGGAAAAAGCACTGTCCCAGGGCCGGGATCCGACCTTGGGACAGATTGATCTTTATTTCACTTTTGGACCGGTATTACTGTTCGCCGATTACGCTCGGGATCACGACCGGATCCTTACCCAAAAGCTCGTTGTTCTCCGGAAGTACCGGAACCGCAGTCAGATTTCTGTAGCGGACCATACCGGTACCTGCAGGGATCAGCTTACCGATGATAACGTTCTCCTTGAGACCGTACAGCGGGTCGATCTTACCCTTAACAGCAGCATCGGTCAGGACACGAGTGGTCTCCTGGAAGGATGCGGCAGACAGGAAGGAGTCTGTTGCCAGAGATGCCTTGGTGATACCCAGAAGGATACGCTTACCGACTGCCGGTGCCTTACCCTGGGATTCTGCCTTCACGTTTGCATCCTCGAAGTCGAACATGTCAACGGTAGAACCGGTCATGAGATCTGTCTCACCCGGATCGTCGATACGAACCTTACGCATCATCTGACGGGTAATAACTTCGATATGCTTATCGTTGATGGTAACACCACCGCTCTTATAAACCTTGATGACTTCGCCGACGATGTACTTCTGTACGCCACGAACGCCCTTGATCTTCATGATCTCCTGCGGGCTGACGGTACCATCTGTCAGCAGGTCTCCGGCTTCTACGAACTGGCCGTCCTTAACACGGATAGTAGCGGAGTACGGGATCGCGTAGTGCTTCTCTTCGATCTCGATCTCGCTGTCCGGATTCGGGTTCACGGTTACAGCCTCACCTTCCGGTGTAGCCGGTGTAACTACGATGACCTTCTTATGCTTGGCATCTTCGGTGATCTGTACGATACCGTCGATCTCGGAGATGATCGCCTGGCCCTTCGGCTTTCTGGCCTCGAAGAGTTCCTCAACACGCGGGAGACCCTGTGTAATATCTTCACCGGAAGCAATACCACCGGTATGGAACGTTCTCATTGTCAGCTGTGTACCAGGCTCACCGATGGACTGGGCAGCCATGATACCTACGGCCTCACCGCCGATAGTCGGCTGACCGGAAGCCAGGTTGATACCGTAGCACTTGCTGCAGACACCGTGACGGGAGCGGCAGTCAAATACGGAACGGATCTTCACCTTCTCATAGCCGCAAGCTTCGATCTTCTTCGCCACATCAGCGGTGATCAGATCGTTTCTGGCAACCAGAAGCTTCTTCTTATCATTCAGATCGTAGATATCTTCAGCGGCATAACGGCCAGTCAGACGATCGCTAAGGGACTTAACGACATCCTTCTTGGTACCGGCCATGTTCGCGATTTCCTTGACCCATGTAAAGTCATCTGTACCGCAGTCTTCCTCAGTAACGATAACGTCCTGGGCAACATCGACGAGACGACGTGTCAGGTAACCGGAGTCAGCGGTCTTCAGAGCTGTATCCGAAAGAGCCTTACGGGCACCGTGGGAAGAGATGAAGAACTCGAGTACGTTCATACCTTCACGGAGGTTAGACTTGATCGGGATTTCAATGGTCTTACCGGATGTATCCGCCATGTTACCACGCATACCGGCCAGCTGCTTGATCTGCTGGGAGGAACCACGGGCACCGGAGTCAGCCATCATCTTGATCGGGTTATAGGCACCGAGAGAATCGATCAGCGCTTTGGTGATCGCATCAGTGGTGGAAGACCAGATCTTAACAACGGAAGTATAACGGCCGTCCTCATCGAGAAGACCTCTTCTGTACATCTTGTTGACGTATTCAACCTTATCTTCAGCCTCGTGAACCATCTTCTCCTTAACATCCGGCACGATCATGTCTTCGATACCGATGGAGATACCACCACGGGTAGAGTACTTATAACCCATCGCCTTGATGTTATCCAGGAGTTTTGCGGTGGCTCCGATACCATGTACACGGATGGAGCGGGAGATCACGTCAGCCAGCTGCTTCTTACCTACGACGAAGTCGCACTCCAGAACCAGCTCGTTGCCTTCCTGGGTACGGTCAACATAACCCAGATCCTGCGGGATGATCTCGTTGAAGATGAAACGTCCCAGTGTGGACTTTACGATTCTGGTCATCGGTGCACCGTTGAATTCACGGGTCACACGGATGGAGATCGGAGCATGCAGTTCAAGGTGATGATCGCCATAAGCCATGATTGCTTCATCGATGGAGGAGAAGACCATGCCTTCACCCTTCTCATCCGGCTTGGTGATCGTCAGATAGTAGCAGCCCAGGATCATATCCTGTGTCGGAACAGTAACCGGGTTACCATCCTGCGGCTTCAGGAGGTTGTTGGTAGAGAGCATCAGGAATCTGGCCTCTGCCTGTGCCTCCGCAGAAAGCGGTACGTGTACAGCCATCTGGTCACCGTCGAAGTCGGCGTTGAAGGCGGTACATACCAGCGGATGGAGCTTAATGGCACGACCCTCGACCAGTACCGGCTCGAATGCCTGGATACCAAGTCTGTGGAGCGTAGGAGCACGGTTGAGCATTACCGGATGATCCTTGATAACGTCTTCCAGGATATCCCATACGACGTCAGCCGCACGCTCTACCATTCTCTTAGCTGTCTTAATGTGCTGGGCGTGGCCCTCGAGGACCAGACGCTTCATAACGAAAGGCTTGAAAAGCTCCAGCGCCATTTCCTTCGGCAGACCGCACTGATGCATCTTCAGTTCCGGACCGACAACGATAACGGAACGGCCGGAGTAGTCAACACGCTTACCGAGAAGGTTCTGACGGAAACGGCCCTGCTTACCTTTGAGCATGTCAGACAGGGACTTGAGTGCTCTGGAGGAAGCACCGGTAACCGGACGGCCACGACGGCCATTGTCGATGAGCGCATCGACAGCTTCCTGAAGCATTCTCTTCTCGTTTCTTACGATGATCTCAGGAGCACCCAGCTGAAGGAGCTTGCTGAGACGGTTATTTCTGTTGATAACACGACGATAGAGGTCGTTGAGGTCAGATGTGGCGAAACGGCCACCGTCCAGCTGAACCATCGGGCGGAGTTCCGGCGGAAGTACCGGAAGTACATCCAGGATCATCCACTCCGGCTTGTTACCGGACTTCTTGAAGCTCTCGAGTACCTCGAGTCTCTTGATGATACGGGCCTTCTTTTGGCCTGTGGCGGACTGGTAATCCTCGTGCAGCTGAGCTGTCAGCGCATCGATATCCAGTTCCTGCAGGAGGATCTTTACTGCTTCCGCACCCATCATGGCCTTGAAAGCGGTTCTGCCGAACTTCTCGACATTCTCCTGATATTCCATCTCATCGATGATCGCGCACTTCGGAAGGTTTGTCGTACCCGGATCAACTACGATGTAAGCACCGAAGTACAGAACTCTTTCCAGCTGCTTCGGGGATACATCCAGCAGAAGGCTCATACGGGAAGGTGTACCACGGAAATACCAGATATGGGATACCGGGGCAGCCAGCTCGATGTGACCCAGACGCTCACGACGTACCTTGGAACGGGTAACTTCTACGCCGCAACGGTCGCAGATGATGCCCTTATAACGGATCTTCTTATACTTACCGCAATGGCACTCCCAGTCTTTCTGAGGTCCGAAGATACGCTCGCAGAACAGACCGTCGCGCTCCGGCTTCAGAGTACGATAGTTGATCGTCTCCGGCTTTTTAACCTCACCGTGGGACCAGCTTTTAATGGTCTCCGGAGAAGCCAGGCGAATACCAATCGATTCGAAATGATTCATTTCAAACATATACTTGCTATCTCCTTCCCAACTCACATTTCTTCTTCTTCCATAGACGCAAGATCGTCCATGCTCGGCTCCTGATCTTCAGAACCATCATCGATCAGTTCGCCGTCCTCGCCGACTTCAGAGAAACCGGCAGCACCCATCTCGCTCTCGGCCAGAGAATCGAACTTCATGAGAAGTTCCGGATCCGGTGCCGGCAGATTTTCTTCTTCATCTGCGGCATCCTTGAGCTTGTACTCTTCGTCACCGGA
Source organism: Oscillospiraceae bacterium (assembly GCA_902794115.1). Lineage (GTDB taxonomy): Bacteria > Bacillota > Clostridia > Saccharofermentanales > Saccharofermentanaceae > Scatonaster. Next base: position 8,529 of record CADBGD010000019.1, read on the forward strand.
GTAGATACGTACATCCAGTGCCAGGGACTGAAGTTCACGAACCAGTACCTTGAAGGATTCCGGAATACCGGCCTCCGGTACGCTCTGTCCCTTGACGATCGCCTCGTAGGTCTTTGTACGTCCGGTGATATCGTCGGACTTGACTGTGAGGATCTCCTGCAGAGTATGTGCAGCACCGTATGCCTCGAGGGCCCAAACTTCCATCTCACCGAAACGCTGACCACCGAACTGGGCTTTACCACCGAGAGGCTGCTGTGTAACAAGAGAGTACGGACCAATGGAACGGGCGTGGATCTTATCGTCAACCAGGTGATGGAGCTTGAGGTAGTACATAACACCAACGGTGATACGGTTCTCGAAAGGCTCACCTGTACGTCCGTCGTAAAGGATCGTCTTACCATCTTCATCGATACCGGCAAGCTGGAAGGCCTGAACGATATCGTTCTCGTTTGCGCCATCGAATACCGGTGTCGCCACTTTCCAGTTGAGGGCACGGGCAGCACGGCCGAGGTGTACCTCGAGGAGCTGACCGATATTCATACGAGACGGAACGCCGAGAGGATTCAGTACGATATCCAGCGGTGTACCATCCGGCAGGAAAGGCATATCCTCTTCCGGCAGGATTCTGGAAACAACACCCTTATTACCGTGACGGCCGGCCATCTTATCACCAACGGAGAGCTTTCTCTTCTGGGCGATATAGACACGAACCAGCTTATTGACGCTGCCCTTGAGGACATTCTCGTCTTCCTTGGTAAAGGTCTTTACATCAACAACGATACCGGACTCACCATGCGGTACACGTACGGAAGTATCACGTACCTCACGGATCTTCTCACCGAAGATCGCTCTGTAGAGACGCTCTTCAGGAGTCAGCTCGGTCTCACCCTTCGGGGTGACCTTACCAACCAGGATGTCGCCTGCACGAACCTCGGCACCGATACGGATAACACCGTTCTCGTCCAGTTCCTTCAGCGCGTCATCAGAAACGTTCGGGATCTCACGTGTGATCTCCTCGGCACCCAGCTTGGTGTCACGGGCTTCACACTCATATTCTTCAATGTGGATGGATGTATACACATCATCACGTACCATACGCTAGTTGATGAGAACGGCGTCCTCGTAGTTGTAACCTTCCCATGTCATGAATCCGATGAGAACGTTCTTACCGAGAGCCAGCTCACCATTTTCAGTGGAAGGACCATCCGCGATAACGTCGCCCTTCTTCACTTCCTCACCCATTCTTACGATCGGGCGCTGGTTGATGCAGGTGCTCTGGTTGGATCTCTGATACTTGGTCAGACGGTATTCATGCTCTTTTCCGTCAGCGGAAGTGACTACGATGCGGTCCGCGGATACGAACGTAACCTGTCCGTCTTCCTTGGCAACCTTACATACGCCGGAGTCCTTCGCAGCACGATATTCCATACCGGTACCGATGATCGGAGCTTCCGGCTTGATGAGCGGTACAGCCTGACGCTGCATGTTGGAACCCATGAGAGCACGGTTCGCGTCATCGTTTCCGAGGAACGGAATGAGGGATGTCGCAACAGATACCAGCTGCTTCGGAGATACGTCCATGTAATCAACGTGGGACGGATCCACTTCGATGAACTGGTCGAGGTGACGGCATACGACCTTCTTGCTGATGAACTTGCCGTTCTCGTCGATCGGCTCGTTCGCCTGCGCGATGTTGTAGTTATCTTCCTTATCCGCGGTCATGTAAACGACTTCGTTTGTAACGACGCCCTTTTCCTTGTCGCAGACACGGTACGGAGTCTCTACGAAACCATAGTGGTTGACCTTGGCATAGGTGGCCAGGGAGTTGATAAGACCGATGTTCGGACCTTCAGGAGTCTCGATCGGGCACATACGGCCGTAGTGAGAGGAGTGAACGTCTCGAACTTCGAAGTTGGCACGGTCACGGGAAAGACCGCCAGGACCGAGAGCGGACAGACGACGCTTATGAGTCAGCTCAGCAAGCGGGTTCGGCTGATCCATGAACTGGGACAGCTGGGAAGATCCGAAGAACTCCTTCACTGCGGCAGATACCGGACGGGTATTGACCAGCTGGTTCGGATGAGTCGGTTCCTCATCGGATACCGCGTTCATACGCTCACGGATATTTCTTTCCATACGGGAGAAACCGATACGGATCTGGTTCTGCAGGAGTTCACCTACGGAACGGATACGACGGTTACCCAAGTGGTCGATGTTATCTCTGAAACCAACACCATACTCCAGACCCAAAAGGTAGCTGACAGAAGCGATGATATCCTCGATGATGAGGTGCTTCGGCATCAGTTCGCCGACCTGGGCACGAAGTGCATTCATCAGAGCCTCGGCATATTCGGTCTTCTTCGCGGTCGCACGTACATCGGAGATGATGTTGCGCAGGATCGTGGTACGAACCATCTCGTTGATCGGAGTCTGGGCGATATCGAAGCCCTTCAGTTCCTTCTCGGAGAAGCTGGCACGGATGAACTTGTCGCAGTCTACACGGGCATTACCGATAACCTTGAACGGAATATCGGAGATCTTGTCCGCATCACCGATCTTGGTGATCGGGTATACATATACTTCGTTGATACCGGCATCCTGGATCTCCCATGCCTTTTCAGCAGTGATGATCTCACCGGCCTTCAGAAGGAGTTCACCTTCGTCAGTGATGATATCGGAAACAGCCTTGTGGCCCTTGATACGGGCAGCCAGAGACAGCTTCTTATTTAACTTATAAATACCGACACGAGCCAGATCATAGCGCTTCGGATCGAAGAACATGTTGTTCAGGAGAGTTTCCGCACCTTCCAGAGAGGTCGGCTCACCCGGACGCAGCTTGTGATACAGCTCAGCCAGACCTTCCTCACGGGAGTGGGAAGAATCCTTGGCAATGGTCTCATTGAGGAACTTCTCGTCGCCGAACAGCTCACGGAGCTCTTCATCGGAACCGATACCCAGAGAACGCAGGAATACTGTCAGCGGGAACTTACGGGCACGGTCAACACGGACGTAGATAACGCCGTTCGGATCGGTCTCGTATTCCAGCCAGGCACCACGGTTCGGGATCACCTGAGAAGTATAAAGATATGCATCGGACTTGTCGTGGATCACGTCAAAATAGGCGCCCGGGGAACGGACGAGCTGACTGATGATAACACGCTCAGCACCATTAATAATGAATGTACCATGCTCGGTCATGATCGGGAAATCGCCGATAAATACGTCCTGATCCTCTACCTTACCGGTACGCTTGTTCAGAAGACGGACTTTCACTCTCAGCGGAGCGGCGTAGTTGCAGTCCTTCTCCTTGCACTGCTCAATTGTGTTCTGTGGATTGTCAATGTCGAATTCTTTGCCGATGAAAGAAAGCTCCATATCGCCCGAGAAATCCTTGATCGGGGATACTTCTTCCAATACTTCCATCAACCCTTCATCAAGAAACCACTGATAGGAGTTCTTCTGGACTTCGATCAGATCCGGGACCTCGATGACTTCGTCGATATGAGAATAGGACATTCTCTCTGCTCTTCCCTGCTTGATGGGACGCACCATTACACATCACCTCACGACTTCGCAAACATCTCATTTGCGTGTGCGCGAGACAGAAGACCGCGCACTTTCCTATACACTCGCAGAAGCCTTAGCCCCAGGGGCCGGAACTTCCGGCGTCAAAATGGGTAAAATACCCCTACCCATTGTAACGCAGTATAGAATAGTACCACGAATATTTTCAAGTGTCAACGGCAATTTTTATTTTTCCCCGAAAAAGTCACTTTCCCGGGCCTTGAATCGATCAAAGCCCGGGAAAGTAAATCGTCAATTATCGGGTGCCGGGCTTTTGCCCCGGCCGGTCTCTTCCGACTGATTATGTGAAGAAATCAATGAGACCGTGGTTTACAACTGTGGAATAGGAAGTGTCAGACACGGTTCCTGTGTACCAGGCGTTGTAATTTTCAGAAGTCATGTCCGCGCGGATGGTATCCATCCAAAGCGGAACAGAATCACAGTAGTAGTAGAGGTTTACGGAAGCGACGCAGTCGATGATGAGCATGTCGCCCTTCTTTCTTGCCGGATCCATAAGCCAATCCTTGAGCTGCTGATCCTCAGGAGCCAGCTGCGGCTCGCCGCCTTCTTCCAGAACGGTTCCCTTAAAGTCGCTTTCCTTTACGCCGGAAACATATCCGCCGATGAGGAACGTGCCGGAATCTACGGAGTACTTCTTGGCCAGTTCAGCGAACTGCTCTTCAGTTGTTACCGAAGCCATGTACTCAGCAGCCTGGGCATGCAGTTTCTGGTGGGACGGAGCCTTCTGCTCCAGTGTCTTGGAGATGTCCTTCAGAAGATCATCGTCCAGCTTAAGAACACGATAGGAGCATACCGGAGTGTCATCTACATAAGTATCTTCGAACAGAGCCGCATAGGCGCCGATGCTTTCCTTATCGATGAAAGCCATACCGCTGTTGGCCTCGGTGTTCGGGTCGAAGCAGAAATCCGCGAACTCCGGAGAGATGCTGGCGATCTGCTCTTTGTTGTATCCGCTCTTGGCTGTCGGGGTCTCGCCCTTGGCGAAACGGTCTCTGTAATCGTCGGAGCAAACCTGCATAACACGGGTCTGGAACTCAACCGCATTTACGCAGCCGTCGGAAATAGCCTCGGCCTTCTTCAGAGCCTCGTCCAGCGCCTTCTGCTTCTGCTCATCTGTTGCATTCTCCGGGATATCTGCCTGGATGAAATACAGCTGGAAGTGAGCGTATGTGTACTTTTCCGGATCCTCATCAAACTTGGCCTGCAGGTCAGCCTGATTCGGAACGAAAGTGCTCTGCTGCAGAGAAGTACGATACTCGTCAACCACAGCTGCGCGCTTCATGATCTTACGGTAGATCTGTACGGTCATACCCTTTCCGTACATGTTCTGCAGATACTGGTCAGCAGTCATGTTGGAGCCGCGCAGTGTATTCATGTAGTCGCAGGATTCGCGGACCGCATCGACCTGAGATTCTGCATAACGTTCTGCGGCTACCGGCTTAAAACCGGCCTTGTCGGCAGCTTCGTAAAGCAGGTACTGGGTCTGGGCCGAGTTGGCGGCATTCTCCCACAGCATATCTCTGTAGGTCTGACCGTTGGCCGGATTGTACACCTCGTCGAGTGTAGCCTCGTCCTTGATCAGTCCGTACTGAGCGTACTGGTTATAGGTCAGCGCATAATAATAATTCATTTCTACAATGCTGATGCGCTTCACTGTCTTTTCCTTACCATCTACCGTATGTACGATCTTCGCACCCGGCAGCACCTTGGCCGGAAGACCGGTCTCGTTGGCAATGTAAGCAAAGCACAGAAGTGCCAAAAGCACAATGACCACGGTAATAATGATCTTATTCTTCGTCGAGACCTTGATATGTTTCTTTGTCTTGGCCTTCGCCGATCTGTCTTTCGTAGACATGGTAATGCCCTTCCTTCTTCTATTTTTAAAAATATAGCACGCCCCATTATAATTCGGAGAAACTGATATTGCAAGAAAAGTTTACACGCCGCTCCATCAGGGGCGGCGTGTGTAAAAAACTTTTTTCTTCCGGAAATGCACTCTTATCTGTTAAAAACCGTCTTGATCAGTTTGTTCAGATCTTCGTTGTCCTTGCCGGCGCAATCGTAGATGGCCTCGAAGAGACGGTCTTCTGTGGAATTCGTAAAGGCATTTCTATGAACATACTCACGGATGATCGCGTAGAAGTTCTCTCTTCCGAGGATCTCCTCCATCTGGTAGAGGGCGACTTTACCGATCGTATAGGCGGCCGAGATATAGGCCTCCTGCGTGGAGAAATCATAATACGGACGGTTGACCGGGATCTCATCGCCGGCCTGTAAAGACTTCACCATGTTCGGGGCGGTCAGATCGTTCATGTCACGGGTGTAATACGAATATTCATCTGTCAGGCCCAGATAGTGCTCGTAGACGATCTCGGTATAGGAAGCAAAGGACTCATCCAGCCACGGCTCCATACCGGAGTTGCTGCCGACGATACCCATGAACCACTGGTGACCGATCTCATGTGCCACGACGATGCCCAGCTGCTCGTACGGAATAGTCTCATAGTTGTTGGCTGTCGTGTAATAGGCCATATCCGTCACGATGATCAGGTTCGGATATTCCATACCGCCTGCCGCGATCGGAGCCAGGATGATGTCCAGTTCCGGATACGGATACTTACCGAAAGCGTAGCCCAGGCTGGCGAAGGAGTCCTTGGCCGCCTGCAAAGAAGCCTCACAGGCCGCATCCATCTCGGAAGAACCCGGATGCTTCTCGTTATAGACGACACGGATATGGATACCTTCGTAATCATCTTCGAAGAACTTAAAGTCCTTGCAGGTGCAGAATACGAAATCACGTACGCTCGGTGCGTCAAATGTGTAGGTGCTCTTGTCACCGCTATCGAACTTCGCGGTCTGGGTACCGGTGGAAAGAACCGGCCAGTCCTTCGGAACCGTCAGGTTTACGTCATAGTAGGAAACGTAAGAGAAGAAGCATTCGCCGCAGTCGTAGAATGCCGCATGGGACCAGTCGCCCTTGTCGTATACAGCCAGGATCGGGTAGAAATTGGTAACATTAAATACATCACTGTCCACACCGTAACGGTCGGCAACCGTCGGGATCGTAGCCTTAAAGTCATAGGTCAGCGTCATGCTGTCACCGGGCTTGAGGTTCTCGGTCAGCGGGATCCATACAACAGAAACATCGGTATCTCTCGAATACTCCAAAGTGGTGTTGCTTCTGGTATCTACGATATTGGTGATGTCCGTCAGGGCGCCGTTGGTGTCCAGTGCCTGGTCATAACCGGCTGTCTTGGCATCGATAAACAGACTGGAGTAGTCACGCATGCAGAGCTTATCCCACTCATCGTCGGAATAGTTAAAGAAGGTAAACTCGATATGGCCGCCGATAGTCCGGTCATCCGGATTCAGTTCCATATCCATCTTATAGTAGAAGCAGTCTTCCTTCTTCGCCAGTTCGATCGCGCAGCCGGCTTCCGGGACATTGTAATCCAGCGTAATGGTATCCGGATCCACAGCAGAGGGCTGTGTCGTAGCAGTAGTGCTCTCCTCGGTGGTGGACTCGGTCGGGGCTTCGGTAGTCTCCGTCGGCTCCTCCGTAGTCTCTTCTGTTGTTTCCTTTGTGGTCTTCTTCGTCTTCTTTTTCTTCTTGGTGGTCTCTTCTGCCTTACCGCAGGCGGCCATAGACAGGATCATCGCCGCAACCAGGGAAGAAGCCAGGATCTTGGTAATTTTCTTCATTTTCTTTCTCCTCTTTTTGTTTCATGATATAAATGCATTCATGAACTTTCTTTTTCATTCCCTCAAAACAATTATATTTTACTCTCTTTGGCAAGAGGTGAAATATTCGTCACTTATTTGGTAAAAAAGCAAAGGGCGATCACGTGGCAGATCGCGCCGAAATCCACCAGCAGGTGGAAGATCATGTGAGCGAACTTAAACCGCATAAAGAACAGTACCACGCTTGTGGTGTAGCAGAGGCCGCCGGCAATGATCAGCCAGAAAGCGACCAGTGTGGCATGGCTATAGAGGATCGGGAAGCAAAGCACGATCATCCAGCCCATCAGAAGATACAGCATCGCCGAGAAAATATACGAGATCGCTGTCTTGGAAAAGGCAATAGTCTTCAGGATCGTTCCGGCAATCACCACGACCCACTGGGCAATACAAAGACCAATGCCCCATCTGCCGCCGATAATAGTCAGGCACACCGGAGTATACGCGCCGGCGATCGCGTAGAAGATCATGATATGGTCCAGACGGTTAAAGACGGCTTTCTGCTTGGTGCCGTGCTTCATGGTATGGTCGATGGTAGACATCAGAAACATCAGGAATGTGCAGATGCAAAAAATGGAGATGGCCACGGTATCCAGTATCGCATGACCGGATTTGGCATTGATGTAAGCATGAACTGCCGCATAAGGCACGATCCCCAGCATAAAGAGCGCCATCACACCATGTGTCGTGGCATTACCGATCTCCTCGCCGAAACTCTCCTCATTCTTGATCCGGCGGGCAGTCTCTTCCTCTGTCCAGTTCAGGCCTGCCAGACCTTCTTCCAAGGGATCACGGAATCCCGATCCCCCCTCTTTATGTGATTTCGAACCCTCCAGCCAGTTGCGCCAGAATGCTTTGTTCGTGGACATCTTGTTTCCTCCTTATGACTCTCTTCTATTTCGACAGCAGACTCTTCCGGTCCGCCTTATTTTCTATTCTTTTCTCGTCCTGGTCTTTCTTTTCTCCCCGATTTAGGATCAGGACAGCTCGTCATCTCCGAATACATCGATCTTTTCGGCTTCTCCGTGCACATCCGGGAAATCCAGCTCCGCTGAGGATGGCGCCTTTTCGGAAGGTTCCTCCGCCGCAGAAGGTGCTTTTGCCGGAAGTTCCACTGCGGAAGAAGCCGCTTTGGCCGGAAGCTCCACCGCCGAAGTCGGCGCATGGGCGGAAAGACTGATGACTTCGTCTTCCTTTTTCTCTTCCTTCTTCTCCTCTTCCACTTTCGATGTCGGTGCCGAAGCCGCAAGTGCGATCACTTTCGTCTCTTCCTCTGCCGGCTGGGAAGTAGGTGCATTTGCCGCAAGAGCAATTACCTGGGTCTCATCCACTGCAGGACGGGAAGTAGGCGCATTGGCCGCAAGCGCGATCACCTGGGTATCCGAAGAGGCCGATTCTGTCTCAATAGCCGGGACCTGCATGGTCGGCTCATCTACGGAAGGCTTGACCGAATAAGTCTCTTTCGCGATCTCATCTTTTTCGTTTTTAATAATCGTGCCCAGTGGAGACGGTGCTTCCGGAGCCGCAGCAGCTGCCGCAAATACAGGCATCTGGTCGGCATGGACTTTCCGGAAATGGGAAAAATCGTGCATCTGCTTCTTTTCCGTCACATAGGCGTTGTGGTAGAAACGGACGATCTGGGAAAGCACATAGGAAAGAAGGACCAGCGGCAAAAGCCGGTACGGAAGTCCCCGTACGGTCTTTTCCGGAAATATCCCCACAAGGCCGGTAAACGGCGCATGGACCAGTTCATAAATACGGTTCAAAAACATGGACCAGAAAGAGTCCATGATGTTTTTGCCATGTAAAAGCGCCCGGGATTCGAGCTTCGGCAGGAACCACTTGGGAAGATAGGGCAGGATGGAGAACATCAGAAGTCCCAGCATGACCCACACTTTTTTCTTCCAGCATGTCCAGATCACGGTAAGCAGAAGTGCCAGCGAAAAGCACACACTCATCATCCGTTCCGGGAAAGAGATCGCTCTCGGTGTGACCTGGGAGAAGGAAAAATAGACCGGAAAGGAGAACATAAAAAGCAGAGAAAGCAGAACACCGCCAAGAAAAATATCGCCGATAATATCGCGTTTCACGCCTTTACCTCCTTTCGATCCTTTATTTGCGGGAGTCTCCGGTCATTCCGGAAAGACTTCTTCCTTACATAAGTAATGGTATTATACCCCTTACCCTTTCCCTTGTCACTTGCCCTAACGCGTGATAGAATTTCTACAAACCCTTCTGCGGACGACACCTTTTGATAAGGTCGTCCGCGATTTGCATAAGTGAGGTGGTCGAATGACTTCAATTGCAGAAGAGATCCGTTTGGAGAAAGAAAAGCAGAACGCCGTGATCCTGGCGCATCTGTATGTGGACGGAGAAGTACAGGATATCGCGGATTACTGCGGAGACTCCTACTACCTGAGCCAGATGGCCCAAAAGACCGATGCCGAAAAGATCATTTTCTGCGGAGTGGAATTCATGGCCGAGAGCGCCAAGATCCTCAATCCCGAGAAAACGGTCCTGATGGCGGACCGTTCCGCCGACTGCCCGATGGCCCATATGGCCACACCGGATCAGGTGCGTGAGTACCGTGACCGCTACGAGGATCTGGCCGTGGTGTGCTACATCAACTCCACCACCGAGATCAAGGCCGTCAGTGATGTCTGTGTCACCTCATCGAATGCCAAGACGGTCATTTCCAACATTCCGAATAAACATATCCTCTTTATTCCGGATCAGAATCTGGGCGGATACCTCGCTCCGTTGTTCCCGGAAAAGAGATTCCATTTCGTGGACGGCTACTGTCATGTCCATAATTTCATGGAGCTCATGGAGATCGAGCAGCTGATGGGCGCCCATCCGGACGCCAAGGTCGCCTGCCATCCGGAGTGCGCTCCGCGGGTACGTGCGCTGGCGGATTATATCGGCAGCACCACCGGTATCCTGAAATATGCCCATGAGACCGACGCAAAGGAATTCATCATCCTGACCGAGATCGGCGTCGCCCACAGACTGAAACTGGATAATCCCGATAAGACCTTCTATTTCCCGGAGACCCGTCCGGTCTGCCCGAACATGAAGAAGGTCACATTGGAAAAAGTGTTAAACGTGCTCCGTGATCCGAAGAACCCCATCGAGGTGCCGGAAGACATGGCAGCAGCCGCAAAGAAGTGTCTGCTGAAGATGCACGAATGGGGAGGTTAATATGGCATACACCACTACGTCTGCAGATGTCGTGATCGTAGGAACCGGCGCCGCCGGACTTTTCTGCGCACTGCATTTGCCGGAGAATCTGAAGATTCACATGATCACCAAGGACACGCTGGAAAACAGCGCATCGTATCTGGCCCAGGGCGGTATTGCGGCCCTGAAGGATTCCGAGGACTACGAAGATTATTTCGAAGATACCCTTCGTGCCGGTCACTACGAGAATTCCCGTAAGGCCGTAGATACCATGATCCGTCAGTCACCGGTCATTATCCGCGAACTTCTGGACTATCACGTCAACTTCGATAAGAAGGGCGAGGATCTGGATCTGACCAAAGAAGGCGGCCACTCCGCCTCCCGTATCCTCCACCACGAGGATATCACCGGCCAGGAGATCACCAGTAAGCTTCTGCAGAATGTCCGTGAAAAGAAGAATATTACTTTGCGCGAGCACACCACCATGGTGGACCTGATCTGCGAGAAAAATGTCTGCAAAGGCATCATCACCAAGAACGAGGATGGTTCCTTTGAAGCCGTATTCGGAAAAGCCGTTGTCCTGGCAACAGGTGGTATCGGCGGTCTCTTTAAGCACAGCACCGCTTTCCGTCACATCACCGGCGACGCGCTGGCGATCGCACTCAAGCACAATGTGCTTCTGAAGGACATCAACTATATCCAGATCCATCCGACTTCCCTTTATTCCGAGAAACCGGGAAGATCTTTCCTCATTTCCGAGGCAGTCCGCGGCGAAGGCGGTGTGCTGAGAAACAAGAATATGGAGCGTTTCACAGATGAGCTTCAGCCTCGTGACGTGGTTTCCGCCGCGATCAAAAAGCAGATGGAGATCGACGGCAGAGGCTTTGTCTGGCTGGATGTGACCCATCTGGATCCGGAACTGGTCAAGAGCCATTTCCCGAATATCCTGGAGCACTGTAAAGAAGAAGGCTATGACATCCTGAAAGAGCCTTTCCCGGTAACCCCGGCCCAGCACTATTTCATGGGCGGTATCGAGGTCGACCTCAAGGGCAGAACTTCCATGGATAACCTTTATGCCATCGGTGAGACTTCCTGCACCGGCGTACACGGCAAGAACCGTCTCGGCAGTAACTCTCTGCTGGAGAGTCTGGTATTTGCCAAGCGTTCGGCCCAGAACATCGAGGAGACCATCCCCTACGAGCCGACCCAGGTCGAGGATGTGGATTTTAGCCAGTACGAAGGCAGAGATTTTGCCAAGGAATATCGTGAGATCGTACTTGAAGAAATTAAGAGAAGGGACAAAGATTTCTATGAACAATGGTGTACTTAATACGATCCTTTGGGACGACTATATCATGCGCGCCCTGCGCGAGGATATCACCTCCGACGATGTAACGACCCAGGCCATCATGCCGGAACCGTTCATGGTCACGGTAGACCTGATCTGCAAGCAGGACGGTGTTCTCTGCGGACTCGATGTATTTGAGCGGGTCTTCCAGATCCTCTGCGACAACTCTTCTTTCCGTGCCAATTTCAAGGACGGAGATGAGATCCATAAGGGCGATGTCATCGGCGTTCTGGTCGGTGACGGCCGTGCCGTACTGAGCGGAGAAAGAACCGCGCTGAATTTCCTTCAGCGCATGAGCGGTATTGCCACCCTCACCCGTTCCATGACAAAAGAACTGGAGGGTTTTTCCACCAAACTTCTCGATACAAGAAAGACCACACCGAACATGCGTCCTTTCGAAAAGTACGCGGTACGGATCGGCGGCGGTACGAATCACCGTTATAATCTGTCTGACGGCGTTCTCATTAAGGATAACCACATCGGTGCCGCCGGTTCTATTGCCAAGGCAGTGGAAATGGCCCGTGCCTATGCGCCTTTCGTAAGAAAGATCGAAGTGGAAGTCGAGAATCTGGAAATGCTCCAGGAAGCACTCGATGCCAAGGCAGACATCATCATGCTGGATAACATGACCGATGAGATGACCGCGCAGGCTGTGGCCATGGCCAAGGGCAAGGCCGAGCTGGAAGCTTCCGGAAACATGAATAAGGAACGCTTAAGAAAACTTGCCGAGATCGGCGTGGACTATATTTCCTGCGGCGCCCTCACCCATTCGGCACCGATCCTGGATTTCTCCATGAAAAACTTAAAGCCCATCGAGTGATCCCCGGGAAATACGAAAAAGAATGTAACCGGCAAGCGCCTGCACGTCCTGTGTGGCGCTTGTCCTATGTAAGGAGAAACGCATGCGAATCATTTTAGCCAGTAAATCCCCCCGCCGCTCCGAGCTTCTGTCCATGACAGGGCTTCCCTTCGAAGTGATCACCTCTCATGTGGATGAAGATGCCGTTGAAGCCACGGTCCTTTCTGCCTACAGCGAGGAATATATTCACCGCAATATGTATGCGATCGCCGAGAAAGTGGCGCTGGCCCAGTCTCAGGCAAAGGCGGAGGCCGTGCTGGAAAATGTAAGCGGGAATGATAATTCCGAAGACGGCATCATCGTCATCGGCTCGGATACAGTAGTTGTCACCGAAGATGAGATCCTCGGAAAACCTAAAGATGAGAACGATGCCCGCCGCATGCTGACAAAACTTTCCGGCCATACCCACCGGGTATATACCGGCGTGGCCATACTGAAAAAAAGCGCCGGCGAAGATGCACAAAGCTGCTGCTTCAGTGCATTTGCCGACGTTAAATTCCATGATCTGGATGCGCTCCAGGAAAAAGAGATCGAGCGGTATATCGCTACCGGCTCCCCTATGGATAAGGCAGGCGCCTACGGGATCCAGGATGAAGGCGCGCTTCTCATCGACTCCCTAAGCGGCGACTACTATGCCGTAGTCGGACTTCCCGTTTCCCGGGTCAACCGGGAACTGCAGTCACTCCTCTGATCCCTCACGCATCTGATGTCTCACGCAAAAAGCGGGGTGGAGAAATATCTCTCCGCAGTGTCCGGAAGCACGGTTACCACGGTCTTTCCGGGTCCCAGTTTCTTTGCCATAGCCAGAGCCGCGGCCACATTGGAGCCGGAAGAAATACCACACATCAGCCCTTCTTTTCTGGCCAGGTCCTTGGCTGTCTCCAGTGCTTCTTCATCTGTTACCACATATACATCTTCGAAGATCTCGGTATTCAGGTTATCCGGGATCAGGCCGTCGCCGATGCCCATCTGCAGGTGGGAACCGATATTTCCGCCTGCCAGGATCGCCGCATTTTCGGGCTCCACCGCCCAGATAGTGATATTCGGGTTCTGGGCTTTCAGAACTTCACCGATACCGGAAAGGGTACCGCCGGTTCCGATGCCGGCGCAGAATCCGTCAATGGGACCTGCCACCTGCTCTAAGATCTCCACACCGGTGTGATGCCGGTGGACCATGGGGTTGGCCGGGTTCGTAAACTGCTGCGGCACATATACCCGCGGATCTTCCGCCTGCATCTTCATCGCCAGTTTCAGGCACTCATCGATGGCTTTGCCGATATCCCCGTCATCGTGGATCAGCTTGACCTCGGCGCCGTAATGCTCCACCAGATAGCGGCGCTCACAGGATACGGAGTCCGGCATGATGATGACCGTCTTATAGCCGCGGACCGCGCCCACCAGCGCCAGACCGATGCCCTGATTTCCGGACGTCGGCTCCACGATAATGGTATCTTCCTTGATGATCCCGTCTTTTTCCGCCTGCTCGATCATGTTCAGCGCGGTACGGGTCTTAATGGATCCGCCCACGTTCAGGCCTTCATATTTCACCAGCACCTGGGCACTGTCTTTCCCCACCATCCGGTTTGACAGCCTGATCATGGGAGTATGCCCGACGGCTTCCAGTACGTTGTTATAAACCATTCTTTTTCCTGCTTTCCACGGGATTCTCTCCCGAAGCGTAATTACCCTATTCCCCTAAGGTTATAAGGACAAATGCGCTACTATTGTATCGCCTCACCTTGCGAAGTGCAAGAAAATGGTTTTTCATCTCAGCCCATTGCTTCCAAAAGCTCATTCACACGTGCATTGGCATCCGCAGCAGCCTATTCGTGAATTAGGCTCAATCTATTGCAATTTCTTGCTTTCCGTGATATCTTTGTTTCATTGCAGAGGTGCTTTTTCCAAAGACCGGAAAATCCCTTGCAATGTTTGACCGCCACAACTTGTGGTTAGTAGGCCATACGGACAGCCGGGTCAAATGCCGAAGCGGCAGTGTTTACTGCCTTATTGAGTGGGAAGTTCGAATTCCCTTAATGTTGATAAGTTGGTTATAACTTGTGAATAATCAATAAGAGTGCGAAGAGCTTTGGCTTTTTTGGACCTCTTGCCCGTGGGCGTGATCAAGTATCTCCCCATCGAAAGCTATTCCGGTTAGAACCATCTTGGAAAGGATGGATCAAATGGCGCAACAGAAGCTTCGTCTTTATGGCTTTAACAACTTGACCAAATCCCTTAGTTTCAATATTTATGACGTGTGCTACGCCAAGACGGCACGCGAGCAGAAAGATTATATCGCGTATATCAACGAGCAGTACAACTCGGAACGTCTGACCAATATCCTTACCAATCTCACCGAAATGATCGGTGCGAAAGTTTTGAGCATTTCCAAGCAGGACTATGAGCCGCAGGGCGCATCGGTAACTCTCCTGATCGCAGAAGAGTCCATGATCCCGCATATCGAGTCCGAGACTGTTGTGGCCCACCTTGATAAGAGCCACGTTACCGTACATACCTACCCGGAGTACCATCCGGATACCGCTATCGCCACTTTCCGTGTGGATATCGATGTGGCCACCTGCGGAGAGATCTCCCCGCTTTCCACATTGGATTATCTGATCGGCAGTTTCGATTCGGATATCATCACCATGGACTATCGTGTCCGCGGTTTCACCCGTGATGTGGACGGCAGAAAGATCTTCCGTGACAAGAACATCGTTTCGATCCAGAACTATATCGATAAGAAGACACTGGAGCGCTACGATGCCATCGATATCAATGTCTATCAGGCGAATATGTTCCACACCAAGATGCTCATCAAGGATGTGGATCTGCAGAACTATCTCTTTAAGACCGACGTCTATGAGATCGCACCGAAGACCAGACTGGAGATCACCAACAACCTCCGTAAGGAAATGATCGAGATCTTCTCCGGCGCCAATGTATTTGAAGCACCGGAAGAGGAAGACTGATCTTGAGTACAGATTATCGTAAAAACCAGGACCGCGCGCCGATCGCGGAAGCATTGGAGGCCTATTCTTCTGAGCGGGTCGTGCCTTTTGATGTGCCCGGCCATAAGCACGGACGCGGAAATCCTGAACTGACCGCCTTTTTAGGCGAGCGCGCCATGACGCTGGACGTCAATTCCATGAAACCTTTGGACAATCTCTGCCACCCGGTCTCCGTTATTAAAGAAGCGGAAGAACTGGCAGCTGATGCTTTTGGCGCCGATGCGGCTTTCTTCATGGTAGGCGGCACCACTTCTGCCGTACAGGCCATGGTCTTTACTGTTGCCGCCAGAGGCGACAAGCTTATCGTCCCCAGAAATGTCCACAGAAGTGTCATCAATGCTATGGTCCTCTGCGGCGCTGTTCCGGTCTATGTGGATCCGGGTGCCCATGAAGAACTGGGGATTGCGCTGGGTATGACATTATCGGATGTGGAAAAAGCCATTCTCGAAAATCCCGATGCCAAGGCCGTATTCGTCAATAACCCGACCTACTATGGTATCTGCTCGGATCTGGGCGGACTCGTAAAGCTGGCCCACAGCCACGGTATGCTGGTGGTCGTAGACGAAGCCCACGGTACCCACCTGACGTTTTCGGAGAAACTTCCGATCTCGGCGATGGAGGCCGGTGCCGACATGGCATCTGTTTCCATGCATAAGTCCGGCGGTTCCCTGACACAGAGTGCATTTCTATTAGTCGGCGGGAAAAAGGCTTCGAAAGAAGATCCTTCCAACCGTGCCCCGTCCATCGATCCGGCTTATGTCCGTCAGATCATTAACCTGACCCAGACCACTTCCGGTTCGTATCTGTTCCTTTCCAGCCTGGACCTTTCCAGAAAAAGGCTGGCCCTTCATGGCAAGGAGCTTTTCGACAAAGTCATTGAAATGGCGGAATATGCCAGAGAAGAGATCAACTCGATCGGCGGCTACTATGCCATCGGCGAGGAGCTCATTAACGGCGAAGATATCTACGATTTCGATAAGACGAAACTGGTCATTCACACGCTGCCTGTAGGATTAGCCGGCATCGAGGTCTATGACCTTTTAAGAGATGAATACGATATCCAGATGGAATTCGGTGACTTCGGCAACTGCCTGGCCTACCTTTCTGTCGGTGACCGCATCCGTGAACTGGAGCGTCTGGTCGGCGCCCTTTCCGAGATCCGCCGCCACTTCGGAAAAGACCCGATCGTTTCTCTTCCGAATAACTATATCGCGCCGGTAGTAGTGCTTTCTCCGCAGGAAGCTTTCTATGCCAATGCCGAGCACATTCCTTTCGATAGTTCTGTCGGCCGCATCGCTGCCGAGAGCATCATGTGCTATCCGCCCGGAATCCCGGTTCTGGCTCCGGGAGAAAAGATCACGGAAGAAGTTCTGGACTATCTGCGCTACGCCCAGGAAAAAGGCTGCCAGATCACCGGTGCGGAAGATGCCAGCTTAAAAACACTGAAAGTCGTAAAGTGACCTCGTTTCCGCATGCGTTCTTAAGCCGCTACCGGCAGAAGTAAGACAGATAAAAAGAATCCCCGTTTCCGAGGATCCTTTATTTGTTTTGCAATTGAAAGCAGTTGCGTTATCAGTTAGCAGCAACGCCCTTCTTCTCTCTGATGCTGGCGATGATAACAGCAATGGCAACTACGATAGTACCGATAACGAGAAGGAAGAAACCAACCTGGTAATTAGCGGAAGCATAATCCTCGAGACCGGAAGACTTAATCTCCTTCTTTGCATCGGATACGTCCTTAATTACATTGTACATACCCCAGATGTCAACTGCGCAAAGAGCACCGAGAACACCGGACAGAACCTTCTCTTTATGTACGAAGAGAAGAATTCCTACTGCAGCAATAGCAAGAATCAGGATGAAAATACCCTGATGAGCATAGTCAGCCATCAGATGACCGGTTGTCTTATCAACCTCGCCGAAAATCTCGACCTTGGCTACGCACTGCGGAAGCAGGGCAGCGATCAGGCTGATAACCGAACCAACCAAGGTTGTCAGTGCAAGTGGTGACTTAACGTCTAAATTCATTTTACCGTTCATAATTTAACCCTCCTAACGAACGTGTTCACTCTTAACATGTTTCATTATATAACAAGATCTCTTGAAAAATACCCCCCAAAAACAGATTTAACCTCCTTTTTAGGGGAATTTTCTGCCGAATTACAGTTTCTCTCTTCTTTCGGGATTCATTATGCCAATCTATTTTAAGGTGGTATTATATAGATGTCGGTTTTTCCGGCCGTGAAACTTGGGTAAACGAAGGAGTAAGCTATGGATCTTTGGTTTTCTGAATTTCATACACCGCATGTGAAGCTGGCCATCAAAGTGGATAAGCAGCTCTATAGCGGAAAAAGTGACTTCCAGCAGATCGATGTTTTTGAATCGCCGGAATTCGGCAGGTTCTTAACACTCGACGGGTACATGATGCTCACCCAGAAAGACGAGTTCATTTACCATGAGATGCTGGTCCATGTCCCGATGTGCGTGCACCCGAATGTCCAAAAAGTCCTGGTCATCGGCGCCGGCGACGGCGGTATCGTAAGAGAGCTTTCCCGATATGAGACGATCAAACATATCGATGTGGTGGAAATCGACGAAGAAGTGGTAAGGGTCGCCAAAGAGTATCTTCCCTTCACCGCCTGCGGTTTCGACGATCCCCGTGTGCAGTGCCATTTTGAAGATGGTCTGAAATATGTCCGTCATCACGAAGATGAATACGATTTGATCATCGTGGATTCCACCGATCCTTTCGGACCGGGCGAAGGTCTTTTTACCAAGGAATTCTACGGAAACTGTTATACCGCTCTGAAGGAAGACGGCATCATGGTCAACCAGAACGAGAGTCCGTTCTATGCCAACGATGCCCGCGCCATGCAGCGCGCCCATAAGCGCATTCACAGTAACTTCCCCATCTGCCGTGTCTTCCAGGCACATATTCCGACCTATCCGTCCGGTCACTGGCTTTTCGGCTTTGCCTCGAAAAAGTATCATCCGGTACGGGATATGCATGCCGCCGACTGGAAAGCACTGGGCATTGAGACCAAGTACTATAACACGAATCTGCACCGTGGCGCCTTTGCCCTTCCGAACTATGTGCAGCGGCTTTTGGAAGCCATGGAAGAGCTGCCGGGCAACGATACCACAACTACATTGAATACGATTTCTGGAAAAAAGGGAGGAAACGCCTGATGGTCGATCGCATTGAGAAAAATTTCTTCGCCTTGAATTGTCCTTACGAAGAGGCGGAGGCAGTGATTTTCGGTGCCGGTTTTGACGGCACCACCTCCTTCCGGCCGGGAACAAGATTCGGTCCGGCCGCCATGAGAAACGAGAGCATCGGACTTGAATCCTTCAGTCCCTATCAGGATAAGGATCTGGAAGATGCTCCTATCTGTGATTCCGGTGATCTGGACCTGCCTTTCGGTGATGCGGAAAAAGCACTGGCGCTGATCGAGGAGGAAACAGACCGGATCCTTGGTGACGGAAAGCTTCCGATCATGCTGGGCGGCGAACACCTGGTCACCTTAGGTGCATTTCGGGCAGTAGCCAAAAAATATCCGAATGTAGTGGTGCTGCACTTTGATGCCCATTGCGATCTGCGGGATGACTATATCGGCAGTAAGCTTTCCCACGCATGCGTACTCCGAAGAGTCCACGACATCGTCGGCGACGGACGGATCTACCAGTTCGGCATCCGCTCCGGCACGAAAGAGGAATTCGAATTTAGTAAGACACACACCAAGATGGAGCGCTTCCGCGCAGATAATTTCGACGAGGTACTAGCGCTTCTGCGCCTCTCCACGGAACCGGTCCCGGTATATCTGACAGTCGACCTGGACGTACTGGATCCGAGAGAATTTCCCGGAACCGGAACTCCGGAAGCCGGTGGTCTTTCTTTCGAGCAGCTTCGGACCTGTCTGATGCAGCTGGGGGATATTAATCTCGTGGGCATGGACTTTGTGGAACTGTCCCCGCCCTATGATCCCAGCGGATGCAGTACCGCCCTGGCATTGAAGATATTGCGGGAAACCCTTATCATGAAATATGGAAAATGACACGAAAAAAATCGTGAAACGAAATCAGAAATGAATCACGGCCTTTCGCCGAATCAAATAGCAAAGGAGATAGATACTATGGGAAAAGCACTTATTATCGGTTGTGGCGGCGTTGCTTCGGTAGCCATCGCCAAATGTTGTCAGAACAGCGAGGTCTTCACGGAGATCATGATCGCCAGCCGTACATTAAGTAAATGTGATGCGCTGAAGGAGAAACTTCAGCCCAACACCAAGACCATTATCCATACCCGTCAGGTCGATGCGGATAAGGTTCCGGAGCTTGTGGCCATCATGGAAGAATTCAAGCCGGATGTCTGCCTGAACCTGGCTCTTCCCTATCAGGATCTGACCATTATGGACGCGTGCCTGGCCACCAAGACACCGTATGTGGATACCGCCAACTACGAGCCGCTGGATACCGCAAAGTTCGAGTATAAGTGGCAGTGGGCCTACCACGATAAGTTTAAGGAGGCCGGCATCACCGCCCTTCTGGGTTCCGGTTTCGATCCGGGTGTAACAGGTGTATTCTCTGCCTATGCCCTGAAGCATCAGTTCGACGAGATCAACTACATCGATATCCTCGACTGTAACGGCGGTGACCACGGTTATCCGTTTGCCACCAACTTCAACCCGGAGATCAACATCCGTGAAGTATCCGCCAAGGGCAGCTACTGGGAAGACGGCAAGTGGGTCGAGACCGAGCCGATGGAGATCAAGAGAGTCTATAACTTCGACCAGGTAGGCGAAAAGGATATGTATCTCCTCCACCACGAAGAGCTGGAGTCCCTGGGAAAGAACATTCCGGGCATCAAGCGTATCCGTTTCTTCATGACCTTCGGTCAGAGCTATCTGACACATCTGAAGTGCCTCGAGAACGTCGGTATGACATCTATCGAGCCGGTCATCTACGAAGGCCACGAGATCGTACCGCTTCAGTTCCTGAAGTTCATGCTGCCGGATCCGGCCACCCTGGGCCCGAGAACTGTCGGCAAGACCAACATCGGCTGTATCTTCAAAGGTAAGAAAGACGGCAAGGAAAAGAAGTACTATCTCTATAACGTCTGCGACCATCAGGAATGCTATAAGGAAGTCGGCTCTCAGGCCATCTCCTACACCACCGGTGTTCCGGCTATGATCGGCGCCATGCTCATTATGAACGGCACCTGGAAGCGTCCGGGCGTATATAACATCGAAGAGTTCGATCCGGATCCGTTCATGGATGCTCTCAATAAGTGGGGCCTTCCGTGGATCGAGAACTTTAATCCGGTAGAAGTCGAGTAAGTCCTAAAGCATAAAGAACCGGGCCTTTCTGCCTGCTGTGGAAATCACCTTTTCGCGGTCATAACAGAAAGGCCTGTTTTTTTGTGTTTGTCATTTTTTGATGATATAATCGGTGTAATCAGGTATTTGGCGAGGGCAGCATGGACACAGTAAAAACGATAGACGAAAAAGCACGGAACTGGGGAGAGATCCTCTTCCTTTCCTTCTTCATTGTCGCAAATAATCTGTCTATACCTATCTCCTCTATCAGTTTCTTCACATTTTTCTTACCCATGCTTTCAGCCTCTACGCCATTTTCTCCCAGCCATCCGAGGAGCTGCTGCACGGAGTTGGGATTGTCCAAAGCGGTCAGCTT
>CADBGD010000020.1:0-23804 GCA_902794115.1 Oscillospiraceae bacterium
CGGGATACTTCCGTGACGGTCAAAGGAAGCGGGGAAGTATCGGATGCGGCCTACATCCTGATGGCGGATTCCGGCCTTTCTATTTCCAACTCAAAAATCAAGATCGCAGATGAGGTCAAAGGCCAGGGTGGCGCCATCGGTACCTTGACCGAAGATCTGACGGTCACTAATTCTAGTCTGACGGTTTCTTCCACGGCAAAAGCACTGGCGTCGCTGGAGGGACAGGTGCTGGTCTGCGGCGGAAGTGCGCTCCTTTCATCAGCGGAGAATGCCATCTATGCCAAAGGCGGCTGCACCATTGAAGGAACCGCGAAAGTGGAAGTGGTCTGTACCGGCGAAGATACGACAGCCGTATACTGCCCGGAGGGCGACATTCATGTCACTTCATCCGAGCTTACTGTGGATGTGTACCGGCGAAGATACGACAGCCGTATACTGCCCGGAGGGCGACATTCATGTCACTTCATCCGAGCTTACTGTGGATGCGGAAAAGACGGCGCTGGCAGGAAAATATGTGATACTTAACGATGCCTATATTGCCGGACCGGAAGAAGGAACGATCCGGGAGATTTCTTCCATGTGCACGATTTATGTGGATGGAAATGTTGCCCCGGATGTACAGATCCTTTCCGGTGAAAAGCCGACGCCCACACCGACACCCAGTCCGACGCCGGTGCCGACACCGACAAATACACCGGTGCCCGAATCCGAAAGCGGCAGCGGATTTTCCGTCACACCGAAAATGATCGTGGGCGCGGGTCTTCTTTTAGTCGGCATTGTAGTGATCGTCGTGATCCTGGTATCCAGAAACCGGGAATGAAACCGGTAGGAAGAAACCCGAATTGAAACCAGTATTAAGATAGCCGGGAGTCCGACCGGAACCGATCTGAGAATCAGGCCAGTTCGACAGTAACTTCGTTACCGGAGAACTGGATCATCGAACCCCATTCATTGATCTCCGGAATTCCGGAACTGCAGGAAGCGATGCGGAATACACCGGCCAGAAGCAGCCGGATCGTACCGAAAAGACCCTGGGTCGAGATCGTCATGCGGTTATTCTGCCGCAGAACTTTCACATAACCGACATTTTTCAGATCGGACGAATAGACATCGGTGCTGATCTCTTTTCCTTCCGGGATCTCGAACAAGGTGATCGTTGCATTTTCCGTATAACTGTAAACCGGCTTCTCGTCATTGGTGCCGGCCACCAGAATGGTGCCCGGACGGGCCAGAAGCGGCATGGTATTGTAACTGTGCTGCTCGTTTTTCCAGATCGGACCTTCGACACGCTCACGGGTCAAAAGGTTGGTCCAGGTGCCGGAAGGCACATAGTAGCGGACGATGCCATCTTCAGAGGTGATCGGGGCGACCAGGATCGAAGGGCCGAACATGAACTGCTGGTCCAGCATGGCGGTGTTCGGATCTTCAGGGAACTCCAGGATCATAGGCCGTGTCATCGGAATGCCCAGTGAACTGGACTCCACGGCGCAGGAGAAGATGTAGGGCATCAGGCCCAGCTTGAATTTGGCGAAAGTCAACGTCTCCTCCAGTGCTTCCGGACCTAAAGACCAGAAAGTCTTATCCTGTTCAAGTCCGCCCAGTGTGGCATGGGGAAGGAACATGGCGGCCTGGTGCCAGCGCATGTAAAGATCCGGTGTGACCACATCTGCAAGTCCGGTGATATTTTCACTCCAGTACGGGAAGCCGCTTATGGAAAGGGAAAGGCCACTTTGCAGGGAGGCCTGCATGCCTGCGTAGGAGGCATCTTCATTATCCAGTGTCAGACAGGAGAACTTCTGGGAACCGGCAAATCCGGCATGAGCCAGAAGGAATGCATTATTCTGCCCGTAACGGCGCTCCAGTACTTCGAAGACCGCCTCGGAGAAGAGGGTGGGGTAGAGGTTATGCATGCTGACCGGATCCAGCTCGTTCTTGTAAGTGATTCCCTGTGATGCTGCGCGGACGCCATATGCCGGAGAGGCGATCGGTGCGTCAGCGCCGTAATCCAGCTGGAAGGAATCCACGCCCATGCGGATCAGGTCGTCGACAAATTTCTGGTACCAGGCACGGGCCACCAGATTGGAAAAGTCCACAAGTCCGGAACCGGCCTGAATATGGTCGGTCTGGAACATATCGCCATTTCCGAGATTGACGAAATAGTTTCCGTCGAAGCCTTCCTGGAATTGCGGGGAGCGCTGGGAAATATACGGAGTCAGGGTCAGGCAGATACGGATGCCCTGCTCGTGCAGTTTCTTGATCATGTGCTGCGGGTTCGGGAAACGCTGCTCATCCCAAAGGAAGCTGGTCCATTCGAAATCCTTCATCCAGCACGGACTTAAATGGATCACGGAAAGCGGCGCATTCATATTCTTGGCGAACTCGACCATCGAAAGGACTGAGTCCTCATCGAACTCGCCGTACTTCGGGGCCGACAGCCAGGAACCGAAAGACCAGGCCGGCGGAAGCATCGGACGGCCGATCAGTTCGGAATAAATATCCAGAACATGTTTCATGGAAGCGCCGCCGATGAAAATATATTCCATGGTCTCTCCAGAGAGAGAAATCTGGGTGCGCTGTGTCACCACGTTTCCATCTGTGGCGGTGGTACAGTCGTTTCCGATTTCATAGGAGACACACTCCGTGCTGTTGACGAAAACACCGTAGCCGCGGGAAGAAATGATGAACGGCACACTCTTGGCGGAACTGCCGTAGCGGACGCCCGCGTCCTCGTTCCAGATATTATAGCTGCCGCCGTTTCTTACGATGCTGCCGGGCACTTCGCCCAGACCGTAGATGCACTCCCCTTCACTGAGGGTAAACTGTTCGCGGATATAGGTGCTGCCGTCCGGCGCCGTGATATGGGCCATGCCGCCCAGCTCGGAAGAAGTCAGAAGACGGCCGGAATAGTAGAAAGAAATTCCCCAGTCTCCGCTCTTATTGAAATGCACTTCCAGAAGGCTGGAAGAGTAGATATATTCGTCCTCGGTCTCGCTGCTCAGAGGCTTGATGATGGCCTCGTTCAGTTCCAGGACCGCTTTGGCCGCCCGGGAACCTTTGTGATTACTGATTTTTACGGAGAACATGTTGGCGCCGATGGCGCTGATGTGTACGGAAAGAAGTCCGCAGCCGACGGCATCGGCCCGTCTTTCCTGCGCGGTGTACGGCGCCAGGAGTGTGATGCCGGCATCCGAGTAATCGATATCGGCAATCTCTTTCGGATATTCAAGCGTATACCCTTCTTTTACTGTCCACAAACCGTCTGTAAACTTCATAACGTACCCTCCTTGCATCCTGCTTTTTCGGCAGGGTGGTTGATATGGGAACACAAGTCTCCAATTAAATTATAGCAGAGGCCCCCGCAAGAAGGGGAACAGAATTCCTACTGCTATGTTGCAGTTATGTGAAAAAACTGATGAAAAAGAATCGTGATTTCCCGAAGGGAGATGGTATACTGAAAACAGACCGGATGATCCGGTTTTGATTTTATCCTCGCCGTAAGGAGACCCGATCATTTTATGAGCTCGCCGAGAAAACTTCTGGCCTATGCCCGCAAAATGCACAACTGCCGACAGGAAGTCCTGGCGGATTCGGGTGCTTTTCTGCAACTTGCCGATCTTCTTTTGAATCAGAATAAACGGCGTATCCTTCTCCTTTCCGGAAAGCAGACGCAGAAACTGAAACTGTATGACCAGTTTGTCGATACTCTTCAAAACGGCGGAGCAAAGGTATTTGTCTGGATCCATGAAGGAAAACTCCCGGAACGTGCAGAGGTGGATAGATGCGCGGTGGAATGCCAGACCTATAACTGCGATGCGATCGTGGCTTTCGGCGGAGGCACCATTATCGATGTGGCGAAGATGGTGGCGGTCCGCATAACGAACCCGTATTCCTCTTTATATCAGATGCGGGGAGTCGATTGTATATATGCGCCGGGTGTGGATCTTTACGTGGTTTCGACTACCGGAAGCGGAGCGGAAGGAAGTGCCTGTTCTCTGATCCGGCAGGATCAATATATAAGTATGTATTATAGCCGGTATCTGATCCCGAAGACGGTGGTCCTGGATCCGGATCTGGTTTTACGTCTTCCTATGGAAAATATGGCTTCGGCAGCGATCCTTGCCTTGACCCATGCCGTGGAAGCCTATATCAGTCCGGTGTCGGATGAATTTCCGGCAGACCGGGCCAATGTGCTGATCTCGCTTCCAATCTTCTTTTCTTATCTGGAAAAGTGCTATAAGCATGGTGTGGATAACGATACATACCTGCAGATCATGATGGCGCCGTACTATGCAGGTGTGGCGGCCAGACGTATCGGCTTTGGCTATACCCATAGTTTTGCGATGTACATGGCAGACCGTTACGGGATGGCGCCGGGCCGCATCTGCGCGGCCATGCTGCCGGTCGTACTGGAGTATGAACTGGACGAAGTCAAAGATGAACTGGCGGAGCTTTCGAGGGCGGCGCATCTTTGTTCATCCCGTGCAACTGCGGAAGAAGCTGCCCGTGCATTTATCTCTGGATTCCAGAGCTTGTGCCGGCGGGTCGGTCTGGATAGCAGCGGTCCTGTGATCCGGAATGAAGATGTGCCGGATCTGGCGGAACTGGTTTTGAATGATGCAAAGCAGTGGCGTCATCCGAAAAAGATGAAGACAAAGCAGGCAATGGCACTGCTTCGAAAAGTACAGAACGGGGAAAAGGGTTAAGTACATGCAGGAAACGGAAAAGGTCGGCTATACATTACCGGACCCTCTGAAGCGGGTCCTGAAGCGGATCGAAGAGCACGGTTTCGAAGCCTATGTGGTGGGCGGTGCAGTACGGGATATTCTCCTTTCCAAAACCCCGGATGATTTTGATGTGACAACTTCGGCGACACCGGAGGAACTTTTGGAGATCTTTGGAGAATCAAACTGGCATCCCACCGGCATCCGGCACGGAACCGTTACGATCGTCGAAGATGGATTTCCGGTTGAGATCACGACTTTCCGTGTAGATGGTGATTATACTGATTCCCGGCATCCGGACGAAGTGCGGTTTACCAGATCCTTGAAAGAAGATGTGATGAGAAGGGACTTTACCATCAATGCCATGGCGCTTGGTGAGGATGGACGGATCATTGACTATTGTGACGGAATCGCAGATCTGAAAGCAGGAAAGATCAGGACTGTCGGCGATCCGAAGAAACGGTTTGAAGAAGATGCGCTCCGGATTCTGCGCGGCCTTCGTTTTTCGGCGGAATTGGGTTTTTCCATAGAAGAAGAGACATCGAAAGAGATCCTCCGTCAGAAGGAGGCTTTATGCCACCTATCTGTGGAACGGATCTGGAAAGAGTTCTCCCGGCTTCTGTGCGGGGCATACTGTGTGCCTGTTCTCCGGAAATATTTTGATGTGTTCACGGTTTTTATTCCGGAGATCCGTCCAATGAAGGGATTTGAGCAGCATAATCCCCACCATATCTATGATGTATGGGAGCATACGCTGGTGTCGATCCTGTCGATCCGGCCGGAACTGATATTGCGGCTGACGATGCTTTTGCATGACATCGGAAAGCCGGCCTGCTTTGAAATGGACGACGAAGGTGTCGGCCATTTCCGCGGACATATGAAGATCAGTGCCGAGATGGCAGATGTGATCCTCCACCGGCTGAAGGTGGATACACAAACGAGGGAGACCACGATCCTTCTGATCAAGGCCCACGATGTGGCCATGATGCCCGTAACGCTGCGCATGGTGCGCCGCCGTCTGGCACAGTATGGAGAAGAGAACCTGCGCCGGCTTCTTGAGGTGAAGCGGGCGGATACTTTGGCCCATTCCTCTCAAAGCGCATATAGATTAAAGGAATTACAGAATTTCGAGAATCTTCTGGACCAGGCGATCCAGGAGAAAATGTGTTTTTCCTATGCGGATCTGGAAATTACCGGAAAAGACCTGATCGGGCTTGGAATTCCGGCGGGTCCGGTGATCGGAAAAGTGAAAAAGCAGCTTCTGGACGAGGTTATTGACGGAAATCTGAAAAATGAAAAAGAGGCCTTAAATGCCCGCGCAATAGGCATTTGGACGGATCTGAAATAACAGGGTTCCCATGAATTGTGAACTCGATTTCACATTTTGACACATTCTCACATACAATTACACAAACGAAATACGTAAACTGTGCAAATTAGTTGTGCATAGTGCACAAGTTTGAAATCTCGTATACAACTTTTTCATAATTTCGATACAAATTGTGACAGAAAAGTGACAAAATCCACAAGAATTTGAACTTTTCCCTTGCTAGAATAAAACCATAAACAAACACGACAGCTAAGGCGACAGACATCAAAAGGAAAACACAAAATCTGACAACCGAGTTAAAGGGGGAGAATACCATGAAAAACAGAAGAGGTTTTACATTAGTTGAAATGATGTGTGTCGTCGCGATCATTATTTTCTTATCGGCAGTGACGATCACAGGATTCACGCAGTATACAAAGAGAGCAAAAGATATGAAGGCAAGCGTAGAGGCGCACAGTGCAGCATATGTTTCTCAGGAAAACCAGATCAGAAGTCTTCTGATGACAACCAGAGCACAGATCCAGCACCCGACAACCGACACACAGCCGCACTACAATCAGACACAGCCGACAACACCGCCGACACAGCCGACAGCAGCTCCGACGCAGCCGACAACACCGCCGACACAGCCGACGGAACCGACAACACAGCCGACAACACAGCCGACAACAGCTCCGACAACAGCTCCGACAACTCCGCCGACGCAGCCGACACAGCCGCAGAACAATAACACAAATGCTCCTGGAAGCAGCGTGCAGATGAAATCCGGCTGGTGGGACAGCAAGCTGAAGTTCAACAAGGGCGTAACAGAAGCGATCATCAGAACAGATGGAACCGGTTTCGCAGTGAACGCAAACGGTAAGTACA
Organism: Oscillospiraceae bacterium; assembly: GCA_902794115.1. GTDB lineage: Bacteria > Bacillota > Clostridia > Saccharofermentanales > Saccharofermentanaceae > Scatonaster. The sequence continues at coordinate 6,919 of CADBGD010000020.1, forward strand.
ACGTAGAAAATCTGGGTGGCGGACGTTACAAAGTAAAGTTTGTTGCACAGGGCTGGGGCCAGACAGAAAAGAATATCCCGTTCCACGTCGATAACGCCAACACTTTCGTAATCGAGAGCTTCAGCTGATTCGAACGGCAGGATTGAATGAATTAGCCAACTTCCAATGACAGATTGGAGACAATAGAGAACTGACATCTTAGGACATCATACGTTTTCCTTCGGAGGCCGCCCTTTAACCGGGGCGGCCTTATCGTGTATTTACAAATCTGTAAAAAAGCCGTGCTTTTTCCGCCATAACGTATTAGTATAATATGTAACAGAAACTGCAAAGCTGACTATTGGGGATGGCTAGGTGAAGCAGGGGGAAATATGAAATTACAGGGGATTGCCAGGATCATAACCAAGAATCTAACGGTCGTATCTATTGCGTCCGCTTTTTTGCTGGGCGTGCTTGGCATGACTGATCTTAAGGATAAGATCTTTGATACATCCACCTGGTTCATGTCTCCGGCTGAGGTAGAAGAAAAATTCGGCGAGGATGAGGATGAGCTGATCAATGCTACTGAGCCTGACCAGAATCAGGGAACTTCTGATTCTGAAAATCAGGCGGGAGTGAATTCTTCCGAGACAAAAGAATCTTCTTCAGAAATTTCTTCGGAAAAGACATCTGCCACGAGCAGTTCAGAATCGACTTCCCTTACCGAGACTACGGTCACCGAGGAAAGCATGACTTCGGAAAATTCTGAAGTCAGTGTTTCGGAAACCAGCCGTCCGGCAGATGAGACCACTACCCAGAGTGAAAAAGAAACAAAAACTTCTTCCACAGTAAAGGAAGAAGAGACAACGGCGGAGCCGGAAGAGACCACCGAGCCGGTGGAAGAGACGACGGAAGCCGAAACGACCGAAGAAGAAACCACCACCACAACAACTGAGGAGACAACTACGGCAGCCGAACCGGAATCCCTGGGTGACACCAGCGGATCCTATGATGCCGACATGGCAAGGGAAGTGCTGGATCTGGTAAATGAGATCCGTGCCAGCAACGGTCTGTCTCCGCTGGAGTGGAGCGGATCTCTGGCCAAGTGTGCAAAGGTCCGTGCTTCCGAGCTTCCGGTGAAATGGTCCCACACCCGTCCGGATGGATCCAAGTGGTATACGGTAAATCCGGATATCATGTATGGCGAGAACCTGGCCAAGGGTCAGACCTCCGCATCTGCGGCGGTAAATGCCTGGATGGAATCCGAGACCCACCGTGCCAATATTATGGCAGACTATAACACATTGGGCGTGGCTTGCTACTATTGCAACGGTGCGTACTACTGGGCACAGGAGTTCGGATACTGAGCACAGTGGAAAGATCACCCAAGACTCCCTTTATATATAGAAATTATGTACGTTGGCCGCTGATGGCCGGCATGGTTCTGGTCGTCCTTTTGGGCCTCGCCTATAGTTTCTTTATTGATCCTACAAAGTCTCCCGGAGGCACACTTCCCTGTGTGACGCGGGAGGCTTTCGGTGTTTATTGCCCCGGGTGCGGGGACACAAGAGCGCTTCATGCCCTGACCCACGGACGCATCCTGACGGCATTTGATTACAATCTCCTGTTTCCATTTATCGTCCTTATTCTGGCCTGGTATTATCTGGTGGGATTAACGACTTTGTTTTTCAGAAAACGCGTTATGTGGATCCCGCAAAGCCTGCCGACCTGGGCGATCGTGACACTGGGCGTGACGATCGGCGCATTTACGGTATTAAGAAATCTCCCATGGTGGCCATTTACGATCCTGGCGCCCTGAACAGGCTGTAATTCCGTATATTGAGAGAGTTAAGCATTTATAAAGAAACGAATCTGGATATTGCGAAAGAAGTCTTGACACATTATTATTACTTATAGTGAATGATTCCGGTCGGATGCGGCCGGATGAGGATTTAGGAGGAATTTGATATGGCTATTTGCAGATATTGCGGCGCTGAAACAGGAAACTCTCCGTTTTGCCAGAATTGTGGCGCGAAGGTAGAGGCGGCACCGGCTCCCCAGCCGATCCCGCAGGAACAGCCGGCTTTTACACCGGATACGATCCCGACACAGCCGCAGAGCTACTCGATCCCGACACAGCCGACATATTATACACCGGGTGGAGCCGGCGGACTTTTGGCAGGAAACATCATCGCGATCATCCTGGGCGTGGTCTGCTGCTGCTTTACTTACTTTATTTCTCTGGCCTCGATGGTTCTGGGTATCATCGGTGTGGTTTATGCCTCTAAGGTAAAATCCAGCATGAGTCCGGAAGAAGAGCGGCATAACCGTAACGTCTCCCGTCTTTTGATGATCATCGCCTTTGTTGTACTGGTACTTGGTATCGTTGTTTTCATCGGTATGGTCCTTTCCTCTGCGAATGGTATCGAAGGATTGAAGGAAACCTGGAACTCGATCTATGAGTCTGTATCGCTTTCCATGGCTGAGGCCGGCAACTGATTATTTGAGGATACATTATGCAATGTGAACGATGCAAAGCAGAACTATTGCCCGATGCAAAGTTCTGCCCGGAGTGCGGACAAATAGTAGTACAGGGACAGCAGGAGAGCGCAAGCTCCCCTGCTGTTGCTTCGCTTGAGAACAGAGCGGAAGAGGTAAAACCGATTCCGGTTCCGGAGCCGCTTTGGGCGCAGGGAGCAAAGCCTGTGTCCGCAGAGACGGCAACCCCGCCTGCTTTTGTTCCGGTTTCGCACAGTATTCCGTCCCCGGCTTTGGCATCACCCCTTCCGGGTTATGCTCCGACTTCTTCGGCATTTTTCAAACCGGCCCCGGCGCCGTCGGAGGAAAGCGATTTCTATCACATCGACGCAATGGAAAAACCGGATTTTGAAGCTATGCGCGGCATATCGATCGTTTTGATCCTGGTTTCGATCTGCACTTTGGTTGGCATTTTATTTCCGATGCCGCTGGCGATCGTAAGCCTGGTGTCTTCCTGCGGCGGGATCGGAGAAAGAGACCCGAACGTGGCCAAGCGCAAGTTTGATACATGCCGGACAATGGTGATCGTCACCATCGTCACACTTTTGGTGATCTTTATTTGCGGGATCATTTTCCTCGGAGTCATGGGTTATCTGAGTGATTCGGTAAGCAGAAACCACATGTCATTGTAAGAAGACACTAAAAACCGTCACAATTTGTAAAAACGTAGAAATGCCTCTGAACCTTCGCGTATGCAATGGTTCAGGGGCATTTGTATTTGTACATTATGAAAAATCTTTGTCAATTTGTTGTGAAATTGACTAGTAAAGAATGAAAAATCTTATAAAAGGTTGTATAATTGTTTTACAATTCGATTCAGAGGGAGTAAATTGAGATGAAGAAATGTCCTGTATGTGGCGTTATGATGGGAGATAACGTAGCACGGTGCTTCATGTGCAAGTACGATTTTCAGAAGGCGGCGCGCGAAGGGGAGGATGCAGCGCGTCAGGAAGCCAGTGAAAATATAAAGCGCAGTGAGCAGGAAGCCAGTGCCCGCGTCGAGCAGAAACGTTCTCAAGAAGAAAAAGTTATCGCAGAAATGAAGGAGCGCAACGCGCGTGAGATCGAAACGTTGAATGCGCAGTTGGAGTCTGAGAAACTTCGTATTGAGACCGAGTATGTCGAGATCCGGAAACGTGCTCTGGACGAGCGTAAAAAGCTGGAGAAAGAACTGGATGAGCTTCGTGATACAGTCGCGATCGAGAAGAAGCGTACTGCGGATGCGGAAGCAGAGGCCGATAAGATCCGTGAGGCAGCAAGACAAGAGATGGCTGCCGAGCATGAGCAGATGATCGCCCAGGCGAAAAAAGAGCAGGAAGCGATCCTCCTTGAAGCCCAGAAAGAGACAGAGAAACTGGCCGTACAGGTTCAGAAAGAATATAAAGATGCGATGACCAGAAGACAGCAGATGCTTGATGAAGCAGAAGCTGCGGCACAGCAGACAAAAGTGATTTTCGAGCAGAGAGACACAGCCCAGAAAGAGCTGAAAGATATCGAGTCTTCTCTGACTGAACTGAAGAGCAACTACGAGAATGCCAGAAAGCAGCTCGAAGCCGAAGCGGAAGAGACCACCCGTCAGAAGATCAAAGAAGGCGACGATGCCAAGGCAGCGGCGATCGCAGAAGGTGAAAGCGCCAAAGCGGCAGCAATCGCGGAAGCCCAGCAGGTCCTGACAGAGATCGAACAGACGAAGAAGCAGGCGGCTACTGAACTGGAAGCGTATGTTAAAGAAGCCAAACGGGCGATCGAAGAAGCCAACAAGGCGCAGGAACTCTGCAATAAACTGACAGAAGATTCCAAGCGCATGCAGCAGGCTTTGGATGAGACCCAGCATTCTTACGAGACCATTGCCCAGGAAAAGGAAAACCTGGAAAATGACGTGGAAAAGCTGAAGAAGGATGCGGAGAGCGAAAAGAAGCGCATTCTTGGTGAAGCCGAAATGGAACGCGAGCGGATCGCCAAAGAGACTGAGGCTGAGCGGATCCGTGTTACGCAGGAAGCGCAGGCGGCTCTGACGGCGATGGCGAAAGAGACCGATGACTATAAGCTCCGCGTGACAAAAGAGGCGGATGATTATAAGGCGAACACCACTAAAGAAGCAGACACATATAAGGCAGCTGTCACCCAGGAAGCCAATGACTATAAGGCCAGCGTAACTAAGGAAGCGGACGAGTATAAAGCCCGTGTGACCAAGGAAGCGGATGATGAGCGTGCCAGCATTACCGCCAAAGCCAAGGCGGAACTGGAAGCTTCTCAGAAAGAGAAGGCACGTCTGGATCAGGAAGCTTCGCAGGTTCTGGCACAGGCCCAGCAGCAGAAGCAGTCCATGGAGATGGAAGCGAAGCAGCTGATGGATTCTGCCAAGAAGGCCGTGACCGATGCCCAGCAGGAAAAAGAGAAACTGCAGGCTGAGGCCAGAGCCGGCTGCGATGTCATTGCCAAGCAGAAGTCGGCATTGGAAGCGGATATTGCCCGCATGGTCAAGGAACAGAACGAGACCAAGACCGGATATGAGACACAGATCGCTGCGCTTGCTACAGAACTGGCTACGGCTAAGACAATTATTGCGGATTCGAAGAATGCCAAGAAACTGGCAGAAGTCGAGGCGCAGGAACTGATCCTGAAGGCGGAAAAACGTGCGATTGCTCTCAAGGAGTCCGCACTTTCAGAAAGTGAGAAGGGCAAGCTTCAGGATGCCCTGAAAGCGAAGGAGAGTGAGTTGGCAGAAATGGCGAAGTCAAAAGAAGAACTGGAAAAGCAGCTGGATGATACCCAGAAGGCCATTAAGAAGTTGCAGGATCAGATCGATAAGATGCCGGTTGGTGGTGGAGCGGTTTCCATTGCAGACAGCAAGAAGGAGTATTCCGTGATCCTGATCCCTCACCTGTCAAACGGTGAAGTCAATTCTGAAAGGATCGCCGAGGTCCTGGCCAAGAAGGCGGCTGATGGCTGGCGTCTTCACAGCATGATCAACGATGAAGGCGGAAAGCTCCAGGCATCTCTGGGCGGCACGGACAGCATGTCCCTTTCGGCCAGCAGTGTTGCGATTAAGGAAGACCGCGTGATCATGGTATTTGAAAGAAGCCTGAAAAAATAACGCCAGAAAACGGATATTTTTGAAAGACTGTTCTCCGATTCGGAGGACAGTCTTTTTTCTTTGAGCAAAACTCGTTAACTATCACAAAAATAAAATGTGAAATACCAAAGTTTTTGTAGATATTGATTACAGAATCGGTTATAATAGCCATATTAGAGTTTGAATTAGGAGGACGAATACATGACCAATTATTCGGCAGACAAGATCCGTAATATCGCGTTATTGGGACACGGCGGATCTGGCAAAACAGCACTGGCAGAAGCAATGCTCTTCTGCGCTAAAGCAATCGACCGTCTGGGTCGTGCAACCGACGGCAACACCGCATTGGACTTTGACCCGGAAGAAGTGAAGCGTCAGATTTCTATCAATACATCCGTCGCTGCACTCGAGTGGAAAAACACTAAGATGAATCTCATCGACACTCCCGGTGATTTCGATTTTCTCGGTGAAACCATGGCCGGTATTCGTGTAGCAGGAAGCGCGATCGTACTGATCAGCGCCAAGGGCGGCACCTCCGTAGGCTCGGAAAAGGCGATCCGTCTTCTGAATAAGAGAAAGGTTCCTTTCCTCTTCTTTATGAACCGTATGGACGAACCGAACGCAGACTTTGAAGCGGTCGTTTCCCGTATGATGAACCGTTATGGCAGAGGCGTGATCCCGCTTTCGCTGCCGATCATGACCGGTGATAAGATGACCGGTATCGTAGACGTAATGAATAAGCGTGCCTTTACGCTGGATGACAAGACCGGTGCCCAGACCGAGATCCCGCTTCCGGCAGAATTTGAAGATCGCGTAGCCGAGCTTCAGGATAAGGTCAACGAAGTAGTGGCTGAGAGCGACGAAGAACTTATGGAGAAGTATTTCGCCGGCGAGCCTTTCACCGAGGATGAATTCCGTCGTGGTGTTCATGCCGGATTTGCCGATGGCGTACTGCATCCGATCTATGTCGGTTCCGCATATAAGAACTGGGGCGTGGAGTTCCTTCTGAACTGTCTGTCCAAGGATACTCCGCCGGCCTCCACGAAGCCGCCGCAAGAGGGCGTGACTCCGGATGGAGAGAAGCTGACGATCTACTGCAAGCAGGATGAGCCGCTGGCGGCCTTCATCTTTAAGACGATCGCTGACCCGTTCGTAGGCCGTATCTCCTTGTTCCGTGTATATGCCGGAGAGCTGAAGAGCAACTCCACCGTGTATAACTCCGTTAAGGAGAAAGAAGAGCGCATGGGTGGTCTCTTCTACATGGTAGGTAAGAAGCAGATCCCGACGGATAAGGTCGTTGCCGGTGATATCGGTGCGGTTGCGAAACTTGTGATTTCGCAGACCAACGATACACTGTGCGATAAGTCCCGTATCGTGACACTGACCAAGATCAACTTCCCGACACCGTGTCTGTCGATGGGTATCGTCCCGAAGGCAAGAGGTGAAGAAGATAAGATCATGTCCGGTCTGAATAAGCTGAAGGATGAGGATCCGGTATTTACAGTAGTAAACAATGCAGAGACCAAGCAGATGGTCATCAGCGGTCTGGGAGAGCAGGAGATCTCCGTACTCAAGAGCAAGCTCAAGAGTAAGTTCAACGTGGATGCCGATCTGGAAGAGCCTCGTGTTCCGTATCGTGAAGCGATCCGTAAGAAGGTGAAGGTTCAGGGTAAGCACAAGAAGCAGTCCGGCGGTCACGGCCAGTATGGTGATGTATGGATCGAGTTCGAGCCGACAGATTCCGAAACTCTGGTATTTGAAGAGAACGTATTCGGCGGTGCTGTACCGAAGAACTTCTTCCCGGCAGTTGAAAAGGGCCTGCAGGATGCAGTCAAGAAGGGTACACTGGGCGGATTCCCGGTAGTAAACCTCAAGGCTACTCTTGTAGATGGTTCTTACCACGATGTAGACTCTTCGGAAATGGCATTTAAGATCGCCGCGAACCTGGCTTTCAAGGCAGGTATGGCAGCAGCGAATCCGGTTCTCCTTGAGCCGATCAGCACCGTTTCCGTACACATTCCGGAAGATAAGCAGGGTGATATCATGGGCGACATGAACAAGCGTCGTGGCCGCATTATGGGTATCGATTCTGACGAGACCGGTTCGGTTATCAACTGCGAAGTGCCGACAGCCGAAATGGCCAGCTATGCCACCGACCTGAAGTCCATGACCCAGGGCCGCGGCTGGTACACCATCGAGCATGCCCGTTATGAGCAGGCTCCGGGCGATGTCCAGGCGAAGGTCATCGAAGCCAGAAAAGCATTCCTGGCCGATGACGAGTAATCGCATAAGCGTAAGCTAAAAAGAATATCTCTCCGGAGCGCAAACTGTTTGCTCCGGAGAGATACTTTTTTGCGGTGTTTTGGTATACAATGAAATAAGCAAATTACTGACGAAGGAGCACAGTATGCCGTATTCCAGTGTTTTTCTGACAGAGATCATTAAATCCTTTGAACTTGAAGTCGTATATGCCCCGGATGATATGGAAAAAGTCCGTATCCACGTGGCGGACGTGACCCGTCCGGGTCTGCAGCTGGCCGGCTACTACGACCATTTCGGTCCGGACCGTATCCAGCTGATCGGAAATATGGAGCATGCTTATCTGGATAAACTGACACCGGAACAGCGGGAAGAACGGCTGGCGGCTCTGTTTGACAAGAATATCCCGTGTCTGATCCTGACACGTAACCATGTGGCGCACGATGAACTGATCCGAGTGGCACAGAAGACGGAGATCCCGGTACTTCGGACCCGTCAGGCCACCAGTGAATTCATGAGTTCTCTGGTCAAATACCTCAATGTGGAACTGGCTCCGCGTATTTCCATGCATGGCGTACTGGTCGAGGTAAACGGTGAAGGTATCCTGATCCTGGGTGAGAGCGGCGTAGGTAAATCCGAGACGGCGCTGGAGATCGTTAAGCGTGGTCACCGTCTGATCGCCGATGACCAGGTGGAGATCCGCCGTGTTTCCGAGACGACCCTTCTGGGCCGTGCGCCGGAAGTGATCCGGCATCTGATCGAGATCCGCGGTATCGGTATTCTCGATGTAAAGGAACTGTACGGTGTATCCTCCGTTAAGCTTCAGGAAAACATCGACTTCGTTATCAACCTGGAACTGTGGGATGAGAAGAAGACTTACGACAGACTGGGTATCACCGATGAGACCACGGAGATCCTGGGAATCAAGGTTCCGTCCATCACGATCCCTGTAGGTCCCGGACGTAACCTGGCGATCATCGTTGAAGCGGCGGCCATCAACTACCGTGTTAAGAAGATGGGTTATAACGCGGCCAAAGATCTGGTCACGAGAGTATTCCCGGGCGGGCTGAACACCTGATCCCGAAAAGGAAAATGCGCTGATAACCAGGGGTCTGACAGACCCGGCGCAGCATAAAAAGTAGTTAGACGGAAAGAAAAGGAAAGAAACAATGAAGGTTGACGAAAAGATCATCGAAGCATTCCGGAATGCACTCCGGGAGGCGGGGAAAGCAGAACTGGCAGAAGAAGTCCGTGTGGACGAGATCATGAAGAGCCATACTTCTTTCCGTGTCGGCGGTCCGGCAGATCTTTTCGCGGAACCGAAAGACACCGAAGAGATCGCTGCTTTGATTTCTGCGGCAAAAGCACTTAAGATCCCTTTCTTTCTGATGGGAAACGGCTCCAATCTGGTGATCTCGGATGAGGGGATCGAGGGATTGGTGATCCATCTGGGAGAGAAATTTTCCCATATTGAATCGGAGCCGGATCCGAATGATCCGGAAAAAGAACTGGTGCGGGTCACGGCCGGCACGCTTCTTACCAGGCTTTCCTCTTTTGCAACTAAATCCGGACTTGCCGGACTGGAATTTGCATCCGGGATCCCGGGATCTGTGGGCGGCGCGGTATTTATGAATGCCGGTGCCTACGATCACGATATGTCGGAAGTGGTGGAGGAAGTAAGCTGCATTACAAAAGACGGACAGGTGAAAACGGTTAGAAAAGAAGACCTGGATTTTTCCTACCGCAGCAGCGTCTTTATGAAAGAAGGCGGCATCGTGACCGAAGCTCTTCTTTCTCTGTCCCGCGGCAATGCGGAGGAGATCTCCTCGAAGGTCAGAGAATATACTGAGAAGCGAACCAAGTCCCAGCCGCTGAATTTCCCCAGCGCGGGCAGCATGTTTAAGCGTCCGGTGGGCCACTATACCGGTGCCCTGATCGAGCAGTGCGGCCTGAAAGGCACTTGCGTCGGGGGCGCGCAGGTCTCGGAAAAGCATGCCGGATTCGTGATCAATAAGGGAGATGCGACCGCGTCGGATATTGACGGTCTGGTCAAAAAGATCCAGAGCGAAGTGAAAGCGAAATTCGATGTGGATCTGGAACGTGAAGTACGATTCATCGGAAGAGGGTTCTCTTCCCCGACTACATAAGCAGGAGGCAGGACATGGATGTTATCATTTTGACGGGTATGTCCGGTGCCGGCAAAAGCCAGGCGGCACATTTTCTGGAGGATCAGGGATACTTCTGTATCGATAATCTTCCGCCGATGGTTCTGCCGGAACTGGTCCGCACGTTTTTAAAAGGACAGGGCGGCGAAGGTTTTGCCATCGATAAACTGGCTTTCGTTGTCGATATCCGCAGTAACGATTTCCTGAAGGGCTTCGGAAAAGCCATGACGGAACTGAAGAATCTGGAATGCCCTTACCGGATCATCTTCCTGGAGGCCAACGATCAGGTCCTGGTAAGCCGTTACCGCCAGACAAGAAGAAAGCATCCGCTTTCCGACGGCCTGTCCCTTGTGGAAGCCATTGAAAAGGAGCGTTCCCAGATGCGCGGTATCCGGGCGAGGGCAACGCATGTCATCGATACCTCTCTCATCGCGCTCAGTGCGCTGAAAGAAGAACTTCTGCACATTATCGAGATCAGCGATGAAAAGACCATGGATATCCACGTGGAATCCTTCGGCTTTAAATACGGACTTCCGGGTGACTGCGATATTACCTGCGACGTCAGATTCCTGCCGAATCCTTTCTATATTCCGGAGCTGAAAATGCACTGCGGCAAGGATCAGGAGATCATCGAGTTCCTGGAAAAGCACCCGGAAACGGAACAGTACTACGAAAAGATGATGGATCTTCTGTGCTTTTCGGTCCCGTATTATATCCGGGAAGGAAAGGCCCGCCTTTCTGTAGGCGTAGGCTGCACCGGCGGACGTCACCGTTCCGTATATATGGCGGAAAGACTGGCTGCCGGACTGAAAGAAGCCGGTTACCGTGTGTCGATGCATCACCGCGATATCGATAAGGATCCGCGCTATCAGGTGGGAGAAGGAAAGAAACCATGAGTTCGGAGTCCTATTCCGGAAACATCAAATCTGAGATCCGAAAGCATAATTATAAGACATCTTCCGAGTGGGCGGCCGAAATGGCCGCCATCTGTCTTTGCAGCGGTTTCCAAAGCGACCTCAAGGAGGAAGTGACCCATGTTCTCTGTACCACGGAAGAAGTGGCGGACAGACTTGTGCAGGACGCAAAAAAAGCACAGGAAGTGCTCCCTTCTGAAGGTCCGGTCAAGATCGGCCGGCGCGGCGGAAGCGTGTTTCAGGTGACTTTCCCGGCGATCGAATTCGATAATTTCATTACAAGATATCTTCTTCCGGACATCATTGTGGAAGAGATCTCTTCCGACGAGAGACTACGCCGGGCGATGCTGAGAGGTGCATTTCTGGCACGAGGATCCATGAGTGATCCGAATCTCCGGTACCGGATCGAGATCCTTTGTAAGACAGATGCCTTTGTAAAGATGCTGGTGCTTCTGATGCATGCGGAAAATATCCAGCCGGGAACGAGAGTGCTGGATACCACCTGGTCGATCTACTTTAAAAAGCACGATGAGATCTGTGATTTCCTCGTGATACTGGGCGCGGTCAACCAGATGATGGAACTGCAGAATATCCGTGCGCAGCACGAGGTGAACCGGATGGTGGCCCGTTCGGTGAACCTGGATACCTGGACCGTAAGGCAGCAGTCAGAGGCCAGTGCCAGAAGGAATCAGAAACTTCAGGAGCTGCTGGATTCGGACAAAGCGGCGAAGATCCCGAAGGATCTTCTGGCTGTGGCAAGGGTGCACCTGGATAATCCGGGATTGTCTCTTACGGAGCTGGGGAAACTGATGGATCCGCCTATCAGTAAATCCGGTATGAATCACCGGCTCCGCAAACTGATGGATCTTCTGGACTAGGATTTTACTAACGTTTATCCTTATTTTTCCTTTACTTTTTCTCTGGCACTTTTCTGGTACAATCTTACAATAGTATGTGTAGAGATTTCGTCCAAAGCGACATCAGGAGGAGGCAGACAGCATGAGAAAGATGGGAAGAAGAGAAGGTAAATTCTTCACTTTATCTTTCCGTAGCCGCGTACTGGGGCTGTCTTCGCTTCTGCTTCTTTTTCTGGGAGCGGTCTGGCTGTTTTTCCGGTATTTGCGTTATCCCGTGGGACTTCACTTATTCTGCGGCATGATCTGTTTCCTGATGCTTCTGGTCATGACTTTATTTTTCTTCTGGACCTCGGCTCCGGTCCGGCCTTTCCTGATGCTGGGCCTGTCGGTGGAGACGGTGGCGATCTCGGTTCTGGTGGCGCTTTTTCTTCCCTGGTCCTTTGCTTCTTCCAAGCCGGAACTTTACTCCAGGCATATGGCGTACCTTCGGACCAGGCATATTTCATCGACATGTCTTCCCACTTCGCTTCCGAAAGATGTATTTGAATATGAACTGGCCTATCAGGCGGAACAGAAGGACAGACCGGGCTTTCTGATCGTGGAATACCGCTGTGTCGGAAAATCCATATCCGAGTATAGAAAGACGGCCCGTATCATGTCGGTTCTGAATGCTATGAGCCTGGACGAGCTTTCCGCACCGGAACTGAAGGCGCAGGACCGTGAAAAGCTCGCGGAGCTCTTCGGTGTGAAAGCGGAGGAACTGGGGGATTATACGATCCAGCTGGAACTTCCGGAAGATATCGATAAGCATCCGGATGCCCGGGTCTATATTACGTCCTGTTCGCAGGATATGGAGAATCCGACCACCGAGGCTATACTGATCGATGTGGCCAACGGCTGGGTGTGTTTCATTAAGATGGTCAGCACGGTATAAAGGGCGGAAACTGCCGGATTCCAGTGCATTTCCCGACGCGGAAGACCGCGTCTTTTTTATGTCTTCCGGATAAAAAAGGTCAGGTATTGACATATTACTCAATACCGATCTATAATCAGTATTGTTGAATATACAGTAGTGTTCATTATTGCATAGCTCAACGAAAAGGAAACTGAACTCGAATCGAATGAAAATCTGAAAAGAAGGAGGGACATGCATATGAACGTGCAATTCAAAAAGGGCGTGCTGGACCTTTGTGTACTGGCAATGCTCAATGATAATGACCGGTATGGATATGAACTGGCCAGTACACTCTCCGAGGCGATCATGATCTCGGACGGCACCGTATATCCGCTTCTTAGAAAACTTGCCAGCGACGGTCTGGTGGCTTCCTATCTGCAGGAATCCCAGAGCGGTCCGCCGCGGAAGTACTATAGTCTGACCTCAATGGGAAGGATCCGTCTTCAGGAGCTTCTGGATGACTGGATCACTTTCACGGCCAGCGTGAATAAGATCGTAGGAGGGAAAAGCGCATGAAAAGAAAAGATTATATTAATGCGCTTCGTGCGCAGCTTCGTAGACTTCCTTCCGATGATGTGGAGGAAATCGTCAAGGAGTTTGATACCCACTTCGAAATGGGCGTGGCAGACGGCCTGACCGAGACGGAGATCGCAGCTAAGCTGGGTTCCCCTGAAGAAGTGGCACAGATCTATTTAAGTGATGCGATTCCGGATTTTGATCCATCCGGCGCACAGAATGTCTGCACGCCCCAGATGCCGATCATTCCGGTAAAGACCGGTATGGTGATCGACCGTGGTGTCGGTCCGCAGACAGCAGCAGGATTTGCTTCCGGTGGCTTTGCTAAGCCTCTCGTGAATGCATCTCCGAGAAATACTGCCCCCAAGCCGGAGCCGCCGTCTTTTGAGAATGCGCATACCGGAGCCAAGGATAAGGAAACATATGAAGAACCGCAGCCGCAGACCGGTAAGAAGTATGATCTCCCGGATTATACTCAGTATCCCTCCCAGGATCCCAATACGGTGAAGAAAGCGGGTAAAGAACACAATTTACTCTTCTCTGTACTCTTTACGATCTTCATCTTCGTGCCTTTATGGTTCGTGGCACTGGCGCTGCTTCTGCTTCTGATCGGTACTCCGGTGGTTATGGGGCTCCTGTCCGGCGTACTCTTTACCTGGGCGATGGAAATGACCGCTGCCGCAGCGGGTACGGTCTGCCTTGCGATCAGCCTGGCATTTGGTGCCATTGCTATGCTCTTTGTGGCGATCTTCGCCGTCAAGGGTTTCATTCTGGGTACGTATCACTACATCCGTTACATCATTAAGATCAACGGATCGAAAGGAGGCAAAGCATGAAGAAAGGAACCGCGGTTTGTATCGTAATTATGGCAGCCAGCTTCGTGCTGTCGATGATGTTCCTTTTCATCAGTACCGGACTTTATGTAATTTCCGGTACAAAGGAACTGGCGGAGCGTATCCGCGATAACAGATGGGATGACATCGATGAAAAGTTCGATTTTGTTGAGGTAGATAAGGACGAAGGTGTCAAAGTCGATGTGCCCGGATTGCACGTCATCGTGGATGACCTTGGTGTAGATGTAAGAGTACTGGGCATTCACGTGGATATGCGTGATGACGATGAAAATGCTGAAAATACGACTGAGGAGAAGGGTTCTTCCGAAAATAAGGAGACTGCGGAAGCCAGTGCGGCTTAATCCGTAGAAAACGGAAGAAGAAACTGAAGATGGGGCTGTCTTACGGATCGTAAGGCAGCCTTTTCCTTTGGAAAAATTCCCGAAAACCTTGACATCGGATTTATTTCGCCGCATAATCTGCTTAACTGTTATACATAAATGCTTTGACGGAGAAGAGTAGCGGTCAGATGTCGTACAGGGCGTGCCGGCGGAAGAATTGAGAGCCGGCATACGAGCGGAAGATCAGGCGAAGTTCCCTCCCGAGCAGTTTTTCTGAACATTGTCTGCTTTCGATGAGCGGGCGGTAAGTAGGAGGAGACGGATGAGCTCACCGTTATCTGGAGCAGAGGCTGATCGGCCTTGAAAGAGTGCGAGTGCATTTCCAAAAGAAAAGACTCGAAGATGGGTGGTACCGCGAAATATGTAATTTCGTCCCATTGCTGGTAAGTTATCCGGCGATGGGATTTTTTGTTGCCGGAAGAAAGCGAAAGGAAGGTAGCAACATGAGAAAAGAAGTGAATTCATGGATCTGGGATCCCAAGGCGGAGTGTATGTCCGATGACGAGCGCGCCAAGGTCCAGAGCGAACGTCTCATCAACTGCGTCAACCGCATGTATGAGAATGTGCCGTACTACAGAAAGAGAATGGATGAAAAAGGTGTGAAGCCCGGCGACATCAAGAGCGTCGAGGATCTGCCGAAACTGCCGTTCTGCGACAAGTTCGATTTCCGTGATAATTATCCTTTCGGTACACTGGCCGTTCCGAGAGAGCAGCTGGTGCGTGTGCATGCTTCGTCCGGTACGACCGGCCGCATGAAGGTCGTCGGCTATACGGCCAATGACGTTGCACTTTGGAACCAGGTACTGTGCCGTGCTATGGCAAGAGCCGGTGTCCAGAAGGGTGACCTCGTTCATATCGCGTACGGCTACGGTCTCTTCACCGGAGGTTTAGGACCGCATTTCGCCTGTGCCGAATTAGGTGCGACGGCGATTCCGGTATCCGGCGGTAACACAGCCCGTCAGATCCAGATCCTGACCGAGTGGAAACCGGAAGTCCTGATGTGCACCCCGACTTATGCACTGCATATTGCCGACCAGCTGGAGCAGGCCGGTATCGATAAGTCCCAGCTGAATCTTCGCGTCGGTATCTTCGGCGCCGAGGCATGGACGCTGGAGATGAGAGATCAGATCGAAGAGAAGCTGGGTCTACGTGCCTTCGATATTTACGGCCTGACCGAGATCTGCGGTCCGGGTGTCGGATGCTCCTGTGATAAGTCCGACCTGATCCATATCGAGTCTGACCACTTCATTCCGGAGATCGTGGATCCGGAGACCGGCGAGGTCCTGCCGGACGGCGAGATGGGTGAACTGGTATTCTCCTCCATCAGCAAGGAAGGCGTACCGCTTCTGCGTTATAACACCCACGACCTGACACGTCTGTATCACGGCAAGTGTGAATGCGGACGTACCACACCGAAGATCGAGAAAGTTACCGGCCGTGCCGATGACATGATGATCATCCGTGGCGTCAATGTCTTCCCGTCCCAGATCGAAGCTGTCCTTCTGGCTCACAGTGAAGTAGAACCGCACTACATGATCTATCTGGATCGTCTGCATAACCTGGATCGCATGACCGTAAAGGTCGAGATGACACCGTCTTTCTTCTCCGACTCCATCCGTGAGATCGAAGCAACGGAAAAGATGCTGGAAGGCGAGATCGCTTCCGTGACCGGTATCCACGCCAAGATCAAGCTCTGCGAGCCGAGATCTCTCCCGAGATCGGAAGGAAAGATGAAGAGAATCATCGACGAGCGTTTCAAGAAGTAATTCATAAAACAGAATAAAAAGAGGAAGGGAATGTCTCCTAGCGACCTTAAGCAGTTTGCTTATGCCAAACTCGTCGCTCGGAGAGGTTCCCTTTCTTTTTGCAGATGGTACTGCAAATAGGCAGGCATATTTTGGAGCGGGCGGTCTCGTTTTTAGAAAATAGTAAAGTTATAATGACTTTTATACAGGGTGGCGGTTTGGCTACTGCCGCATGTATGAAAGGAGCAAGGAAAATGGCAACACTTTGTAAAAACTGTAATCATGCGCTGGTCTTTGATCCTGCGATCCAGAAGATGCACTGCATGTACTGCGGAAGTGCTTTTCTCGCGGAAGAAGTGGAATCCGAGGCGAAGAAGTTCAGAGAGAATGAGCGTGTTCTGACCCGGGGAGAAGTGTACGGGGACGACGAAGTGATCGAAGACTTTCTGGAAGGCTATGTCTATACCTGTAGCGAGTGCGGCGGTGAGATCGTGATCCACGGTTCCGAATCTTCGTCAACGTGCATCTACTGCGGAAATCCGAATGTTGTTTTCTCCCGCATGACGAAGGAAAAGAGACCGGACTATATCATCCCGTTTGCGATCACGAAAGAACAGGCATTGTCTGCTGTCAACCAGGTCGTCTCGA
>CADBGD010000020.1:23828-29180 GCA_902794115.1 Oscillospiraceae bacterium
ATGCGAATCATGAGGAGACGGCGGTGGTAAGAAGCAACAAGACTACAGGGAAATACAAGCACCGTTACACCGGACGTACGGGAAACATGCACTTGCATAGTTTCCCGGTCGATGGCAGCACCATCCTTTCCGATGAGAGCAGCACCCGACTGGAACCTTTTGACCTCAGCAGGATGAAACCTTTTGACGAGGATTATCTTCTGGGATTCTATTCGAACTCTTCAGATATCACTTATGATGACCTGCAGCTGGCCACGATGAGACGTGCCAAGGAGATCTTCGACAAGGAGGTCATTCGCGATGTACCTGGTTCTTCTCCGAAAGTTGTGGCAGAGCTCCACGAAACATCGATCCTTCGTGACTACAAGTATGCGATGTTCCCGGTGTGGTTCGTGACTTTCCGCTGCGACGGTCAGCCGCACACGATCCTGATCAACGGCCAGACGGGGAAGGTCGTCTGCGGTCTTCCGTGGAGAAAGAAACTCTTCTGGGCGGTGACGATCGCAGGTGGTATTCTGGTAAGTGTGGCGACGATCTTTATTCTGAATGAGATTATTAAAGCCTGCGGCTCGAAAGGGATCGGAGAGTATCACTCCAAGGATGACCCGGCGGCGATCCTCGGAGATATCGGGATGATCCTTTCCATGAGCCTCCCGTTTGTCGCGTATGCGAAATTATATAAAGTAAAAAAGATTCTGAAGCTGACGCAATCTGAAACGACCTTCCGGTTCGTCAAAAAGAGACAGGGGTGATCTTCATGAATTCACAATTGATACTAGTTATTATTATCGGTATCTGCGCAGGAATCAGCGCGGTATGTCTGTTTGCGGCATCGCTTCTTGCCAAGCGGAACATCAGCGGTGACAGCCATGCGGACCCGCGTTTCTTCACCAATGGTATCGCCATTACTGACCGTACGGAAAATCTCGGGATCAATGGAAAAGATCATCAGGATTATCTCAATGCGCATGTTCCGGCAAAAGCACTTTATCCGACTACCCCGGTGGATCAGACGCAGGTAAGACGTCCTGAGAAACTGTGATAACTGTGATAAAAAAGTAAAAAGAGGAGGGAACTAAGATGGCCACACTATGTAAGAAATGCAGTCATGCCTTGATCTACGATCCGGGTGTCAAAAAAATGCTGTGCACTTCATGCGGCAGTACTTTCAAAGCGGAAGAAGTAGAATCGGAAGCGAAGAAGTACAGGGAAGATGAACGTGTCAGAAGCCGTGGAGAGATCTATGGTGATGATAATGAAGAAGTCGTCGAAGAATTTCTCGAGAACTACATCTACACCTGCAGTGAGTGCGGCGGCGAAATCGTGATCCACGGATCCGAAGCATCCACGAAGTGTGTTTTCTGCGGCAATCCGAACGTTGTTTTCTCGCGTGTTTCGAAGGAGAAAATGCCGGACCTCATTATCCCGTTTTCCATAACGAAAGAGCGGGCACTCAACGCGATACGGGAGAAAATCGCGCATTCTATTTTCGTGCCGACGGCGATCAAGAATTTCCAGCCGGAAGATGTGCGCGGCATCTATCTTCCATACTGGGTCGTGGAAACGGAGTTTGAGGGATCCTGTCTTATCTCCAGCAAAGTTTCATCGGGTAAATCCACCAAAACGATCTACACGGGGAAAAGAGGAAATCTCAGCCTGAAGAAATTTCCGATCGACGGGTGTGCGATCCTCTCCAATGAGAGTTCAGCACGACTGGAACCTTTCAATTCTTCCGGCATGATCCCCTTTGATGAGGATTATCTTCTCGGCTTCTATTCGAATGCTTCCGATATTACCTATGACGAGATGTGGAAGGTGGCGGGAGACCGTGCCCATGAGATCTTTATAGAAGAAGCGTTAAAAGGAGTAAGGGGTTCTTCTCCTAAAATCGAAGCGGAATCGCATGTTACCTCGGTCCTGAACACATATAAGTACGCGATGTTCCCGGTGTGGTTCGTCACCTTTACATACGAGGGGAAACATAACACCATTCTGGTCAACGGTCAGACCGGCAAGGTCGTTTGCGGTCTTCCCTGGAGGAAACCTCTTTTCTGGGCGATGACGATTGGAATCGGTATTGCACTGACATTTCTGTCCTATTTCCTTTTCAAGGGGATGTTTACAGTATTGCTGACGACGGGTACGACAAGAAGAACAGGCAGCTCAAGAAACGACGGAAGAGGGAAGATCATTGTCGCGATTGTTCTCGGTATCATCACGCTGTTTACTACAGGGGCCAGAAAGATGAAAAGAGTGATCAAACAGATCGAGCTGACACAGTCCAGTAAAACATTTAACTTCGTAAAGAAGAGACAGGAGTAAGACAATGATCGAATTTATCGCTTTCATATTCGCAAGTGCTTTCGGATTCGGTCTGGCATTCTGGATCGCTTCTACAGTACTCAATAATTCTAACAATTACGGCGACTATCACGCAGATGCAGAACACTATTCTGCCCGCGTGCACTTTACAGCTGATGAAACTCTGAAAAGCGGCGATAAGAGAGAAAGATATTCCGGCCTGAGCGGATATAAAAAATCGACGTTTTCTCTCGCTCCGAAGGGAAAAGGACTAGTCCAGAAAGCGACGGTTTCCCAGGTACAGCAATCTGGTCAGAACGAGACTCCTTCGAAGACTCCGGCCCCGAAGCCGCAGACTCCGGCGGATGCTCCTGAGAGTGCTCCGAAGAGAAGAGATCCTTCTGCTTTCCCGAGATCTTTCCACGACGTATAATGGAGAAGACAGACGAAGAAGGAGGAATCTAGAGTATGCCTTTTCGCATAGTTTCAGGTGATATCACGAAGCTTCATGTGGATGCCATCGTGAATGCGGCGAACACGTCGCTTCTCGGCGGTGGTGGTGTCGATGGCGCGATCCATCGTGCGGCCGGACCGCGTCTTCTGGAAGAGTGCCGCGGTCTACACGGCTGCCGGACCGGGGAGGCGAAGGTGACCCTGGGTTATGACCTTCCCGCGAAATACGTCATTCATACCGTCGGTCCGATCTGGCAGGGTGGAAGACATGGTGAAGAAGAACTCCTCCGTTCTGCATATAGAAACTCCCTTCTTTTAGCGTTTGAAAAGCACTGTGAATCGGTTGCTTTTCCGATGATCTCTGCCGGTGTTTACGGTTATCCGAAGGAGCAGGCGCTGGAAGTGGCGGTCAGCACGATCCGTGCTTTTCTGGAAGAAAACGAGATGGACGTGATCCTCGTGATCTTTGACCGGGAAAGTTTCAGGTTCGATGTACGTCTCTATTCCGAGCTCTCGGGATATATCCGGAATATATATGACGACGGAAAAGGCCCGGGAAATTTTCTGGGAGATGTGGCGAGATCGGTTGCCTTTGGCGGCGTGAGCGGTTCCCGACGCTCTTTATTCTCCCGCTCGAAAAAAACGAAGTCGGAAGAATGTTCCCGCTCGATCCCGGAAGAATCCATTGAGGCCGAGGTAGCAGAGGAAGAAGTTTCTTTGGATGACGCACCGCCGATGATGAATATGCAGGCGGAGGCGATGAGCTGCGCGTCGAGGCCGGGAAGTACGCCGGGCGGACTTGCCGAAGCGCTTGCGAATCTGGATGAGAGTTTCTCCCAGGCCCTTCTTCGTATGATCGATGCCCGGGGCATGAAAGATTCCGAGTGCTATAAGAAGGCCAACATCGACAGAAAACTGTTCTCCAAGATCCGCAGCGATGTCTTCTACCGCCCCAGTAAACAGACGGTGCTGGCATTTGCCGTGGCACTGGAACTGGATCTTTCTGAGACGGAAGAGTTCCTGAAAAAGGCAGGGTTTGCGCTTTCCCATTCGAATAAAGCAGATGTGATCGTGGAGTATTTCATCGAAAATAAAAACTACGATATCTATCGCATTAACGAAGCCTTATTTGCCTTTGACCAGAATCTTCTCGGCGCATAAAACAAGAATAATTTAGGCCCCCCATATTTGCAGTTTATTAATATTGCGGTCATTTTTGCCATGTAGAATAATTTTGATCAGTATATTCTATTTCTCAATGGGGGGAGACATGAGGTACGCCTTTTCCGTTATCTACATCGCGATGATCATCGTAATGATGGTGTGCATTCCTACTGCCCGGAAATCCTATAAACCCATCGGAAGATCCGTTGCCAGGATGCAGAAATTACTGGTGCTTCCGATCATCGGAAATCTCATTATTGTTCTGTCTACCCACAAGATCCCCGCCGTGATCGGCAGCTATATCTACTTCATCGGAATGGACGCCTTTATTGTAGGCCTTCTCCGATTCTCCTTCGATTATTGTGTGATTAAATGGCCGAAAAAACGCTACCGGTACATGGTCTACGGAATCATGATGCTCGATGTGATCAACTATATGGTCAATCCGATCTTCCATAATGCCTTTGATCTGGAACCGATGATCGTGGACAATTATCCGTATTATCGTCTGGTCCCTCATGCCGGCCAGGCATTCCACCGTTTCCTGGTATATTCTGTTTTCCTGGCAGTACTGGTGATCTTTGTTGTAAAGATGGTCCGCTCTTCAAGGATCTACATGGAGCGCTATGCCATTGTCCTGGCGACGCTTATAGCGACAGCACTTTTGCAGAGTTATTTCATCTTCTCGCGTACTCCCATTGACCGTTCGATGGCCGGCTACGGAGTATTCGGACTTGTGATCTTCTATTTTACCCTGTACTACCGTCCGATGACGCTTCTGGACCGTCTTCTGGCGAATATGGCTTCGGACATCCCGGATGCCCTGTTTTTCTATGATGCCTATGGACGCTGTATCTGGGCCAACCAGCCGGCGATCGATCTGGTTTCGATCCCGGAGGGACAGTTTGATAAGGCATCGGAACTTTTGCGGAAAAAGTTTGGTGACCCGGATAATTTCGAAGATCCCCAGTGGTCCTGGAATACGGTACTGGGAAAAGGGAAGGAAGCGCAGTATCACTATCACGCCAAGCGGATCGTAACGGATGAGAAGGGAAAGCAGACCGGTTCTTTCCTGACGATCCGGAATACCACCAAAGAGCAGAAGGCACTTGCGAAGGAACGCTATAACGCGACCCACGATACCATGACCGACCTTTACACAAAGGAGCATCTTTTCCAGTGCATCCGGAAAGAACTGGATGCCAATCCGGAGGAGAAGTATCTGGTCCTGCATATCGATGTGGTCAATTTTAAGCTCGTGAACGATATATTCGGAAAACAGTTCGGTGATGACGTATTGCTGTCGATCTCCCGTTTACTCAAAAAGAGTCTTGGAGAGCGCGGGATATATGGCCGCTTAAGCGGAGACACGTTCGGCGTGCTGCTCCCGAAGCTTTTTTTGCGGCCGGATCAGGTGGAAAAAGACCTGAGCCG
>CADBGD010000021.1 GCA_902794115.1 Oscillospiraceae bacterium
TCCGGGTAATTATCGATTACGACCTTCACCGGATCAAGACCGGAAAGACTGTCGTAAGAGGTGAGAAGCCGGCGGAAGGACAGTTCCGCATGGTAGTGCATATCTGCATTTTCAATTCCGAAGGACAGATGCTGATCCAGCAGCGCCAGCCGTTTAAAGAAGACTGGTCGAACATGTGGGATGTATCTGTCGGCGGATGCTCCCGTGCCGGTGAGACGTCTCAGGAAGCCGCACATCGGGAACTTCTGGAAGAGATCGGACTGGATGTGGATTTTACCGGCATCGTTCCGCATTTCACGGTGAACTGGGAACATGGTTTTGACGATGTCTATCTTCTGAAAATGGACCTGGATCCGAAAGATCTGGTCCTTCAGGAGGAAGAAGTACAGAACGTCCGCTGGGCTACCAAAGAAGAGATCAAAGAACTGATCCGCAAAGGTGAGTTTATTACTTACCACGAAAGTCTGATCGACATGGAATTTTCTATGTGCGGGCAGTATGGTGTCCATAGCAGTAAAGACCTGAAATAAGACGGGTTAAGAGAAAAGAAAAAAGATCCCCGGAAAGTGCTTTTGCATAGGATATATGCAAGACATTCCCGGGGATTTTTGTATACTCTTACTTCTTTTCCGCCTGGCCTTTTATAAGCTTGTCCTGGAGCTTAAGGATAATGACGGCCAGCTCTTCCGCATTGCGGATATTCCGTAAAAGGATCTTCTTGCCGTTATAGGGGTGGATGATGAGATGGGCGTAACGGAAGACCTTGGTGCCGATGGTGGCGCGGATCTCCACGTCTTTGATCTCATCCAGGGAGATCTCGATCCTTCTGTGGGAGGGAAGAAACCCGTAGACCTGTCCGTACAAACGGTATTTGGTGACAAAGACCAATGTGCTGATTCTGGCGATCAGAGCCGTGGAAAAACCCAGAAAGGCGATAACCCAGAAGCCGAAAGCCAGAAGGCTGATCAGGCGTCCGATGCGGGAGTTATAGTCCGAGAACAGATACAGAAAACCCATGCAGCTGGAAATGATCAGATCCGCCAATACCGGCACCAGAGAGGAGCGAAGGTAAAAGAGGATCGAATTATCTTTTCCGTTCGGTTTTTCGATCGGTTCAAATCGCATGGGGATCATTGTCCTCCTGAAGTGGCAGGGGTGCGGATCTGATTCCAAAGTTCGTTATATTTCGACTCATAATCTTCGGAAGTGTAGTATATCTCCAGCCTGGAAAGCGTGTCGACGGTCGGATAGAAGCGGGGATCGGCGGAAAATTTCTTGTCCAGCATCTCTTTGGCAGCGATATTCGGTGTCGAGTAGCCGACGGACTCACAGCTGATCAGGGCGATATTCGGGTCATACATGAAGTTGATAAAGTCATGGGCGCCTTCCACATTCCGGGCATTGGTCGGGATGCACATCATGTCCACAGACCAGTTACTGCCCTCGGGAAGGACAAACCGCAGATCCATATAGGCGCTCCGGTTCTGCTCCTTGATCCGGTCGCAAAGCACTTTGTAATCGCCGGACCAGCCGACTGCCGCCACAAGGTCGCCGTAGAAGATCATGTTCTTTATGGCATCCACACCAAAGATGGGAGACAGACGGCTCTTCTGGTCAAGAAGAAGCTGACGGGCTTTCGACAGTTCCTGGGGATCCAGAGAATTGACGCTGTAACCGAGATAATTCAGTGCGACGCCGATGGTCTCCCGCATACTGTCATACATGCCGATCTTTCTTTTATAGCGCTCATCAAAAAGCACTCCCCAGATGATTTCGGGATCGGTGGTATCTTCGGGCAGATCGACGCGGTTGGCATCGTAAATGAGGCCTACGGTACAGTACAGATAGGGAACACCGTACTGCAGCATTACGTCAGAGATTTCCGGATCCTGGGTATACTGGACATTCTCGAAGAGAGGGTCCATGTAGGTGTTTACGTTGGGAAGCTTTTCCCAATCGAGTTTTCTGAGCCTTCCTTCGCGGATCAGACGTCCCACCATGTACTCGGAGGGAACGATGACATCGTAGGAGTTATCCAGGTTCGGATACATGGCTTCGTTATTTTCGAAAGTACGGTAGACCAGTTTGTACTTGGGATAGGCTTTTTCGAATTTGGCGATGATCTCTTCTTCGAAGTATTCGCCCCAGTTATAGACCACCAGTTCTTTTCTGGAATCACAGCCGGTGGACAACATAAGGGAAGCCGTCATGAGAACGGATACACCGAATGCCGTGATCTTCCTGAGAAATGTGCCTTTTCTTTTCATCCCAAGTTCTTCGGAAACTCCGAAGGTCCCTTCCTTTTCCTTTTCATGGCAGAGCGGGTGTGCATTTCTTTCGATGCCATGCTTTTCCGAAATCATAATAGCAGAAATAGGGAAAATAATCATCTTCCGGGAAAGGCACATTCGGACTGACAGCCCGAAATTTCTTGCTTTTTCCGCGGGAAGGGGGTATTCTATTGAGTGCTTTATATATGTATTAGAAGAGTAATGAGGTTGTGACAGAAATGAGCGAAGAAGAGAAGCAGGGCAGAAACCTGGTCCGGGAAGCCAAGCGTATCGTAGTCAAAGTGGGTACTTCCACGATCACTTATGAGAATGGACGTATGAATATGCGCAATATGGATCGTCTGGCCCGTGCCATTGCCGATCTGATGAACTCCGGCCGAGAGGTCGTACTGGTCACATCCGGTGCGATCGGTGTCGGTGTCGGATGCCTGGATCTGCCGGAGCGTCCTCGTGAAATGCGCGACAAGCAGGCTGTCGCTGCGGTCGGCCAGTGCGAGCTGATGAATGTATACAGCCGCTGCTTTGCCGAGTATTCCCGTGTTGTGGCGCAGATCCTTCTGACCAAAGACGGAATCGATGACCCCATTACGAGAAGTAATATTTCCAATACCATGGAGTCCCTTCTGGAAAAGGGCATCCTGCCGGTCGTAAATGAGAACGATACCGTGTCGACTGCAGAAATTCCTCATGCCGGAACATTCGGCGATAATGACACATTGTCCGCACTGGTTGCCCGTGTGGTCAATGCGGATCTTCTGATCATTCTTTCGGATATTGATGCCGTATATGATTCCAATCCCCGTGAAAATCCGGATGCCAAGCGCATTTCCGTAGTCACAGAAGTGGACGAGGCCCTGATCTCCGGTGCCGGTGGAGCCGGTTCTGCCTTAGGTACAGGCGGTATGCAGACAAAGATCCTGGCGATGAATATGCTGATGCAGCACGGTATTGCCGGCGTGATCGCAGAGGGATCCCAGTCCCAGATCCTGGAAGATATCCTGGAGGGAGAAGACATCGGAACCCTGTTTGTTCCGACAGCCGGCAAGTGAATTTCTGTCAATTGTGAAGAAAATGTGTGCAAATGTGGCGCGGATTTCACTTCTCTTACGAAAGCGTTTACAGAAATAGCGTATATTTCCAAACCCAGATAGGTATAATAGAATCAGAAGCGGATGAGAGACCGGTTCTAGCGCAGCTGATGTGAGATCTGATTGTTGAGTTTGTTTTTATAGATCTTAGCTGAGCACCAACTTACATTGCTGATCATAATAGTTCCGGGCTGTCATTTCAGAATGGCAGCTTTTTTTTGCCCGGATTTTCCTCCGATGAAAAACGGATGCATTTATGAACAAGAATAAAGAGAAGAGCCGCCGGGAGAATTTCCCGCGCGGCTCTTTTCGTTCATACTTTTTTCATTTCCGGAAGGATACTTTTCTCCGGAAGCGAAGCATCACTTCTTGATCAGTTTTCCCAGCCATGTGGAAAGCATCAGATATGCCCAGGCGGCTTCAAATGGAATATCGTAAAGCGGCTTGATCTTCGCGGCCAGGATCGCCTTGGTGGAGGCGGAAGGAACCAGTGTACTGTCGATCGGTGCGACAAAGATCTGTTTCTCATAGCGGGCGCAGGCATTCTTCAGATACAGGATGGAGAAGGGATTCTCCTCCGAAAGAGTATTGACGGTGCCGTCGTGATGCAGGCGCTGCAGCACATACTTATAGTCAGAACGGGCGATGCTGTAGTTGGCGTAATTGACGCATACCGGCGCATCGATCGTCAGGATCGTATCTTCCTTTGGAAGAGTCATAAGCTTACTTAATGCACGGAGGTTTTTCATGGCGTTCGGGCATTCTGCCGGAGCGTCCACATCTTCTGCCGGAGTAAACTTCTTTCCGGAGATCTTACCTGCCACACGGTTCTTGTAGCTGGCATAGTCGTCCGTTTTTCTGTTGGGGCTCATGAGATAAGCGGCATAGTGGACATAGATCTTTCCGTCAGCGGCCTTGCCGACTACATAGACGCCTTTTTCCACTTCCATTGCCAGAGCGTGGGCGGCCTTAAGATTGACTACGGCGTCAGTATCCGGCTCTGTCGGGGCGATCTTGCTTCCGAAGAATACGATCGGGATCTCATAACCGGACAAAAGAAGCTCCGCAAGCTGGGCGGTATAGGCCATGGTGTTGGTGCCGTGCGCGATCAGGACACAGCCGTAATCGCCGGAATCCAGTGCTTTTTTAATGGAATCGAAAAGCACTTTATACATCGGCGGAGTAAAGTTTTCGGAGCAGACATCGACCGGCTCGATAATGGTGAAATCTTTCCCGAATTTGCCGGCGGCATCCAGCACCGCATAGGGAGCGGTACCCAGTTCCAGAGCTTTCTTCGAAAGACGGGTGGAAATGTTTCCGCCTGTAAATACCATCAGGACCTTCTTACTATCTGCCATGTGTCAACCCTCCTCAAATAGGACAAAATGAGAAGAGATCGAAAGGAGTTTTCCCCCGACCGATACGTCTTCTCCCCGATACAATCATTATATCGCTAAAAATCTATAATTTCTCTGATATAATACACAAGAAAGATAAAAGAAATAGTGAGGAAATGTTAACATGCGGTTAATTAGTTGGAATGTGAACGGGATCCGTGCCGTAGCAAAGAAGGGCTTTCTGGAAACGGTGGAAAAACTTCAGCCGGAGATCCTCTGTATCCAGGAAACAAAAGCTTCGGTGGACCAGCTGGATGACAGCCTTCTGAATATCCCCGGCTATCACAGTTATTTTTCCTCGGCGGAAAGAAAAGGCTACTCCGGTACAGCCGTCTATACGAAAAAAGAACCTGTCTCTGTGTCTTACGGGCTGGGCACAGATGAATTCGATCACGAAGGGCGGACCATTGAACTGGATTTCGGCGATTTCATCCTCTATAACATATATTTCCCCAATGGCGGACAAGGCCCGGAGAGAGTGGATTTTAAGCTCCGTTTCTACGACTGCTTCCTGGATAAAGTAAAAAAGCAGATGGCTGAAGGACGTATGGTACTGGTGTGTGGAGACGTAAATACTGCCCACAAAGAGATCGACCTGTCAAATCCGAAGGCCAACAGCAAGATCTCCGGATTCCTGCCGGAAGAGCGGGTCTACATGGATCATTTTGCCGAAGCCGGGCTTGTGGATTCCTTCCGTATGCTGTATCCGGATGCGACGGAAAAATATACCTGGTGGTCATATAAGACTTTTGCCAGAGATCGGAATGTGGGCTGGCGTATCGACTATTTCTTCGTCGACCAGGCACATAAAGATAAGATCACGGAGTCCGAGATGCTCTCTGATGTCATGGGCTCGGATCACTGTCCGATCTATATCGACCTTGCGTGACAAAATACATAGTGAATCGTCTATCTGTGTGTGTTATAATGCCACTGTTATGTAGAATCCGTGCGCCGGGATCTGCCTTTCCCACAGAAGGAAATGGCTTTCGGCGGCACACGACAGAGAGGAAAAAGAAATGAAAAAGACAAAGATCGTAGCCGTTCTGACGGCGCTGATGGTCATGACTTCTATCCTGGGAACGGCCTGCAGCAAGAAGGATGAATCTTCTTCGGTAGGCAGCACGCTTTCTTCCGACTCAGGTGTCAGCCTTTCCATTGACCCGAATGTCACAGGCAGCAATACCAATGCTTCCGGTGTTTCCGGTGCTTCCGGAGATGGCAGTATGCCGAATTATGTGAAGATGACTTTTGAGGATAACTACGACCAGGCAGCCATCAAAGAGATGAGCAAGGTCGTGACGATCCACGGTATGCAGTTTACCGGACTGGAGTACAATTACTATTTTGCCAATGAGTACACCCAGCTGATGTCCATGACCATGAATCCTTCCGGCGGATATAATATCCCGATGACTGATTCCGGATTTCTGGATATGGAAGGCCAGCTGACCGAGGATAAGAAGACCAAAGAATATCTGCGGGAACTGGTAATTTCTGATCTTCAGGGCGAAGTTTTCCTTCTGGAATATGCCAAGGAGAATAATCTGAAACTGGATGATACAGTCATTGCCAAGATCGACGATACTCTTAAATCTGCCAACGAAAGTGCCCAGCAGTACGGTATCACATTCGATGAATATCTGCAGTCTTACTACGGCCCGGAAGCGACCGAGCAGGGCATGCGCGAGATCCTTCAGCGCTACGAGCTGGTGACGCTGGCCATGAAGACCTACGTGGAGAACTACAAGTTCGAAGAGGGCGAGGATACGCTTCCGAAGGTGTATCACGTACTCTTCCCGACAGTGGATCTTTCTGCTGGTTATCCGTATCCGGAGCTCTCTGAAGAAGAGCAGGAAGCGGCAAAGAAGAAGGCGGAGGAATTCAAGGCATCTGTCACGAGTCTGGACGATATGAAGACCAAAGGCGATGAGAAGACCGCCTCGGGCGATGCGGCGGAGGCTTCCGAGTATACGGTTTCCATCGGTGAGATGGTTCCGGAGTTCGAGGCATGGTGCTACGAAAAGCATGAGCCGGGTGATGTAGACATCGTGAAGACCGCTTTCGGCTACCATGTTATGTACTACATTGAAGCTGTTCCTGCAGATGACAGCCAGAAGCAGCGTATCGCTTACGGTAAGCTTCAGGCGGCGCTGGACGAGTCCCTGAAGAGCGGCGAATACGAAGCGGTATTTGCCAACTAAGAAGTTTTTCTCTCCGAAGTGAAAGCAGGTATTGACTTCCGCTATGGGCAGTCTTATAATCCTACCGTAACTTCGGGGCGGGGTGTGATTCCCCACCGGCGGTGATGCTTTCCTAAAAAGAAAGATAAGCCCGCGAGCAGAATGCAGAACCGGTGTGAATCCGGTGCCGACGGTATAGTCCGGATGGAAGAAGATTCGATAGCTGACCTAAGACGGAACACCGTACTTGGCAGCATAGGAAGATTTTTCATGAAGCGGTACCCCGAAATGGGGACCGCTTTTTTGCTGCTTTCGAAGATTTTGTGGCATGCCGGCCAGAAAGTATGAGGTAAGAAAAATGGCAGTACAAGAAGGAAAAGCAATGAATCAGACAAGAAAAGCAATGACCTATCGGGTCGCACTTTTGGGCATGATGACCGCATTGGCCGAAGTGCTGATGATGCTGGAGATCCCGCTCCCTTTGATGCCGGGCTTCCTGAAATATGATTTTTCCGATATCCCGGCGCTTTTTGCCGGATTTGCCATCGCTCCCTGGGCAGGAATCGTGGTGGAGTTTCTGAAGAATCTGATCCATATGCCTTTTACCAACACCCAGTATATCGGTGAAGTGGCCAACTTCATCTCCGGAAGTGTTTTTGTATTCGTAGGCGCATTTGTATACTCCAAAAAGAGAGATAAGAACGGAGTGATCCTTTCTCTGGTACTGGGTACCATCGCTTTGACGATCGCCACCTCTTTCGTGAACTACTTCTTCAGCCTGCCGCTTTATGAGTCCGTGATGGGATTCCCGACAGTTGCCGTGATCGGCATGTGCGACAAGGCCAATGTGCTTTGCACCATCGACAGTAAGCTGGACGTGATCCTGATGACCTTCGTTCCTTTTAATCTCTTTAAAGGAATTTCCATTTCCATCGCGACGTTCTTGGCATACATTCCGCTTCACCAGTTCCTCGCAAAAAAGGAAGAAAAGTAATAGTCAAAAAGTGCAACGAATTTTTCATTTCGCTCGTCTTATTTACAGAGTTGCTTATGAGGCAGGCAAAACTGTAGAATGAATTCGGGTCCTGCCGGATGACGGATCCGGCCAATAAGGAGAAATACGAAATGAAAAAGAGTATACAGATCATGGCCTTATTTCTTTCCGCTTCGATGCTTTTTGGCGGATGCGGAAAAAAGGACGGATCTTCAAAGAAAAAGTCTTCGAATAAGAACGAGACATCTGAAAAGAATGAATCCGGAAAGATTCAGGCGGATATGGAGAGACAGTATCCGGAGACACGTCTTCCGGCCACACCTCTTGAGACGGAGATCAAGAATGTTCCGGATGCAGCCTGTGAGATCTCGGAAGTAACGATCTCCGAGGTGGTCCAGGATGACTTCGAACATGTGGAGATCCATGAAGGTCCGTACTATGCCGGAAAAGATCTGAAAGTAAAACTGAATCTCTCTTCCTCTACAGGAAAGAGTGAATTTACTGCTTATCTGTTCCCGTCCGGAGCAAACTATAAATACGATCTGGAAGAAGCACTGGTTTCCCCGGTAGACTTTATCGCTGTGGAGAATTCCAAATCTGCAGAATGTCAGGTCCATATTCCCTGCGATTTTTCCGGTGGCGCGGATCTGCTCATTACAAACGGGGATGAGGTATGTGTTTTCGCACCGATGTATGTGCACCCGGAAGAAAGACTCGGAGACGTGCAGGTGGACAAGCCGGTCATTTATTTGTATCCGCAGGAAGATATGGAAGTGTACGTGACATTGGATCTGGACGGAGAACTCCGCTGCACCTACCCGAGATACGGGGAAGGAGAGAAGAAAGAGTTCGACGGTGCTTCCAGCTGCAGCGTAGGCGGCCATTCATGGACGGTCACACCGGTATACGGCGATCTTCTGCCCGGACTGGAAATGACGAAGGACTGCGAGGCCATATTCTGGACCGGAGAAACCATTAAGCCCAATCCGTACCGCATGTATCAGTGGGCCGGTGTGGCAGGTCTTCCGGAATATCACGAAGAGGAAGGATGGCATGTCATCGCGCATCCGGACGGCTCCATGACCAATCTGGCAGATGGCAGAAACTATGACTATCTGTTCTGGGAAGGCACGATGGGTCCGGAACTTGCCGATTTTTCAAATGCCGCTTGTGTGGCCGGAAAAGATACGGTTGCTTTTCTGGAAAACTATCTGACCACGGCGGGTCTCAACGACAGTGAGATCGATGATTTCATTTCCTACTGGCTTCCGCAGATGGAAGGCAATGCCTATAACCTGATCGCTTTCCCGACCGATATCTATGCGAAGAAGGCGAGACTGAACGTATATCCCCAGCCGGACAGCGAGCTTCGGATCTTTATGGTATTCCAGGCACTGGACGAGCCGAAGGATGCCGAGATCACCATGCCGGAGCCTTTCGAGAGAAAAGGATTTACCGTTGTCGAGTGGGGCGGATGCGAGATCGAATAAGTAGATATCTTCCGAGTTGTTTCGTGTGAGGAGAAGTGAAAAAGGGCGGTTCCCGTAAGGAGACCGCCCTCTTTCTGTTTTCTTTTCTGACTATCGTTTACTTCTTCAGAAGACTTCCGAAGATACCGCGGATCAGGGAAGAACCGATCTGACGGCCGGCTGCGGTGGTCGCCGAGTTGACGATCTTCGTAACCGGACTGTTCTTTCTGGCACGCTCTTTTTCCGCCTTTTCTCTGGCTTCACGGCGTTCCTGCTCTTTTCTTTCTCTTTCTTCCGCTCTGGCCTGACGCTCTGCTTCACGGCGCTCGCGGTCTTCCTGACGCTCTCTTTCTCTCTGCTCACGAAGCTCGGCAGCACGCTCTTTTTCTTCGATGCGGCGTTCCCGGTCTTCCTGACGGTCCGCTTCTCTCTGCTCGCGGATCTCGGCGGCGCGATCCTTTTCGGCCTGCTTTTCTGCAGCCAGACGTTCTTTTTCGGCCTGCTTTTCTTCCTCGAGGGCAGCTTTCTCTTCCGCAGCTTCGGAAGTAGCGGAAGTGGACTGATCGTACTTGGCCATCAGGATCTCATAGGCGGATTCCGGATCTACCGGGAGACGGTATTTCTCATAGATCGGATTCGTGGAGGTGATCTCCTGGATCTTTTCAAAACCGGCAGGACCGATAAAGCTCTGCGGCGGCAGGATGAAAGCACGCTCTACGACACCCGGGGTACCCTTTGCGTCCAGAAGAGAAACAAGGGCTTCACCGACAGCCAGCTCGGAAAGAGCCGCTTCGGTATTGAATTCCGGATTGGCGCGGAAAGACTCGGCAGCGGCACGCAGTTTCTTCTGCTCGGCCGGAGTATAGGCGCGAAGGGCGTGCTGGATACGGTTCTGGAGCTGGGCCAGGATGGTATCCGGAATGTCGCTGGGGCTCTGGGAGATGAAGTAGATGCCCACACCCTTGGAACGGATGAGACGGACGATCTGATCGATCTTTTCGATCAGGAACGCCGGCGCATCGTTAAAGAGCAGGTGGGCTTCATCGAAGAAGAAGACCATCTTCGGCTTATCAAGATCGCCGACTTCCGGCAGATTCTCGTAAAGCTCGCTCATGAGCCACAGAAGGAATGTCGAATAAAGAAGAGGCTTGCTGAAAAGCTCGGTGGCATTGAGCACATTGATCATGCCGCGTCCGTCACTTCCGGTCTTAAAGAAGTCCAGAACGTCAAAGGCCGGCTCGGAGAAGAATGCATCCGCACCTTCATCAGCAAGAAGAGCCAGATTTCTCTGGATCGCGCCGACCGTTGCCTTGGCGATGTTGCCGTAGGTCAGCTTATAGTCATCGGCGTGGTCACCGATATAGGTCAGGAGAAGACGAAGATCCTTCAGATCCAAAAGCAGCATTCCCTGATCGTCAGCGATACGGAAGACCATGGAAAGGACCGCGCGCTGCACATCGGTCAGCCCCAGCATTCTGCCCAGAAGGATCGGGCCCAGTTCGGAGATGGTGGTGCGCATGGGAACGCCCATGGTGCCGAATACATCGTAGAAGGTGGTGGGGTAAGCCTTATATTCAAAGTTCTCTATGCCGAACTTGGCGATGCGCTCTTCCATATTCTCGTTGCTCTGGCCGGCCGCGCAGATACCGGACATATCGCCCTTTACATCTGCCAGGAATACCGGAACACCCATATCCGAGAAACTCTCTGCCAGAACTTTCAGTGTAACGGATTTACCGGTACCGGTCGCTCCGGCGATGAGACCGTGACGATTTGCCTTCGAGGGTTCGATGAAGCACTTATTCGCTGTGCCGCCGACCCAGATCTTATTATCGTATAGCATAGTAGAACCTCCTGCTCAAAAGATAGAAATACTATCTCTATTTTCGCAAAGAGAAGGGAGAATCGCAAGGAGATTTTAGGTCAATTTGCCCAAGAAATGAAAAAGTTCTGTAACGGTTTCTTTCCCCTCTTCTTCGTATAATGGATAGTGGAAATTTAGAATCGGGGAGGAATCTTTTCCATGACGGAATATATCCTTTTGGCCATGACTTTATCTGCGGGCATACTCCTGTGTTTTTACGGGTTTAAAATGTTCCGCCTTTCCATGGCCCTGGCCGGTTTTTATGTCGGCATGCAGCTGGGAAATATGCTTTTCGGCCTGTTTTCCGAGCGTATCGGGGAGTCCTGGTCCGGCACCGCAGAGAAGGCATTTCCCATAGTGATCGCGGTCCTTCTGGCACTGCTCTCGTATGCCGTGTATAAGCATGCACTGTTTTTCCTGACGCTGTTCTTTACCACTTTTGCCATCATGAAAGTGTTTGTCGTGTATCTCATTAAGACGGAAGAAAACCTGGATATCCTGGTCAAGTTTTCGCCGGAGACGGTGGAGAAACTGAAAAACAGCAGCACGGGAGCCGAAAAACTCCTGACCGATGCCGAAGTCGGTAATATCCTGACGCAGATCCCGGGACAGGCAGGCTGGCAGAAGCTCCTTTTTATCCTGATCTTTTCTCTGGCGCTGGGAATCCTGGCCGGAGTGCTTATCATGCTCATTCAGGAGCCGGCAGTGAAGATCGCCACTTCCGTGATCGGTGCGGATGCGATCCGTATCGCACTGGTGGACGGCAT
The DNA here is from genome assembly GCA_902794115.1 of Oscillospiraceae bacterium. Lineage (GTDB taxonomy): Bacteria > Bacillota > Clostridia > Saccharofermentanales > Saccharofermentanaceae > Scatonaster. The sequence continues at coordinate 12,054 of CADBGD010000021.1, forward strand.
GGGAAAACTCCTTCTGATCAAGGGACTTCCGTCTGGAATCGTGAAGCTTCTTGAGCAGGGGAAAGATAACGTCTGGGTGGCCTTTTTCATATGGGCTGTGTTTATCGGATTAGGAAGCGCGGTGCAGCTGCGGGAACGGGACGGCTGAAGATCAATCGGGAAGCAGAGGGAAAAGTGCATTTCCCGCCGGAAAATGCAACAAAACCTTTCGGGGCTTCGTCTAATTATCAGAAAGCCAATGAGGAGGAATGATCTATGAAAACCTCAGATAATAATAACTATACTGCTCCTTCGTACCCGACACTTGCCCAGGTACGTGCATTAGAAAAGCATTCCCGCATTCCGAAGATCGCGGCTGCCACAGCCATAGTTGCTTCCATGGGACTTTTTGCCGGATGTGGAGATAATACGGAAAATCTCGCCGCGAAGAAACTTTTCAAAAAAGAACTGAAAAGGACAAAAAATGCGCTGGAAACAGAAGATTATACTTTGGCCGGAGATGTAGAGGTCCTCGACCCGACCGAGGATACAGACTGGCAGGTGGACGGCGATGTGGCGGCTCCGGATCCGACGGACGATACGGATTGGCAGTTGAATGGCGAAGAGGCGGCACCGGATCCGACGGACGATACCGAGTGGGTCACGGAAGGTGAAGCAGTTCCCCCGGATATGACAGATGCGACAGACGATTTTGCGGTGATCACGGATACGACGGATATGACGTCCGAATACCGGATCGAAGGAGGCGTTCCTTGCGAGATCCCCGAAGGATAAGAGGAGACATGACATGAAACGGCTGACTTTGGTGATGACCCATCAGTGCAATTTCCGCTGCCGGTACTGTCTGCAGAAACATGAAGATGTGCATATGTCCCGGGAAACGGCATTCCATGCGGTGGATCTCCTGGCAGAGCAGATCCGGCTTGAAAAGAACCTTCCCAGGCCGAAAGTGCAGATCTCTTTTTACGGCGGAGAGCCTCTTATTGCGGAAGAGCTCATCAAAGAAGTCATTTCCTATGCGGAAGAAAAACTCCTTCCGGATCTGGCGGAAGAGATGCGTTTTGAGATCACCACCAACGGTCTACTTTTAAAAGATGAATTCCTGCCTTATGCGAAAAAACATAAGATCATGCTGGCCTTGTCCCATGACGGACTGGGTCAGGATTTCGGGCGGATCGACCGGGGCGGAAATCCGACCAAGGAGCGGGTGGATGAAGTCCTGAAGAGACTGCTTTCCTATTTTCCGAAGACCGTGATCATGATGACACTTCACCCGGAAATGGTTTCTTCTTTGACAGAATCGATCAAATTCTTCCGGGATGCCGGCGTGGACTGTGTAAACCTGACGCTGGCCCACGGGGAGAAAATTCAGTGGACAAAAGAACATCAGGCCGAGCTTATTTCCCAGCTGGAGACCCTGGCAGAATACTATGTGGAATGGAATCAGGGAGACAGCCGTTTCCGTTTTGCTCCCTTTGATGTAAAGATCCGCAACTACATTCTCGGAAAGAGTTCGGACGACCGGATGTGCCACTTTATGGGCGATAAGCTGATGGTGGATGTGGACGGACGGTTCTTTCCCTGTAATCACTTTATCGGAAATGAGGAATTCCTCATCGGAAATGTGGAAGAAGGGCCGGACATGGAAAAGATCCAAAGCCTGGACCGCCAGCGTGTGGAACCGGAGACCTGCCGGGACTGCGGATATAAGGATCGCTGCCGCCATCTTTGCGCCTGTGCAAACCACGGTCACACCGGCAGCATGTGCCAGGTATCCCGCCTCCAATGTGAATATGAGAAGAACGTGATCCGCCTGGCGGATCAGGCGGCCCAGAAACTGATGAAGCCGGAAAATACGTGTTTCCTTCAGAGGATGTATAAAGACTGACAAAGTTTGTTGACAGGTCGTTGCCGACTTCACTATAAAGCGTAAAAGAAAGCACTGAAAAATCATTGAATTGCCAGTGCTTTTTCCTGCGCTATATTTACGCGCGCGTGCTATAATGCGAAACTGTGCGAAAGGACCGTGGAAGATCACGGTCATAAGAGAGAGGGATCATAAAATGAACAATATGCTCATGAGTCTGGCACTGATGTTTCTGATCGGATTCTGCATCAGTGGTATTTTCAAGAAACTGCATATCCCGTCACTTCTGGGATTGATCATTACCGGTATCATTCTCGGACCGGAGGCGCTGAACCTTCTGGATCCGAAGATCCTCAATATCTCCTCGGAGCTCCGTGAAATTGCGCTGATCGTTATTTTGTTCCGCGCAGGTCTCAGCCTGGACTTAAGCGACATGAAGAAGATCGGCCGTCCGGCGATCATGCTGTGCTTTGTTCCGGCGACATTTGAGATCGTCGGCGCGATTGTTCTGGGTCCTGTCTGCCTGGGTCTGTCCCGCGTTGATTCTGCTATCGTCGGCGCCATGCTGGGTGCCGCTTCTCCGGCGATCATCGTGCCGAAGATGCTGTGGCTCATGGAAGAAGGCTACGGTGTGGATAAGCACATCCCGCAGCTCATCATGGCCGGCGCATCTGCAGATGATATCTATGCGATCGTTATGTTTACCGCCTTTATCGGTATGAGTAAGGGCGAGGGCATTTCCGCCTGGACCATTGTTTCTATTCCTCTTTCCATCGTGACCGGTCTGGGTGTGGGCATCGTATTCGGTATTGTCATGGCGCAGCTCTTTAAGCTGATCCATCTGCGTGACACTGTAAAGATCCTTCTGCTTTTCGGTATCTCCTTCCTCTTTGTGGGATGCGAGACCTTTATTTCGAAATATGTTCCGTTCTCCGGACTTCTGGCTGTTATGGCATTGGGCGGTACGATCCTGAACCGCCGTGCTTCCGTGGCAAAGAGACTGTCGGCCAAGATCGCCAAGATCTGGGTCGGCGCCGAGCTTCTGCTTTTCATCATGCTGGGTTCGGCCGTAGAGATCAAAGCGCTGCTGTCTGCCGGTATCGGTTCCGTTCTTCTGATCCTGGGCGCGCTGGTATTCCGTTCCATCGGTGTTATCGTCAGCCTCCTGGGTTCCGGACTGAGCCTTCAGGAGATCTTCTATTGTGATGTGGCCTACTTCCCGAAAGCCACTGTACAGGCAGCCGTCGGTGCGATCCTTATGGATGTGACGGTGAAAAAATGGCTCACCAGGACGAAGAATCCGAGGGAGCTTTCCAGCCGCAACCCCGGTCTGGTTCCGCCGCCGGAAGAACGGGGTGCCGGTTAACAGAGAATATACGGATAAAAATTTGTCTGTTATCGAAGCAGGTATAGAGAAATAAGGAGGCCACGCATGGAAGTTGCATTAGGTTTTGGTAAAGAGAAGATCCCTGTACAGGTACCGGACAGTCAGGTAATGGCTGTACTGACTCCCAATGAGGCAGAGATCGGTCTGACCGGAAGTGAAGAAGTGTACCGTTCCATGAAAGAGCCCATCGGCCTTCCGCCGCTTCGTGAAGTGGTGAAAAAAGGCGAGACCGTGGCCATCATCACCTCGGACATTACCCGTCCGATCCCAAGCTACAAAGTACTTCCTGCTGTGCTGGATGAGCTTTCCGCCGCAGGTATCCCGGATTCCGACATTACCATCGTTTTTGCCCTCGGTTCCCATGGCGGTCACACCGAAGAGCGCATGCGCTACATGGTAGGCGATGCTGTCTATGACCGGATCCGCTGCATTGATTCCGATGTAAATGATGCTGTTCATGTCGGCACCACATCCCGCGGCACTCCGGTGGATATCTTCCGCCCGGTCGTAGAGGCCGACCGTAGAATTTGCCTGGGAAATATCGAATATCATTACTTCGCCGGATATTCCGGAGGCTATAAGGCCATCATGCCGGGCGTCTCCACATGGGATGCCATTCAGGCCAACCACAGCGCCATGGTCGATCCGGATGCCTGTGCCGGCCGTCTGGAAGGCAACCCGGTCCGTGAGGATATCGAAGAATCCGGTAAGATCTTAGGTGTGGATTACATCGTGAATGTGGTCCTGGACGCGAAAAAAGAGATCATCCGAAGCTTTGCCGGCGATCCGATCCTGGCTCACCGGGAAGGCTGCAAGTTCCTGGATTCTTTCTACAAGGTCAAGATCCCGCAGCAGGCAGACATCGTTGTGGTTTCCGCAGGTGGATTTCCCAAAGATATCAATATGTATCAGGCGCAAAAAGCACTGGATAACGCCAAGCATGCAGTCAAGGACGGCGGTATCATCGTATGGATCGCATCCTGTAAGGAAGGCCTGGGCGAGAAGCATTTCGAGCAGTGGCTGACCGGACATGAGAAGAGTTCCGACATGATCACCCACATCAAGACCGACTTCGTCTTAGGCGGACACAAGGCCGCGGCGATCGCCATGGTACTGGAACGCGCCCGTATCTTCTTCGTTTCGGATCTCCCGCATGATTTTGTAAAGAAAGTATTCCTGGAGCCGTATTCGGATATCCAGACAGCCATCGATGCGGCGATTGAAGAAAAGGGAAAAGATGCCAAGATCGTCGTTATGCCTTACGGCGGTTCGACGCTCCCGAAAGTAGAGGCGTAAGCTTCTTTCCGACCAGCGTAATAAGCGGTCCCAGAAACAGTGCCATCAGGATGATCCCTACGATGGGCACGCCACCGAAAAGAATACCGACCAGTATTGCCAGGCCATCCCAGCATATGCGGATGGCCGTTTTTGGTATTTTGGGAAAACGGGCCGTAAAGACATCTGTCAGAATGAGAGGAATGCCGTCATAGGGCGCGACTCCGGTATCGGCATTGATATAGACCGCTGCGCTGAGCATGAAAAAAAGAAGCGCGGAAAGAAAAAGGAGCCATCTTGCTGGCGCATCCGTAAAAAGATAAGAAGGAAGAGTCTTTCCCCAGATCCAGGTAAAAAAGTCCACGTAATAACCGACCAGTACCATATTGAAAAGGGTGCCCCAGCCGATAAGTTTCCTTTTGAACAGAAGCACGATCAGAAACATCAGGGAATTCAGAAGCAGCTGCCAGTTGCCAAAGGACAGACCGAGGAAGCTGCTGATAGATCGGTTCATAAATGTGCAGGGATCCGTTCCCAGGTCGCAAAGGACCAGAAAGGAAAGGAAGAACCCCATGCCGAATACACCGGCAAAACTGAGAAACACACGTCTTTTTTCTGCTTTGGTAAAACTCTCTATCAGCTTCATGGAAATAAAGTGCGGGTCCGGAATCAATATTCTCCGCTTACAGAAGGAAGCTTAATCCGGCCAGAGCGCCGTACGCGATCAAAGTGACCACCACAGCGGCCATACATACGCCGATGATCGCTGCCAGGATGCCCTTTTTGAAAGGAACTTCACACACGGCTGCGATGCCGCTTCCGGTCCAGGCACCGGTTCCCGGAAGAGGAATAGCGATAAAGCCGACCAGTGTCCAGAAGGCGGTATTTCCGGCCTTGGCCACTTTCTTAGCAAATTTGTTTTCACAGAAATCTACGATCTTCTTCAGCTTGGGATATTTGCGCATCCAGTCGAAGACCTTTTTCACGAAAAGCAGGATAAACGGAACCGGAAGGAGATTGCCGACGATCGCCAAAGGCAGGGCAACATACCACGGGATCCCGACTGCAGCGGCATAGGGAATACTTCCGCGAAGTTCCACCACCGGAATCATCGAGATCAAAAACATGTAGATCGTCTTGCTGAGCATGATGCCTTTTCCTTCTTTCTTTTATCCACGGCAAATGCACTGCCGCGTTTCTGCAAACGGCTATTAGGATACCACGTTTACCGGCTTGTCGGCAAGATAGGCCGAAAGATTTGCCGCCGCCACGTCCATGAGACGGATGCGGGTGTCTTTCGGCGCCCAGGCGATATGCGGGGTAAGATAGGTATTCGGAGAAGAAAGAAGAGGATTTTCTTCGGAGATCGGCTCCACACTTACCACATCGGCACCAAGGGCGGCGACTTTTCCGCTCTTTAGAGCCTGCGCCACAGCCATTTCATCAAGGACCGGTCCGCGGGATGTATTGATCAGGATCACGCCGTCCTTCATTTTCGAGATTACTTCCTGATTCACAAGTCCCGTGGTATCTGCGGTCAGCGGGCAGTGAAAAGAGATCACATCGGATCTGGAAAAGAGGGTGTCGGAATCGACGAAAGTCACCTGCGGATCTGCCTTTTTCATCTCTTCCGTCACTTCGGAACGGCGGCAGGCCAGCACGTTCATGCCTAGAGCAGAAGCGATCTTCGAAACACGTGAGGCGATCTTTCCGAAACCGAAAAGCCCCAGTGTTTTTCCCCAAAGCTCGGTAAGCTCGCCGTCCCAGAAACAAAAATCTCTCCCTTTGGTCCAGACTCCCTGATGGACCAGATCACTATGGTGACCGACCTTCGAAGAAATCTCCAAAAGCAGGGCGATGGTCATCTGGGCGGTGGCAAAGGTGGCATATTCCGGAATATTCGTGACGGTGATTCCGTGCTCATGACAGTAGGCCACATCCACCACATTAAAGCCGGTGGAAAGGCATCCGATATAACGGAGATCCGGAAGTTTCTCCAGTACTTCCCGGGGAAAGCAGGTTTTATTCGTGAGGCATACAGAGACCCCTTCCAGCCGGGAAAAGATCTCTTCCGGCCGGGTGTATTCATAGACCACCAGTTCTCCGAGTCTCTCAAAAGGAGCCCAGGAGATATCTCCCGGGCTCAATGTGTATCCATCTAATACAACGATCTTCATGTGTTCTGATCAACGGCTCAGCCGTTGTTTTTCTCCTTGATATATTTATCGATAGAAGAAGCAGCCGTCTTTCCTGCGCCCATGGCGAGGATAACGGTGGCGGCGCCGGTTACGGCGTCTCCGCCGGCAAATACACCCGGACGGGAAGTGGCCATTTCCGCGTCAGCCACAAGACATCCGCGGGCATTGGCATCCAGACCGGAAGTGGTGCTGCGGATCAGCGGGTTCGGGGAAGTACCGATGGACATGACCACGGTATCCACTTCGATCTCATGCTCTGAACCTGCGATGGCGATCGGCTTTCTTCTTCCGGAAGCATCCGGCTCGCCCAGTTCCATAGAGATGACCTCAATGGCACGGACTTCACCGTTTTCCGCACCCAGGATGCGGGTCGGATTATTCAGGCACTTAAACTCGATACCTTCTTCCTTGGCATGGTGGACTTCTTCGGCACGTGCCGGCATTTCCTCTTCGGAACGGCGGTACACGATATAGACTTTCTCGGCGCCCAGACGCTTGGCGGTACGGGCGGCATCCATGGCCACGTTTCCGCCGCCGACAACGGCTACGGCTTTACTGTGGCGGATCGGCGTGTCGTACTGATCACTATAGGCCTTCATGAGATTGACGCGGGTCAGATACTCATTGGCGGAATATACACCGATAAGTGATTCTCCTTCGATATTCATGAAGGAGGGAAGACCTGCACCGGAACCGATGAAGATCGCCTCATATCCCTCTGCGAAGAGCTCGTCCACGGTAAGGGTCTTACCGATGACGAAATTGGTGCGCATCTCGACGCCCAAAGATTCCAGACGGTCAACTTCCTTCTGGACGATGGCCTTCGGAAGACGGAATTCCGGAATACCATAAACCAGCACGCCGCCGGCCTTGTGGAAGGCTTCGAAGATGGTAACGGAATACCCAAGCCGTGCCAGGTCTCCTGCGCAGGTCAGACCAGACGGACCGGAACCGATCACGGCGACGCGGTGACCGTTCTTTTCGATCTTGACTTCTTCATCTTTGGCATGCGCCATATGGTAATCGGCGACGAAACGCTCGAGACGGCCGATGCCGACACTCTCGCCCTTGGTGCCGCGGACACATTTGCTTTCACACTGGCTCTCCTGGGTGCAGACACGTCCGCATACAGCCGGAAGACAGTTGGTCGCCGTAATGATCTTATAGGCTTCTTCGAAATTCCCCTGGGCGACCTGAGCGATAAAATCCGGGATACGGACATTGACCGGGCAGCCGCTGACGCAGGGACGGTTCTTACAATTCAAACAACGGGTGGCTTCCTCTTTGGCCATCTCTTCGGTATAGCCCAGAGCGACTTCCTGGAAATTCTTGATCCGCTCTTCCGGCTTCTGCTCCGGCATCGGGATTTTTGTCAGGGAAAGATTCGCCATAGTTTATTCCTCCTTCGCCGCATCGCCCATTTTCAGGATCCGGCATTCGTGATTCGCACTTTCCCGTTCCTGGGCTTTATAGTAAGCATTTCTGCGCATGAGCTCATCGAAATCCACTTCGTGGCCGTCAAAGTCCGGACCGTCTACACAGGCGAAACGGATCTTGCCGCCGACGGTGACACGGCAGCCGCCGCACATTCCGGTTCCATCGATCATGATGGGGTTTAAGCTGACCAGAGTCTTGATGCCGTAAGGACGGGTGACCTCGGAAAGGAACTTCATCATGGGAAGCGGGCCGATGGCGATGACCAGATCGTATTTGTTTCCTGCATCGATCAGGGCCTGAAGCTTGTTGGTGACAAAACCTTTTTCTCCGTAGGAACCATCGTCCGTGGTGACATAGAGATTATCACTGACAGCACGCATCTCGTCTTCCAGGATCACGATGTCTTTGTTACGGAATCCGGCGATCATATCCACATGCGCGCCGGCTTCATGCAGTGCTTTTGCCGACGGATAGGCAATGGCACAGCCTACACCGCCGCCGATGACACATACATTCTTATAGCCCTCGATCTCGGTTGCATTTCCCAAAGGACCGACGAAATCCAGGATCTCGTCTCCTTCATTTAACTGGGAAAGGGCCTTCGTCGAAGAACCGACGGCCTGGAAAATAATGGTGACCGTGCCTTTCTCCGCATCATGGTCGGCGATGGTCAGCGGGACACGCTCGCCATACTGATCGATACGGAAAATGATAAACTGGCCGGCTTTGGCCTTGGCTGCGATATACGGCGCCTCCACTTCCATGAGTGTGACGGCTTCGTTCAGCTTTCGCTTGGCAACGATCTTATACATACTTTCCTACCCTTCTGAGATACTTCTGCGTCTGCTTCGAGTATAGGAAATACCCTGATTTCAGCAGTGCGTCTCAAATGAAAATCACTTCCTTCATTAAATACCACAGCGAAATGAAAATCAATATTATTCTCCGAATCGAGAAAAAGAATGGCGGAAATAGTCAAAAAATGCTAGACTATTTTTGACTATTTCTGTTATCGATGCAGGAGGGGTGCATGCTTCGAGTTAACAAGGTGACTAAGCGATTCGGCAAGAAGGTCGCAAACGAAAATGTATCGCTGTCTCTGAATCCAGGGGAGATCGGAATCCTTCTGGGTCCGAATGGTGCTGGAAAATCCACGGCGATCAAGTGCATCCTGGGTCTTCTCCGGTTTGAAGGAGAGATTACCATCGGCGGGCATCCGGCCCAGTCTTCTGAAGCCAAGGCGCTTCTGGGATATGTGCCTGAATTCCCCTGTCTGTATGAAATGCTCACGGTCAAAGAGCATTTTGAGTTTATTATCCGCGCGTATCATCTGAACCGGCAGAAAGCTACGAACCTGGTGGCGGATCTGATGGACCGTTTCCGTCTCACGGATATGCTGGACACGCTCTGTAAGGATCTGTCGAAAGGTATGCAGCAGAAAGTGTCCATTATCTGTGCGCTGCTTCCGCAGCCCAAGCTCCTTCTTCTGGACGAGCCGATGCTGGGTCTGGATCCGCATGCGATCAAGGAACTCCGGCTGCTTGTGACGGAACTGGCGGAAGAGGGTGTGGCGATCCTGATCTCGACTCACATGATCGCGACGGTCGAGGGGATCTGGGAGAAGGCTTATATTATGAATAAGGGCCACGTGATCTCCTGCCACAGAAAGAATGAGATGGTCGGCGTCTGGGCGGATTCCCTGGAACGTATCTTCTTTGCGGAAACCGAGTCTTATGATCCGTCCTGGCAGATGCATTCGGAACCGATCTATCTGGAAGAGCAGGCGCCTTCTGGAAAGAACCAGAAGAATACCACAAGTAAAAAACAAAACACAACGAAATCGAAAGCCGCTTCTCCGGCTCAACCTGCCCATGCGGCGGCACAACCGCAGCCGCATCCACAGCCGCATCCGGAATCCCACGCTGTGACGCGTCCGAAGACCACGAAGAAAAAGTCGAAAAAGAAGAAGTAACGGAAGTGCGCTATGGGAGCCTGCTGGTATATTGTCAGAAAACAATGGAAGAATATCCTGAAGGAGAAGATCAAACGCCCGCATTTCTGGCTGTGGGTGCTGGTGATCTGTGCCTATTTCGGACTCTATATTTATCAGGAGATCTCCCACACCGGCATTTCCGGCGTGATCCATGATCCGCTTCCGACCTATAAGGGCGGAGTGACGCTGGTCTTTCTTTTTACTGCTTTCCTCGGCCTGGGCGTGGGATTAAAAAGAGGAAATACATTTTTCCGTCCTTGCGATGTGACACATCTGTTTGTCTCTCCGATCCACGCCGATAAGATCCTGCTTTACGGATTGTTCCGCAGATGTACGGGAGTGTTTTTGGCCACGCTTCTTCTTTTGACCCAGCTTACGAATCTTCGTTTTTATTTCGGACTGGGATGGAAAAATCTCCTTCTTCTGATGTGTGCCTGGCTGATGCTGTCGGTGTCCCTGACAGTTCTGTCGCTGGCGCAGCTGGGGCTGGAAATTCCGGAAGAGTACATCAGGGAAGCGGCTTACAGAAGCACGGAGACCCCGTGTACTCCGTCGTGACTGACACCGACCAAGACGAAGCCGACCTCGTGATAGCGCTCGGAGTCCGCTTCTCCGACCGCGCTACCGGCACAGGCGACCGCTTCAGCCGCAATTTCAGAATAATACACATAGACATAGACAACGCGGAGCTGAACAAGAACGTCTGCTCCGACCTGACCATACAGGGCGACATCAAGGACGCGCTTTTCCGCCTGATACCGATGCTCAGCGAGACCAAGCACCTTGAATGGAACGCCCGCATCGCGGAGCTCCGCGCCGAGGAAAAAGCACTCACCGACTCAGCTCTCGCAGCCGCAAAGAAGCTCCACCCCGGCAAGCTTGCGCCGTATGAGATAATCGACACGATAAGCAGGTACACTTCCGAGGGCGACATCATCGCCACCGACGTAGGACAGCATCAGATGTGGACAGCCCAG
>CADBGD010000022.1 GCA_902794115.1 Oscillospiraceae bacterium
ATCTTTTGTACCAAGGGATTTCGAAGAATATCAGACTCCAGAAGCGAAACGGTGGCGATCCCCTCTACCTTGGAAAGCACAGAGATGGCATCGTCCAATCCGTTCTTATAACCGGAAGGAAGATCGATCTGAGTGGTATCTCCACATACACAGACGCGGGAATTCATGCCCATACGGGTCAGAAACATCATCATCTGCTCGATGGTGGTATTCTGGGCCTCATCAAGAAGAATGAAGGAATCATCGAGGTTTCGGCCACGCATGTAAGCCAGAGGAGATACTTCGATAATGCCTCTATCCAGATTCCGCTCAAACTGCTCTCTTCCCATCAGTTCCAAAAGTGCATCATAGATCGGGCGCATGTACGGATCCACCTTCTCTTCAATGTCACCGGGAAGATAACCCAGCTTCTCACCTGCTTCTACGGCAGGTCTGGTCAAAATGATCCGTGATACAGAACGGTTCCGGAGTGCAAGAACGGCCATGGCCACACCGAGAAATGTTTTACCGGATCCGGCAGGTCCCCTGCAGATCACCACATCATTTTTCGACATGGCATCGACATACATTCTCTGTCCCAGCGTCTTGGCACGGACAGAACGGCCACCCGGAGTGACCAGGATAACCGGGCTTTCCTCTTCCATAAAGGCATCCAGACGGTTTTCTTTGGCAAGTGTGCAGAGATAGCGGACGGAAATGGCATCCATCTGCTGGTCTTTGGAAAGCATAGTATCCATGGCCTCAAGTACGGAAGCTGCCCGCTCGATTCCACGGACATCACCGTTTACGGCGATCTTCTCATTTAAAGCCACGACCTCTACGCCGAAATTCTCGGAAAGGATCTTTAAAAATGCACAGTTGTTATCACAGATCTTCGGGAAAGCCGAAACGGAAACCAGCATTTCATCGTTCATGCAAATTCTCCTTTATACGTCATTACGAAGAGTCGTAAGAAGACGTTCATAGTAATCCGGAACCGGCGCGTGAAACTCCATGACTTCTTCTGTTCTAGGATGAATGAACCGGATGGAAGTACTATGCAGCGCCTGACCGGAAAGACCGTATTTTTCTCTCTTTGGTGCATAAAGCGGATCACCGATACAAGGATGACCGATATATGTCATGTGTGCGCGGATCTGGTGGGTACGTCCTGTTTCAAGACGGCAAAGAAGATCCGTGCCTTTACGGAAACGCTCCATGACCTGAAAATGGGTGATCGAGTCTTTTCCGTCTTCGCAGACAGTCATCTTCCGCCGGTCATTATTCGCACGTCCGATCGGAGCATGGATCGTTCCCTTATCCGCATCGACCACGCCATACACACAGGCCCGGTATTCGCGGACAACTTCGTGATGCGCGATCATCTCCGCCATGGCAAGATGGGTCTCGTTATTCTTGACCGCCACCATCAGTCCGGAAGTGTCCATATCAATTCGATGGACGATACCCGGACGGATGACACCGTTAATGTCCGAAAGTCTGCCGGCACAATGAAATAACAGTGCATTTACCAGCGTTCCGGAATAATGGCCGGGAGCCGGATGCACCACCATTCCCTGCGGCTTGTTAATGATGATCAGATCATCGTCTTCAAAAACAATGTCCAGCGGAATATCTTCCGGCTTGGCATCGGTATCGATCGGCTCGGGAAAATCAATCTCGATCTTCTCTCCTCCAAAAACTTTCAGGGAGGCTTTGGCCTTCTTTCCGTCGACCAGCACAAGTCCGTCCGCGATCAGCTGGGCGGCTCTCGAACGGGTCAGATCCGGGCATGCCTTGGGAATATAGGCATCCACGCGTCCCTCATAGTCTTCCACGATGTAAGACTCGATCATAACTCCTCCTTCTCTTCTTTTTCAGAAGAACCGGAAGCAAACGGGATCTCCGGAATGAATTTCTCGTTAAAGATCAGGAAGATGGCCAATACGATGCAGGATATGGTTACGTAGATGTCTGCCACGTTAAAGATCGGGAATGTATAGCTGCCGAAATCAAAACGGATAAAGTCGATAACGTACTGTAAACGGACACGGTCAATAAGATTTCCCAAGGTGCCGGCCGAAAGGAAGATCAGAAGAAGAGAAAGTCTTCTGCTTCTGTATTTTGCCAGTACAAAGAAAGCGCATCCGATGATCAGAACGAAAGCTATCGAAGAAATCACGGAAAGCACGGTGATACCCCAGGATTTATCCGCAAACATACTGAAGGCGCTTCCGGTGTTTCTGACATACATAAAGGAAAAGAATCCGTTGATGATCGGACGCATCTGGGCAAAAGCCAACGTCTGGGTGATCATGATCTTGGTAAACTGATCGATGAGCACTAAAAGCAGAAACAGTTCGCCAAACAGCATATATGTGATCCATGTAGGTTTCTTCAGTTCTTTATTCATGAATGTTGATCCTTTCTATCGTCAAACACTTTCCATTCGTGATATCCAGATCGGCCAGAATCGCGTTAAGCATGGCAGGTCCGTCACAGGGCATGTATCTTGCAGGAAGTTTTTCTCCAAGCCTTCTAAGAGACGCATCCGGATCCATTCCCAGTATGCCGTCCGGCGTTCCGGTCATGCCGACATCACTGATAAATCCGGTTCCCCGGGGAAGGATCTTCTCATCTGCTGTCTGAACATGGGTATGGGTGCCGAGAACCAGAGACACGCGGCCATCCGCCATATAGCCCATGGCTCCCTTCTCACTGGTGGTCTCCGCATGAAAATCCATGAGAATATTGGTAGGCTTGTACTCTTCTTTCCATCTCTGGATGTTTGCTTCAAAAAACTCGAAGGGAGAATTCGGGATCGGAGTGACAAATACCTGTCCCATAAGGGAAACAACGAGAAGCCGGCCTTTTTCTTTCAGGTCGATCAGGTGCTCGCCAAATCCGGGCCAGGATGAACTGACATTACCGGGACGTACGATACGGGGCTCGCTTTCAGCCATACGGAAAAAATCCGGGCAGGAAAAGGAATGATTTCCCAATGTGATACAGTCGGCTCCGGCGGAGAATATATCTTTGACGGACGCGGCATTGACACCAAGGCCTGCGGCGACATTTTCCGCATTTACAACACAGACATCCACCTTCTTTTCAGAAAGCAGTGTCTTCAACTGATTCTTTATCATGCGTTTACCCGGATGGGCTACGACATCACCAACAAAAAGGACCCGCAATGTTTGCTCCTCAACTCCTCCGAAATCTATTTGATTATTTTACCATAAAACAAGAAAAACCCCAATAAGACAAGTGTTTTTGCCAAAAGAAAAGAAAGAGGCCCTTCCCTTACGGGAAAGGCCTCTTTTCGGGTTTTCGATCTTACTTTGCCACATCTGATGCGCGGGTCTCACGAATGATATTGACCTTGATCTGGCCGGGGTAATCGAGTTCTTCCTCGATCTTCTTACAGATATCCCGGGCCTTCAGGATCATATCGTCGTCGGTCACCTTGTCCGGACTTACCATGACGCGGATCTCACGACCTGCCTGAATAGCAAAAGCTTTCTCTACACCATCAAAACTCGTAGCGATTTCTTCCAGCTTCTGAATTCTCTTGACGTAGGTCTCCATGTTCTCACGGCGTGCGCCGGGTCTTGCAGCGGAAATAGCATCTGCCGCAGCAACCAGAACGGAGATCTCAGAAGTCGGTTCACAGTCACCGTGGTGGGACATGATCGCATTGATCACCGTATCGTTTTCCTTATAACGGCGTGCGATGTCGGCACCCAGGTCGATATGCGAACCTTCCAGTTCAAAGTCAGCAGCTTTACCGATATCATGTAACAAGCCTGCTCTTCTTGCAAGCATTTCATCCAGTCCAAGTTCGGCTGCCATCATGCTGGCCAGCCAGGCGACTTCAATGGAATGTTGAAGTACATTCTGCCCGTAACTCGTACGATAACGCAGTCTACCGAGATACTTAATAATCTCCGGATTCAACCCGACGATACCTGTATCAAAAGCGGCTCTTTCACCCTCTTGCTTAATGGTCTGGTTGACTTCCTTACGGGCTTTATGACACATTTCTTCAATTCTTGCAGGATGGATACGGCCATCCAGTATCAGTCTTTCGATCGTCAGTCGGGCGATCTCACGCCGGATCGGGTCAAAACTCGAAAGAATGACGGCCTCAGGGGTATCATCGATAATGATGTCAACACCGGTGCTTGTTTCGATCGCACGGATGTTTCTACCTTCACGGCCAATAATACGTCCCTTCATTTCATCATTCGGCAGGGACACGACCGAAACCGTAACCTCGGAAACATAATCTGATGCATAACGCTGGATCGCATTTACAACGACTTCGCGGGCACGCTTATCGGCCTCGGACTTCGTCTGTTCCTCCATCTGCTTGAGCATAACAGCCATATCATGACTGTACTCCTGTCTCGCGGCATCCAGCACGAGGTTCTTTGCATCACTTACAGATAATCCGGAAACCTTCTCCAGTTCGATCACTTTCTGATGTTCCAGTTCCTTGACCTTTTCTTCCATGGTCTTTACGTCGTTGATACGGTTCTCCAACGCGGTTTCTTTCTGTTCCATCGATTCGATCTTACGGTTAAGGGATTCCTCTTTCTGATCGAGACGGTTTCTCTCCCGGGCAATGTCCGACTTTCTTTCACGAACATCCTTTTCTAATTCCAGACGGGACTTTGTGATCTCTTCCTTTGCCTGCAAGAGAAGCTCTCTCTTTCTGCTTTCAGCTGTCTTCTGCGCCTCACCAATTACTCTTTCTGCATCTTCTTCTGCTTTAGCAATATCCGCTTCCAGCTTCTGCTGCTTAACGGACATTCCCTTGCGGTAATATAATACGGAAAATACAACACTGATGAGAGCACCGACTACGAAAGCAATTACAATAAGTAGAATTGCTAACCAAAGTTCTATGGTACTCACCTCCAATATTTAGTTTTCAAGATTCAAAAACATGTGTTCTGCTTTTAAGAACACTTATTCATTGTAAATAAAAATCACTTCGATTGTCAACTTAATTATCAGACAGTTTGTCTATTTTGTGTTACGTTTTGAATGCTTTTTGGGTGGCATTCTTCTGGCCAGTGCTTTTTTGGAAGCAACGGAGTAACCGAAAAACCCCAAAAGCTTGCCAAGACCATAGTATTCACCGTGAGAATACGCTACAAGCTTTGCCTTTTCCAGGCAGATCTTGCCCTTTTCATCGATCCATTTCTCATCTACAGTGACGGACTTGATCTCACCGAGAAACAGATCGTGGGAGCCAAGTTCGATCACATCTTTTACCTGACAGCAAAGAGAAACCGGCGATTCCTGGATCTGGGGGGCGTATTTCATTCCTGGTGCAGGTACGGCAGTAAGCTTCGTCGCCTCAAACTTATCTTCTTTGGATCCGGATCTGACACCGCAGTAATCGCAGGCTTTCGCTAAATCTTCGGTTACGAGATTGACCACAAACTCCTGGGTCTCACAGATCAAAGAATGGGAATGACGGCTTTTCCGCACGGAAATGGATACCATCGGCGGTTCGGAGTTGATGGTCCCGGCCCAGGCGACAGTAAGGATATTTGGTCGTGTCTCTTCTTTTTTCGGGTCTTTTCCCGCACAGGATACCATGACGACCGGAACCGGATTTAACATGGCAGAGGGAGACATTTCGATCTTCATAATGATTTCCTTTCTCCGGTATCCGCAATATGGATACCAAACATTTCGTGGTTCAGTAAAAACTCCTTATATTCCAGTCCGCCGGAAAAGCCGACGAGACGGCCGTCTTTACCGATGACCCGATGACAGGGGATCAGAACCGGAAGCGGGTTGTCGCGGCAGGCGGCACCGACTGCACGTGTCAGGTTTCTGGCCGAAGCTTTATCGCCACCGGTAAGTTCCAGCGCCACATCTTCATAACTGATGGTGACGCCATAAGGGATCTTACCGACTTTTTCCCATACCCGTTTCTGAAATTCACTGCCGAAAAGCGGCACTGCGTGAATACTGAAAGAGGTCCTTCTTTTCCCGAAGTATTCGTACAGTTCCTGCATACAGCGCTGCACTTCTTTTGGGAAACTCATATTCATTTCTTCTTTATATTCCGGAGAACCGGCTTCTTTCAAAACACCGTCGGAGTCCGCAATACCGGTACGAATTGCGATATTTCTTTCCAGCGTCTCTTCGATCTTCGTCCCGTAGCCGTAAAATTTCGTGGATTCTACAGTTTCATTATCTCCGCGGACGGCCAGGACACCTTTCCGGAACGGCACAAAGCCCACGGAATAATCCGGATAATCGGAATCCAGAAGGAAGAACAGTCCCGCATCATGATATCTTCCGTCCTGATACAGCACATCTTCCAGTACCGCTTCCTGAACCATATGACAGTCTAAGATCATCTTCTCTATTCTTTCATCATCCACACGGACAAGAATGGAAAGACGGTGGAGCTCCATTTCGAAAAAAGCGAGACGGATCAGACGGTCCAGCGCAGATGACAAGCGGTCAGGTGCATTTCCCGAAGAATCAGGAAGGATGATTACGATATCGGCACGGCGATGCTGTTCGGAAATGTTTTCCAGTCCGAAAAGACCGAGAAGTGCTTTTTCCGGATCATCCTCATCTGTAGCCAGGAAATACCGTTTATGCGGATCCCCCAGAACTCCACGGATAAAGGAAGGCACGTCGTCCGTGACCGCACTCAAAAGATGCGTGTCTTTGATCTTTGCGGCATCCATGATCCGGATCGGAGTCAATACTACAGACACGGACTTTCCTCCTTTATTCGTCTTGATTTTCTTCTTTTATCATAAGATTCGGTTCGATCGTTTCCAGAATGTATCCCTGATCCTGCTGAAAGCGGGCGCTTTGGGAGATTGCCGGAATATAGATAGCCTGATCCATCTTATCTTCATACTGGATCAGATACATTCCATATTTCTGCCGGCCTGTTACTGCTTTCCATACAGACGGATATGATACAGAAGGCAGATATCCTTCTCTCGACTGAAGACGCGCTGTCAAAAGAAGTGCATCTTCATCCAGAGCCATAAAGGTCAACAGCTCGACAGCCTCTTTCGGGTTTTCACAGGTCGACGAGACACAAAGCGGATAACTGGCCAGAAGCGGCGGAGAATATACATCGTCTTCCGTAGTCGGAAACTGCATCAGACTCAGTGTATTCGGCATATAGTTATCGTAGCGGAGGATCTCATCTGTCATTCCGGTCCAAATCCCAACCTTTCGTGACAGCAGCGGAGAAAGACCGTCAAACAGGAGATCGGCTTCTTCTTCTGTCAGAGACTCGTAGGTGTATCCCGACTCCACAAGATGGGATACATAGTCCATGGATGAACGGTAGGCGGATTCCAGACGGTCCTCGGTTACGGACACGGAAAGATACCGGCTGTTCTGAAGTGAGCAAGGTAAAACCAGCATCATTTCCACTGCCATGTAAAAAGGCAAAGCGACTCGCTCTTCCTGATTCAGCTCATTTATTTTCACCAGAAGGTTTTCCAGGCTCTTCTTACTCTGCTGGTAACTGACAGCAGAAATTCCGGCCTGGTTCAGGACTTCCATATCGCAATAAAGCACAGCGACCGAATTCTGATAAGGAATACCGAATTGAAGATCTTCGCGGCTGAATTCACGAAGCATCTGCGGATAGATCCGGTCCGCGGAAGGAAGCGGGGTTTCTGCAAGATAATCAGTAATGGGAAGAATATAGCCGGCGCCAACGCTCAGGTCAAATTCACCTGCCAGGAAAATGTCCGGGAGCTTTCCGTCTGCCCGCCATTTGGCAAGTGTGGACAGATTACAGCCGGTATCGGATGTGCCATATACATTCAGTACAAACGGAAGATCAATGCTGGAAAGGAAATCCAGATCTACAGTCTCGCCATCTACGCCTTCGCCAAGCAGTCCCTGAGATTTCGCCACATACAGCTTTGCCAGGTACTGGCAGGTCTCATAAGACAGTGGGGAGGCAATGGTCAATTCATAAGTTTTGGGAGCCGAATATTCCGTTGTTTCCGATGTTTCTGACGAGGAAACACTTTCTGTCGATGGGAATGTCGGAAAACTGTTGGTGACCTTTTTACATGCACTCAGCGGTAAGGCCGTCAGGACCAATGAAAAGATCAGAAGCCAGATAGAAGGTACACTTCGTCCGAAGTGCCCATCAATTTTCATTCTGCTCGTTCTTTTCATACCAGACCATTCCTCATTTACGTACTGAAATCATTATACAATTCTTTTCCCAAATACAAAACAGAGGTGCCTTTCTTTTTCGAAAGACACCTCTTGGAGCCAATGGTGGGAATCGAACCCACGGCCTATTCATTACGAGTGAATTGCTCTACCCCTGAGCCACATTGGCAAAGTATACTTTTAAAGCAAATAAAAATATACCGATTTATCCGGAATCTGTCAAGTGAAGTACAAGGGATTCATGGGTTCTGCGTACGCTTCTTCTCTCCTGTTCGTCTATATGAAGAGAAAAATCGGAGCCATTATGATAGAATACAGAAAAAACACGCGGAGGAAACGACCATTATGAAGAAATCTCTTACCCGCACGGCTTTGATTTTAACGATCGCACTTCTCCTTTCTGTTTTTACCGGTTGTGGCCTTATTAAGAAAAAGGATAAGACACCCTGGCAGGAAAACGTGGAAAAAGATATGCCACAGACACTTACCGCGGAAAATGCCGGTTTTTTCTATCTTAACGGGGAAACCTACACTTTTCCTCTGAAAGTAAGTGATTTTCTCAGTAAAGGCTGGAGTTTTGAAGACAGCATGATCAGTAATACCCTGGTTCCTGCTGATGCATATTATAAGGACTACTTTAATCTTACTGACGGAGAAAAGCATAATATCAAGCTCTCTGCCTATAATAACGGATCAAGTGTCGATATGATCAACAACTGCTTCGTCACGTCATTGAAAATGGATTATTTTTCCGGACAATTTATGTCTTCCGGACGCATGAGCATTCTCGGTACAGAATTTTCTACCTTCGACGATTTTAATTCCCATACCGAGGAAGGTCTGGATATAGAGATCCTTCGGGAAGATGCCGATACTTACAGCCACCGGAAGATCTCCTTTTCCAGTGCGGACGGGTACCATTGCTCGACCACATTCTATCTGAAGAGAACGGATAGCGGTGCGATCATGCTGTCTCAGATTGAATATGAGTGTTCTTACCGGATCGATGTGGGCGATTATGTTTCCGCCACATTTGAAGCCGTGATGAAAAACGATCCTTCCATTATCGATGCACTTTCTCATGATAACAGCGGTGTGAAATATCTCTATTCGGAAAGAAGATTCCTGGCTGAAGAATTTCTGAATGTTTGCGGCCTGGATTATAACGTGATGACCGAAGACATGTATGATGAACTCTTCACCTATTTTGACACGATATTCCCCCACTGTGCGATCAAACTGACCCAGGTGGAAAGAACTGAATCTGCGGTCACCTTTAATGTTTCCTACTTTGCCCCGGAGGAATTTGACGAAGTGGCAAGGGGAATCATTTCGGAATTGATCGAATCATACGAAGGAGATAAGGAATCGATCGCCTCGGATCCGCAGATCATATCACAGTTTCTCACCCGTTTAAATGAACAGGCCGGATCATTCACCTATCAGATCCCGAAAAGTTTTACATTTAAGTATACCGGCGATGCTGACGAACTGGATTATCAGCTGAATAATGCTATGTTAGCTATGCTGGGACTGTATTCCTATCTGTAAAAAAGCTTCTGACACCGAAGAAGCGGTATCAGAAGCCTGTTATGGCGTCCACGAGAGGATTCGAACCTCCGGCCTACCGCTTAGGAGGCGGTCGCTCTATCCAGCTGAGCTACGAGGACAAGTGAAAGAAGCAGATTCCTCTGCTTCTATTATTTTAAACGCTGCATCGTCTTCGCGGTTTCGGCTTTCACCTTTTCCAGATCAATGGTCTTCAGTTCACGCTTAAACATGACGAACTGACCGTTGATCATCGTGGATTCGACACATTTCGGACCACAGGAATAGATCAAAGCGGAAAGTGGGTTTCCTAAAGGCCACATCTGAGGACAATCATAATCAATGACCTGAAGATCTGCAAGCATGCCTTCTTCAATGATACCTGCATCATGAAAGCCGCAAGCCTGGTATCCGTTTCTTGTTGCCATGGTAAATACATCTTCCGCCTTCAGGACTGTCGGATCCAAAGTTGTGCCCTTGGCCATAAAGGAAGCCAGACGCATCTCCATGAACATATCCTGATTATTGTTGCTGGCGGCACCATCTGTTCCCAGGCAAAGACGGATTCCGTCCTTTTGCATGGCAACCATATTTGCCATACCGGATGCCAGTTTCATGTTGCTGGAAGGATTGTGCGCGACCCAAACCTTTCGCTCTGAAAGGATCGCACGGTCCTCTTCACTGAGATGAACACAGTGTGCGGCAACCGTTGTATCTGTAAGCATTCCAAAGCTGTCCAGCTTCTTTACCGGAGAGCAGCCGTAACTCTTCTGACAGTTCTCCAGCTCTGTGAGTGTTTCAGAAATATGCACGCTGATCGGTATATCGTATTCTCTGGCCAGATCATTCATCGGCGGATAGAAGTCTTCCGGATACAGATAGATCGAATGAACCAGATAACTTGGTTTGATCAGTCCTTCTGAATCGTTATCTTTCACATAGCTCAGGAATTCGTCGACTCCGGCTTTATCCACCGACCAGACACCATCCTGGCACTTCTTTCCCAAGATGGTCTGCTGGATACGGAAACCGGTCTCCAAAGAGCCCTTGCAGATCTCTAATGCACCATCGTACATATTGGCCACGCATCCGGTTCCGCCTTCGATCATTTCTGCTAAAGTTAAAAGATGACCATAATAGAAATCATCTGAAATCATCCTGTCCTCACGGGGAATGATCTCGCCAAACAGCCAGTTCTGTAAGGAAAAGTCATCGGCGATATTGCGGAAGATCGACATAGGTGTATGCCCGTGCGCATTGGCAAAAGTCGGACAAAGGATCTTATTCTTCCCTTCATAGGTAAAATACTGTCCCTCTCCGTTAGAAGCCGCATTCTTTTCGGCCTCCGCTTTATCTGTGCCCACATAGGTGATCCGTTTTCCGGAAACCACGCAGAAAGCATTTTCAGAAACCGTCACCGGACCCTCCTTGTGAGGAGTGACGATCGTAAAGTTACTAAAAAGAACTGTTTTAGCCATAACGAATTACTCCAGATCCCAAGAGTGGATATAGTGCTCCTGCTCAGGAGTCAGTTTATCGATACTATAGCCCTTCGACATAAGAAGGAATTCGCCGACACGGTCATCGATAGCAGTCGGTGTATCGTAAACTTTCTTCTCCAGGTTTTTGCCGTTTTCCGCAATATAGCGGGCACTTTGCGCCTGAAGAGCAAAACTCATATCCATGATCTCGACCGGATGTCCGTCTCCGCTTGCCAGGTTGACCAGACGTCCTTCAGCCAGAATGCAGATCGTTCGGCCGTCCGGAAGAACGAAACCTTCGATGTTTTGACGAAGTTCCTTTCTCTCCTTGGCCATTTCAGCAAGCTGGACCAGATTGATTTCAACATCGAAATGTCCGGCATTACAGCAGATCGCACCGTCTTTCATCTTTTCAAAATGCTGCTTGGTAATGACATCCTTACAGCCGGTAACGGTGACAAAGACATCACCAAGAGGCGCAGCCTCATCCATCGTCATGACGTCATAGCCTTCCATGATGGCTTCGCATGCCTTAACCGGATCGATCTCGGTAACGATAACACGGGCGCCCATGCCTTTCGCACGAAGAGCAACACCTTTGCCGCACATGCCGAATCCGGCTACGACAACATATTTTCCGGCCACAACCAGATTGGTTGTCGCCATGATAGCTGTCCAGACGGATTGTCCGGTACCGAAACGGTTGTCGAAAAGATGCTTGCAGCGGGCGTCATTTACAGCAATAACCGGATAAGAAAGTTTTCCTTCTTCTTCCAGGATCTTTAAGCGATGAACACCTGTCGTGGTCTCTTCACATCCGCCGAGAAGGTTCTTTACCAGATGGGAATGTGTCGAATGCAAAAGCATTGCCAGATCGCCGCCGTCATCGATGACGATATCCGGTCCGAAAGCCAGTGTCATCTCCAGATGACGCTTATAGGTCTCCGGATCCGCACCATGGATGCAGTATACTTTCATGCCACGCTCTACCAGCGCTGCCGCAACATCATCCTGGGTGGAAAGCGGATTACAGCCGGTCAGGGCCACATCTGCGCCGCCTTCACGAAGCACCAGTGCCAGATTGGCGGTCTTTGCCTCAACATGGACACTAACGGAAATCTTCATTCCGGTGAAGGGCTTTGTCTCTTTTAATTCTTTTTCGATAATACGAAGAACCGGCATATTCCGGTACGCCCAGTCGATCTTATGGTGACCGGAAGGCGCAAGAGAAATGTCTTTGATTTCATAAGACGGTAAATCAGACATACATGATCCTCCTTAAATCTTGGAGAAGAAACGCTCCATTAACGCAATACTATTTTTGGACGAGGCATTGGCATTTTGCATGACCTCTTCATGACTCAGCGGCTGACCGGAGATTCCGGCAGCAAAGTTGGTGATGCAG
This sequence comes from Oscillospiraceae bacterium, assembly GCA_902794115.1. Lineage (GTDB taxonomy): Bacteria > Bacillota > Clostridia > Saccharofermentanales > Saccharofermentanaceae > Scatonaster. The sequence goes on from CADBGD010000022.1 coordinate 12,610, forward strand.
GAAACTGCAAGAACTTTCATGCCACAATGGCTGGCAATAATGGCTTCAGCAACCGTGGACATACCAACGGCATCTGCACCAAGGACTTTTAAAGCACGGATCTCTGCCGGTGTCTCATATTGAGGACCGCGGGTATAGCAGTAAACACCTTTATGAAGCGGGATATTCAGTTCAGCGGCCGCAGCAAGGATCTTTTCCTGAAGATCCAGGTCATATACCTGAGTCTGATCCGGGAAACGCACTCCGAACTCGTCCAGATTGGCGCCACGAAGCGGCGAATCACAGAACAAGGAAATATGATCTGTGATCACCATCAGTTCACTTGGCTTCATAGCAGAATTGATACCGCCGGCGGCATTTGTCATCACAAGTGTTTTCACACCCAGTTTGGACATTACGCGAACGTAGAAAGTCGCTTCCTGTGTCGAATACCCTTCATAGAAATGGAATCTTCCCTTCATGATGAAAGTCAGTTTTCCGGATAATTTCGAAAGAATCAGTTTTCCCTCATGTCCAGGTACCGTCGTCTGCGGAAAAAACGGAATATCCGCATAAGAGACGGAGGCAATCGCTTCTACACGATCCGTTAAGGGACCTAAACCTGAACCCAGAACCAGACAGGTATCCGCCAGTTCCGGCATGTTGGCGCGGATATAGTCCGCCGCCTGGGAAATACGTGAGGAAAAATCAGATTCAGTCATTGTTATCCTTTCCACAGCAGTTCTTATACTTCTTTCCGCTTCCACACGGACACGGATCATTTCTTCCTACCTTCTTCGAATCACGCTTTGCCGGTTCACGGGTGGCATCGATGCCTGCCTGCTGATGGGCCTTGGCGTCTTCACCGGACTGGGCGCGCTTGGCAACCGCATCCAGTTGGGCACTTCCGTGACCTTCCTGAAGCTTTCTCACCGAAGATTTTCTTTCAATACGCTGACCGGCCTCAATGTTCGCCTTCAGGATCAGTTTCACTGTATCGTTCTGAATCAATGTATTCATCTCATCGAACATGTCGGAACCTTCCATACGGTAAGCAATGACCGGATCCTTCTGACCTACGCTTCTCATACCGATCGCATTTCTCAGCTGATCCATGGCATCGATGTGATCCATCCACTTCTGGTCTACGTTGAACAGAAGGATCTGACGCTCCGCTTCACGGAAGATTTCCGGAGTCAGTTCTTCGTCACGCTTTTCCAGCTTCTCCTGAGCCTGCTCGACCAGTTTATCGGTAATGGTTTCCGCGTCAGCAGATGTTTTCTCACTGATCACTTTAGAGAGGTCATTGATAACATCCAAATCGCCAAATACGTCGGAAATAGTAGCTTTCAAGCCCTTGCATTCCTCAGTGTTGATGTTTCCATCCAACGAAACACGGTCAACAACACGTTCTGCAACAGTTCCGGTCATCTTCTTAATGGTATCGTGAATATCCACACCATCAAGAACCTTACGGCGCTGTTCGTAGATCAGGTTACGCTGAACGTTCATAACATCATCGTATTCCAGAACGTGACGTCTTGCACTGAAGTTCATACCTTCGACCTTCTTCTGGGCACTTTCGATCTGCTTGGAAAGAATACCGGACTGGATCTCGACAGTTTCATCTACACCCAGTGTCTCAAATGCGGCATTGGCACGGTCACCACCGAACAGACGCATCAGATCATCATCGAGAGCCAGGAAGAACTTCGTGCGTCCCGGGTCACCCTGACGGCCGGCACGACCACGGAGCTGGTTATCAATACGGCGGGACTCATGACGCTCGGTACCGACAATGAACAAACCGCCGGCCTCAATGACTTTCTGAGTCTCATCTTTGATTTCTTCTTTAAACTTCTTCTCCAAAGTGGTAAAGCGCTGACGGGCTTCGATAATGAGTTCGTCTTCTGTCTCGTTATATGCGGTAGATGCATCGATCAGCTCTTCCGTATAACCGAGTTTTCTCATTTCCTGCTTTGCCATGAATTCCGGGTTACCACCCAGCAGAATATCGGTACCACGACCGGCCATGTTTGTCGCGATCGTAACTGCGCCAAGACGGCCTGCCTGAGCAACGATCTCCGCCTCACGCAGGTGGTTCTTTGCGTTCAATACATCGTGCTTGATGCCCGCACGTGTGAAGATCTTGGAAAGGAATTCGGATTTGCTTACTTCTACAGTACCAACCAGTACCGGCTGGCCCTTCTCGTGTGCTTCCTTAACCTGACGGAGAACAGCAGCATATTTACCACTCTGATTCTTATAAACCGCATCGTGCTCGTCAATACGGGCGATCGGCTTGTTTGTCGGGATCTGGATAACATCAAGACTATAGATCTGACGGAATTCAGCTTCTTCTGTATAAGCGGTACCTGTCATACCGGAAAGCTTCTCGTACATACGGAAGTAATTCTGGAAAGTGATAGTAGCCAGCGTCTTGGATTCACGCTCAACCTTTACACCTTCTTTTGCTTCGATAGCCTGGTGCAGACCATCGCTGAAACGACGTCCGTACATCAGACGGCCGGTAAAGTCGTCTACGATGATAACTTCACCGTTGGTAACAACATACTGCTGATCCCGCTCCATCGTACCATTTGCCTTCAGGGCGTTGTTGATGTAGTGCTGCAGATCAAAGTTCTCCGGATCGGAAAGGTTTGCCACGCTGAAGTGCTTCTCTGCTTTGGCGATACCATTTGCAGTCAAAACCGCAGTCTTGGCTTTTTCGTCTACGACATAATCACAGTCGCCGCTGACATCGTCGATATCAACCTTTTCATCGGTTTCAACAACCGTGAATTTCTTCAATGTCTTAACAAAACGGTCGGCTTTTACATACATATCGGAAGATTCGCCGCCCATACCGGAAATAATAAGAGGAGTTCTGGCTTCATCGATCAGGATACTATCGACCTCGTCGACGATGGCATAGACCAGTTCACGCTGAACCATCTTTTCTTTTCTGTCGACCATGTTATCACGGAGATAATCGAATCCGAACTCGTTGTTTGTACCATATGTGATATCGGAAGAATAAGCTTTTCTTCTGTCATTATTATCCATATCATGAACGATCAGACCAACAGTCAGTCCCAGATAACGGTAAACCTTACCCATCCACTCACTGTCTCGACGTGCCAGGTAATCGTTAACAGTTACAACATGCACGCCTCTTCCGGTCAAAGCATTCAAGTAAACTGGCAAAGTCGCCACCAAGGTCTTACCTTCACCTGTCTTCATCTCAGCGATACGGCCCTGGTGAAGAATGATACCACCGATCAGCTGCACACGATAAGGTCTCATACCCAATACACGCCATGCTGCTTCACGGATCGTTGCAAATGCATCCGGCAGGATATCATCTAACGATTCACCATCGTTCAACCTCTTTTTCAGCACGTCGGTCATACCGCGAAGTTCTGTTTCCGACATAGCAGCGAACTTGTCGGAACGGCTTTCGATTGCCTCCACGATCGGCATAATGTGCTTGATCTCGTGATCACTGTGTGTACCAAAGATCTTGGTAATAATGTTCATCTTTACTCTTTTCCTTCCGTTTCCGTTTTTCCCTGATTTGACTGATCTTCTTTCCAGTCCAGACGGTCAAGAACTGTCTTATACCCGTCCGCGCCGTAATCGAGACAACGTTTTACACGGCTGATGGTCGCCGTGCTCACACCGGTCTGCTCAAAGATCTCGGTGTATGTGTATCCTTTAGAAAGCAGAATCGCTACCTGAAAACGCGAGGCAAGGGATTTGATCTCTGAAATCGTACACAGATCTTCAAACAGCGAATAACACTCATCGCGTGTCTTCAAAGTCAAGATCGCGTCAAAAAGATCATCCATGTGCTTATCTCTTAATTTATCGTTCACGATAACCTCATTCTGCCAAACCGATCAGATAATCGACCAGGCGATCAAAATATCCGTTTACCACACAGAACACACCAAACGTAACTAACAGGATCACGGCAATGGCCACAAGGATCCTTCTGGTCATCAGCTGCTTTCGCGCATGACGGAGCACATCTCCGATCGACGCATCTCCGTTTGCCCCGTTTGTGTGTCTGGAAGTACCGACTTCCCGCACCTGCTCAACACTCTGCTTCAATTTGTTCCTCCGAATACACATAGTAACTCAAAATATCAGCATTACTACTATACAGCAATGTGCCAAACGTGACAACAATTTTTTTATTATATATATATTTATATAGAGGATTGCTCTTTATCCTGCTCGATGCCCGGATCGGAGTATTTTGAGGATATTCCGAATTTCTCGATTACCAGCTCCACTCCTCTTTCTTTCGCATAGGAAACCAGATTCAAAATATGGTTTTCACTGGAACGGCTTGTATTTTCCGGAATGACCAGGATTAGTTTTCTTGAGCGTATATCCTCATCCGAAATCTCGATATTCCCGTATTTGGCCCCGTTAAATCCGGAGAGATCATCAATACAGTTTTTGACTTTCTTGTCCAAACCGCTTTCTGTCTGATATTTGGGTGCAGTTGTATCCACGCTTTTTATAGACACCGCTTCTCCTTCTGAAAAAGCACTGATCACGGGATAGTTATATGGAAGATCTCCCCCATACTTTTCCCGTAGAATCGTTCCCCGCTCGAAATTCTCTTTTTCCCAGATATCGTCCTGTTCCTTGTTATCTGAAGCCGACTGTCCGATCGGATAGTCATCGGCATATAAGGCGATTGAACTCGTATAACTTCTTGACACAGTGTAATTTCCGGCGCCAAGAGAATAAAATACCCGCACATATATGCTATGTTCACTTCCGCAATAATCCAAATAGACAGACACATCCGACAAAAGCCGTTCATACACCCAACCGTTTTCTATAAGTTTTCCATATTCGACAAGTATCCTGTCCCGAACATAGCGACCCAAAACAGCCGTTGAAACCACATCTTCCAGATCAATACCAGTAACTCCGCTGACAGCACCGATTATGCCCAAACCTTCTTCCACCAGTTCTTTATCCTCGAAATCCGCATTCCCGATTCCCAGGTATCCGGTTATTTCGTCCAGACATATAAAGCCGTTTGCGGCAAAGGTGATCGTAACATTCAGCTCGGAAACCACATTTTCCGTTGCCCGCTGCAAATAGAGTTCGGCATTCACTAGAGTAATGGAAGACAGCATGCCAAGAAGCAAAGAAAGGACCAGCGGGATACTTATCGCAGCTTCCATGACGATCGAGCCATAAGCGGAGTTTTTCTTTTTAGGCATGATTCTCATATAACTCGAACCTCCTCTTAACTCTGTAGCTCGAACCGGAAAGCGTCCCTTCTGCCGAAACGCCGGTATAAAGATTGCCACAATCCTTCCCGATTACGATCCGCATTCTGGAAAGAAGCTGTTCTTCCGGGACAAACAGGAGAAAAATCCGGAAATAGTCCCGATAGCTGGTATCTGAGAAATCGCCAAGCGTATCCGTAACTTTCTTGTTGTAAAACAAAGGCACGCTAAACCCGTTAACAAGCTTTAAGCTATCTGTTACTGACTGAATATATGCCATGATAAGCAAAATGAAGTACTCGATCGCGTGGGGTTCGATGACTACCGTCCCCAGCGAAATGATGCTGATAAGTAATGAAAGCACTTCAGAAATTCCCAATGCGATGGTTCTTTTTGTTGAATCCATCAGAAATGCACTCATGTTCAGAAGAAGTCTTGTACCAATCAGAAGCCCGGAGGCCATAAAAGTATTATCGATAGGCCGGGATGCCCCTATAAGTAAATACTCCAGATCACATTGATTCTGACCATGTATGTCTGAAAACGGAATGCCGAGAATATTCATCTCCGGCTCCATTCCACTATCTGACTCATACTTTTTCACGCGGGAGTCAAAGGAAAAAGCAGCATATTCATTGATCAGAAGACGATCAACCGCAGAAGGAAGATCCGTGTCCAGATACTGATCAAATGCGGATGTCAGGCTATGAATACAAGAAGGATCAAACACGGATACCATAACGGAAGAATCTCCGATCTGAAGAGTCGCGCTGCCGTGTTCTTCAAAAATATCGGAAAGTTGGTCCATAAAGTCCAGGAAGTCCTTCATCTTGCCGCCTAATCCAATCGTATTACAAAGGATCTGTAAAGCCGTAATTGCGGCCGAGAAAGCCTTCTTGTTTTTCACATACTCTTTTAGCGTGGGCAAAACGGATGCGACTCCTACACTAAGATTGGCATCTGTACCGGTCAGCTGAGATAGTGAAATGTTCAGCCTGTCCATAAGTGCCGTTCCTTCGAAGGCCAGTCCGCGAAGACGCATAAACTCGGAAACAGCAGCTCTTAGGTCATCATTATCAAGCTGATCTGTAAGCTGATAATTAAATTCCGAGCCGTCCACTGATTCTGTCATACGGTCGAATACTGCATGATCCGCCGTGACATCATCAAGCACATATACCCCGTACCAGTTCAACGCATCCCGGTCAAACTGTGAAATGATCTGTTCCACCTGATGGGATACTGCTTCTGTCAGGATCACTTCCCTTTTCCGCTGATAAGAACCGGATATAAAGATAGTCTCTAAGATGATCAAAATAGATAGGATGATGCAGAGAAAGATCGTAATACCGCCATGACGTCCATTTTGTTTCAAATACATAGACACCTCCTACCCGATCATAATCGAGATGGAATCTCTGATGCCTTTTCCTAACCGATACGCTTTTTCCGGACAAGAAACAGCGATCTCCCATTTCTGCGGATCTTTCTTTCGAGTCCGGATCTCAAAGATATCCTTTTTCTCATTATTATCATCCTGGGATTCCACAGAAAGCCGTGCCATGGTATCCGTTCGTGCATACATGACCGGATTTAGAAGGATGACTGCGCAAATAGTGATAAATACCGCTGTAAAGGCCAGCGCTGCCTGTAATGTATTCATATATCTCACCTCCTGCCTCAATATAGCAAGAAGGCTCCAGTATTTCTGGGCTTTTAATCGACATTTATCGACAATTCTGCCGGTTTTGTCGAATTGCGCAGGAGATTAACGGAAGTAGGGATTCAGGGCTTTTTCCAAACCAAGTTTTGTCTTTGGACCGTGCCCCGGGAAGCAAACGATCGAATCCGGAAGCGTCTTCAAAAGTTCGATTGAAGCATACATGTCTTTTTCTGAGCCGCCCAGATCGGTACGTCCGATACTTCCCTGAAAAAGCATATCGCCGGTGAACATGATGTCACCCTCTTCAGGGAAATGAAACAGAAAACAAACTGAGCCGGAAGTGTGTCCGGGAGTCGGAATGATCTTTAGTTCAAATTCTCCTTCTGTAATGCCAAAATCTTTCTCTGTAAAAGTATTACCGGGAAAATCAAGCATTTCAGAAGAGACAGATATAGTTAATCCGAAATCAGAAGCAAAATTCGTTTCCGGAGAAGATATAAGTGCCTTATCTTTCGAAGAGATGTATATCGGGCAGGAAAACTTCGACTTCCATGAATCAGCCTCATTAATGTGATCAAAATGAGCGTGAGTGCAGAAAATTGCCTTTACGTCTAAATCAGAAATGTCAGTATCCGAATACGGGACACACGGATCAATGACCAAGGCCTCTTTGCCAAAGGACAGTACATACATATTGGCCCCGACAGGACCGAAAGGATATACATGGAGCTGCATAAGAAATCAGAACGAATTGTCGCGGACCAGTTCACGCCAGTCAAGATCACCGCGGTCGATAGCAAGGATCAGGATCTCGGCGCTGGCCAGGTTCGTGGCATAAGGAATGCTGTTATAATCGCATGCCTTCAAAAGCGGATTGATCTCGTTATAGTTGGCAAGCTGTGTATCACGAAGATAGATCACACAGTCGATCTCATTATATTCGGCACGGGAAGCAAGTTGATCAAAGCCGCCGGAATAGTCCGTAGACAATCCGACAACATTCAGTTCTGCCGCCGATTCAAGAAGTGTAGCAGTATTATGCAAGGAAATCAGTGTGTGTTTGGCGAGAAGCTGACGATAGGCAATACAGAAATTAACAAGAAGTTCATTCTTGCGATTATCAGCCATGATTACGATCTTCATAAGAGTTCAGCCCCCCGAAAAAGTATATATACATTCTACTAATTTTACTTGTAAACTGCAACCGACTTTTATCAAATTGCATAAAAAAGCATTGATTTTTTGAAAAACTACTCATCTTGTGTAGTCTCAGAGTCGGTATTTTCTTCATCTGTTTCTGTATTAGCGGCTTCTTCGTCCTCAATTTCCACATTATCGCCGATCGGTGGTTTCGTCGTGATCGGTGCATCTTCCTGCGGATCAGGAATACCGAAATATGCCATAAGAAGCTTCTTGGCAATATCACTGGTATTGGAGCCCCACTCACCTTTTTCGATACAAAGTGCGAGACAGATCTCCGGGTCATCAGCCGGGGCATAGCAGACAAAAAGACCGTTGGAATACTCTTTTTTCAGTTCCTCGAATCCGGTCTCAGCTGTACCTGTCTTACAAGCTACCGGAATCGGGAAGTCTCCGAGACGCTTGTGGGCAGTTCCCTCTTCACTGGAAACTACTGCCTTCATGCCTTCATGGATTGCATCAAGATAATTCTGGTCAAATCCGCAAGGTATAGCGACAGTCGGTCCGCTATACAAAATAGACCCGTCTGCAGCAACCACACGGCGGATAACATGCGGAGTCACAAGCGAATTGGTGGCTAATGCACCCGTGTATCTGGCGAGCTGAAGCACTGTAAAGCAGTTGTCGAACTGGCCGATAGCCGCCTGAGCTGTATCTGCCACGTGCCATTCCTTATCTTCATCCGTATTGGAAAGACGCAGAAGACGTTTGTTGGAACGGTTTGCGCGGATTCCGGGAATCTCACCGGGAAGGTCAATTCCTGTCAGTTCACCAAGTCCAAGTGCTGCACCGATCCGGTCGATCTCATTGATCGTTGTATCAATACCTAATGTCGCAAAATAGATATTGCAGGAAGTGGCAAGGCCGGAAGTCAGATCCAGAAGACCATGTCCGGTATCCGGACGTTCCAGGCACTTCCAGGGCATTCCGCCGAAATCGGTCGGGCTGACGCAGCGGACTTCAGAGTTTTCTGGAGTGATACGTCCGCTTTCGAGTGCGGCTAAGGCCGTAACCATCTTAAATGTTGATCCCGGCGGGTACATGGACATGATGGCCCGATTCCAAAGAGGCATATCAACAGCCGTGATATCCTGATATTCGTCGATACCCAGATAATACTTAACCTGTACTTTGGCCTGAATATCCCCTTCCATAGAAAGCACGAAGTCATTCGGGTCAAAGTCCGGATAGGACCCCATTGCCAGGATCTCACCGTTTTTAACATTCATGATAACGAATGCACCGGCGGAAGCAGTTTTGTATTTCTCATCTTCAGGCTTCTCCGCTTCTGCCTGGATAGCGGCTTCGATATAGTCCTTGATGGCTTTGATACCAACCTGCTGAAGGTTCGTATCGATCGTAAGTTCTACTGTTGCTCCCGGAATAGGATCGATACCGAGATTTGAGTCATAGAACAGTCCTTCATCCTGATCTGTCGACCAGATATTGTACGGCTTTTCACCATACTGGCCATGAAGATATCGTTCCATTTGCGCCTCAACACCGGCCTGACCTACCAGATCGGAAGCCTGATAGCCGACAGGAGCCAGTTCCTCAAGACGTTTCTGGGAAATCTTACCGACATAACCGATAACATGGGAGGACACTTTCGCCAGCGGAGTATAAACACGCCGGTATTCCTTGTTGGCGATAATTCCCATATAGTGGTAATTCTGCTCTAAAAGATAACGGATCAGTTCTTCCGGCACATCTTTGGCAATTAGGACAGGTGTTCCTGTCTGGAAGGACCAGTTATCCATATAGATCTGATAACGGATACGGATGATCCGGTAAGCCTCTTCTTCTGTATATGCATCATCCAGTTTAAAAAGACGGCGAAGGTACAAAAAGAAAATCTTCGGATCGCTCTTAACGTAGTTGTCCGTATACGTGACGACCGTATTGATACTCGGCTCCTTTAAGGCAAACAGATTTCGGTTTGTCTGCCAAAGAGCAATATCTTCATCTGATTTCAGAAATTCGTATGGATCTATGGAGAAATAATCATCCAGATTGGCAACCGGCACGCAATTGTACTGGTCAAAA
>CADBGD010000023.1 GCA_902794115.1 Oscillospiraceae bacterium
GCCGTCATCCATGAGCGGGATGCCTGCGAAGATACGCTTTTTATCCTCAAGTCCCTTCATGAGCAGAATGCCCTCCGGGAGACCCCGGGTGTGCTTCACTGCTTCTCCGGAAGCCCGGAAACGGCCGAGATCCTTTTGAAGATGGGATTCTATCTCGGTTTTGACGGACCGATCACCTTTAAGAATGCGCGAAAAGCACCGGATGTGATCCGGATGTGTCCTTTGGACCGTCTTCTCGTGGAGACAGATTCGCCGTATATGACTCCGGCTCCGTTCCGCGGACAGAGAAATGAACCGGCCTATGTGAAGTATATAGTGGAAGAAATGGCCAGAATCAAGGAGATCCCGGCAGAGGAGATGGCCCGGATCACGACTGAAAATGCACAGCGTCTTTTCGGAAAGGATACGTAAATGGATAGAAAAAAGCAGACTATCATTATGATCGTTCTTCTCGTGGTACTGGGCGGCGTACTGCTGTTTTTCTTTATCCGGGATGATAAAAAGAGCGTCATTGAGAGAAAGACCGGCTACGATATCCCTTCGTACTGCACGATCGAGAAATATGTGGCATACGGATCCATCTTTAACCGTACCGGATTCGAGGCGAAGATCCGTATCGACAATAACACGAATATGAATGCCACCATCATGCAGATGTATGAAAAGCTTGGAGAAGATCACCACGAGATCACGCTTCAGGAATTCAATGTGGAGAAGTATTCATTGTTTGCCGACCAGAAACTTGTCCCGGAACCGACTACTGTTTCCTGGGTCATTGTAGGAAAAGCCGGGAAAGGATCGCTGGTCGTCTTTATGTGTATTGAGAATCAGACAGAGTGCTATATGTATATGTACTATGCTGAGTAAGAAATGACGAGAAGTTAAATTATCTTATTTATATAGTATCGATATCACCCTTTTTTATCAGGAAATACTCAAAATGTGTATAATTTGTGCAAAATTTATACTGGCAGTATACTGACAAAACCAAATAAGAGTGGTAAATTACAAATATCAGTTAAGAAACTGAATGAATTTTAACGAAAGGAGTGTTTCACGAATGAAGTCTATTATTACCGCGAAAGCCACAATGAATAATACATCTACCATCAAGTATGCCATCCATACCTCTGATATTCAGACCGCCGTCAAGCGTATTGTCTCTGACGTCGCCGCAGGTATGAAATGGACCCATATGATCAAAGGAAAAGCAGGAGTGGAACACCAGGCAATATAGTTTCACGAATGTGATGAAACGAGTTTCCCGCCGCTTTTCCGATGTCTCACTGGAAAAGCGGTTTTTTGTTATATGTTTTATGGTTTTTTTATAGGAAAGGGGAGGATGACTTATGTTACCGATCATCAACATGGAAGAAACAGGAAGTAATATCGTAAGGCTTCGTGAGAATGCCGGACTGTCCGTTCGAGATCTTCAGGATATCTTCGGATTCGCCACACCTCAGGCGATCTACAAGTGGCAGCGCGGTGTGAGCATGCCTACGATCGACAATCTGGTCGTCCTGTCTGTGACCTTCCGGGTTCCGATCGAGCGGATCCTGGTTGTAGACACAGGAGTATAAAAACAGTTTCTTCTTCCCGGCAATTGTGATATACTGATGGAAACGAAAATATGTTCGATGGATGCAGGGTGTCACAATGCAGGAAGAAATGAAGCAACAATTTAAGATCCATTCGCCATTTGTGCCGACCGGCGATCAGCCCCAGGCGATCGAGAAACTGGTGGCCGGACTGGAAAGCGGGATGAAGGGACAGACCTTATTAGGTGTCACCGGATCCGGTAAGACTTTCACCATGGCGAACATTATTGAAAAGACCCAGCGTCCGACGCTGGTCATAGCGCCGAATAAGACTCTGGCGGCCCAGCTGGCCGCCGAGTTCAAGGCGTTCTTCCCGGATAATGCCGTGGAGTTTTTTGTTTCCTACTACGATTACTATCAGCCGGAGGCGTATATCGCGTCTACCGACACGTTTATCGAGAAAGACTGCGACATCAACGATGAGATCGACCGCATGCGCCATAGTGCCACCAGCGCACTTCTGGAGCGGCGGGATGTCATCGTGGTGGCGTCGGTTTCCTGTATTTACGGCCTGGGCGATCCGTCTGATTATAAGGACCTGATGATCAACCTTAGGGTCGGGATGGAGCTTTCCCGTGAGCAGGTGATCAGACGCCTGATTGACCTTCAGTATGTGCGGAATGATTATGAGATCACAAGAGGTGCATTCCGGGTAAAGGGAGACACATTGGATATTTTCCCGCCTTCATCGGAAGAACTCATCACCCGCGTGACCTTCTTCGGCGACGAGATCGAAAAGATCACGGAAGTGCATTATCTTACGGGGAAACTGGTGTTTAACCGAAACTACACCATGATCTTTCCGGCTTCCCATTACGCCACCACAAGAGCGAAGCTTGAGGGGGCTTTAGTGACTATCGAGGAAGAACTGGAAGAGAGGCTGAAGGAACTGCGGGAAGAAGGAAAACTGATCGAGGCATACCGTCTTGAGCAGCGTACCCGTTACGATCTGGAGATGTTGAGCGAGACCGGATTTGTGAAGGGCATCGAGAACTATTCCCGGCATCTCACGAAGAGACAGCCCGGTTCTCCGCCGTTTACCCTGATGGACTTTATGCCGGAGGATTATCTTCTTATGATCGACGAGTCCCACGTGACCGTTCCCCAGATCGGAGCCATGTATAACGGTGACCGTTCGAGAAAGACCACGCTGGTGGATTATGGTTTCCGTCTGCCGTCGGCTTTCGATAACCGTCCTTTAAAGTTCGAGGAATTTGAAAAGAAGATGGGTCAGACGATCTTTGTATCAGCGACGCCATCGACTTATGAGGCGGAGCATAGCGGCCAGACCGTCGAGCAGATCATCCGTCCGACAGGACTTCTGGATCCGGAGATCTCGATCCGTCCTGTCGAGGGACAGATGGAAGATATCCTTACCGAGATCCGCGAGACGGTGAAGAAGGGCGAGCGTGCCTTGATCCTGACCCTGACCAAGAAGATGTCTGAGGACCTGACGGGGTACCTTAAGCAGGAAGAGATCCGGGTCAAGTATCTGCATTCGGATATCGACACGGTGGAGAGAATGAAGATCCTCCGCCAGCTCCGTCAGGGAGAATTCGATGTGCTGGTCGGTATCAACCTTTTGCGTGAGGGTCTGGATATTCCGGAGGTGTCTTTGCTGATGATCCTGGATGCGGATAAGGAAGGATTCTTACGGTCCACCAGATCTCTCATCCAGATGATCGGACGTGCCGCCCGTAACGTTAACGGACGGGTCGTCTTCTACGCGGATGAAGTGACGGATTCGATGTTTGCCGCCGTTTCGGAGACGAACCGCCGCCGTGAGATCCAGATGAAGTATAATGAAGATAATCACATCACGCCGAAGAGTGTATCGAAGGAAGTCCGGGATGTACTGGAGACCATCGAAGAGATATCCGAGGAAGAAAAGATCGATATGAAAGATCTTTCCAATCTTCTGGATCAGAAGAAGACGAAGATGTCTACTGCGGAGCTTTCTAAGCTTGCGGCGAAACTGGAAAAGGACATGAAGGCGGCAGCCAAGGATCTGGCTTTCGAAGAAGCGGCGAGACTTCGCGATCTTCTGGTTCTCGTCAAGGGAAAACTGAGCGACTCATAGAGGAATTTGTATGGCTGAGGAAACGGCACAGGGTTTTGTGCATTTGCATCTTCATACGGAATATAGTCTTTTGGACGGCGCGATCCGCATCAAGAGACTGGCAGCCCGGCTCAAGGAACTGGGCATGACTTCCTGCGCCATTACCGATCACGGTGTCATGTACGGCACGGTGGAATTTTATAAAGCCATGGTGGAAGAAGGGATCCATCCTATCATCGGATGTGAAGTCTATGTGGCGCCAAGAGGGCGTTTTCTGAAGGAGCCGGAGGACAGAAACTACTACCATCTGGTGCTTCTTGCCAAGAATGATGTGGGTCTTGTAAACCTGAACCGTCTTGTTTCGGCAGGTTTTACAGAAGGCTTCTACTATAAGCCCCGTGTCGACCATGAACTTCTGGAGAAATACTCCGAAGGTCTGATCGCGCTTTCGGCCTGCCTTTCCGGTGAAGTGGCCTACTGGGTCATTCAAAACGAGGATGAAAAAGCAAAAGAGACGGCCCTTTGGTACGACAAGGTCTTCGGCCGCGGGAATTACTACCTGGAGATCCAGAGTAACCAGATGCCGGAACAGGCCAAGGTCAATTCCCATCTGATCCGTCTTTCCAATGAGACGGGGATCCCGCTGGTGGCCACCAATGACTGTCACTATATGTATAAAGAAGACAGTACTGCCCATGAGGTCCTTCTTTGTATGCAGACCGGAAAACGGATGAGCGATCCGGACCGCATGCGGATGTCCTGTGATGATTTCTATATTAAGTCGGAAGAGGAGATGCGGAGCTATTTTTCTTCGGTTCCGTCTGCAATCGAGAATACGACGAAGATCGCCAGCATGTGTCATGCGGAATATACTTTCGACCAGATCCATCTGCCGGCTTTCGAAGTGCCGCTGGAGTATTCCGATGCGGAAGAATATCTGCGTCATCTTTGCGATGAAGGTTTACGGAAGCGCCTTTCGGGAAGGACTGATGAAGAAGAGATCCAGAAGTACTATGAACGCGCCGAGTATGAGCTTTCGGTCATTACCTCCATGGGGTATACCGATTACTATCTCATCGTGTGGGACTTCATCCACTATGCCAAGGAGAATAAGATCATGGTGGGACCGGGACGTGGTTCCGGTGCCGGATCTTTGGTTGCCTATGCGCTTCAGATCACGAACATCGACCCGATCCGCTACGGTCTGATCTTCGAGCGTTTCTTAAATAACGAACGTGTATCCATGCCTGACTTTGACGTGGATTTCTGCTATGAGCGCCGTCAGGAAGTTATCGATTACGTCACGAGAAAATATGGCGAAGACAGAGTGGCCCAGGTGATCACTTTTGGTACACTGGCGGCCAAGGCCTGCATCAAGGATGTGGCCAGAGCCCTGGATGTTCCGTATACGGAAAGTGACCGGATCTGTAAACTGATCCCCAACAGCCTGGGTATCACGATCGCCGACGCGCTGAAGGGTTCTCCTGAACTTCGTGCTGAATATGAGAACTCGGATACAGTGAAAAACGTGATCGATACGGCGATGCTTTTTGAAGGCATGCCGCGTCATGCTTCGACCCATGCGGCCGGTGTCATTATCTCGGCTGTGCCGCTGACGGATATTGCGCCGCTTGCCAAGAATGATGAGTCGGTGGTGGTGCAGTTTGCCAAGGCCAACTCCGAGGAGATCGGCCTTCTGAAATTCGACTTTTTGGGCCTTCGTACGCTGACGGTCCTTCGGGATACGGCCGAGATGGTCCTGGCCAATCAGGGCATCGAGATCGATTTTGACCGGATCCCCATGGATGATCCGGCAGTCTTTGATATGATCTCCCGGGGCGACACCGAAGGTGTATTCCAGCTTGAAAGTACGGGCATGACTTCCTTTATGGTGGACTTGAAGCCATCTTCTCTTGAAGACATTATCGCAGGTATTTCGCTTTACCGTCCGGGTCCGATGGATCAGATCCCGAAATATGTGGCGGCCCGTCACGATCCGTCTTCGATCAAGTACGATCATCCGCTTTTGGAGCCGATCCTGAATATGACATACGGTTGCATGATCTACCAGGAGCAGGTCATGCAGATCGTCCGTGACCTGGCAGGTTTTTCCATGGGCCAGTCGGATAATATCCGCCGAGCCATGGCGAAGAAGAAAGCGTCCATGATGGAGAAATACCGTCAGACCTTTATCTATGGCGGAAAAGATGAAAAGGGAAGAGAAGTGGCCGGCGCGATCGCAAACGGAGTGCCGGAGCCGGTGGCCAGAAAGATCTTCGATGACGTGACCCAGTTTGCGGGCTATGCATTTAATAAGTCCCATGCGGCGGCCTATGCCGTGGTCGGCTATTTTACCGCCTATCTGAAAGTGCATTTCCCGACGGAGTTTATGGCGGCGATGCTGAACAGCTTCTTAGGAAACCAGTCCCAGCTTTCCTGGTATGCGGCCTGCGCCAAGAAGATGGGCATTGCCATACTGCCGCCGTCTGTAGGAAAGAGCCAGGTGCGTTTCTGTACCGAGGGCGAAAAAGCCATCCGCATCGGCCTGACTGCCGTAAAGAATGTGGGTGCCCATGCGGTGGAAAAACTGGTCATCGACAGAGAGACCGCAGGACCGTTTACTTCCTTCGGAGATTTTCTGAGAAGATCGGAGAAGCTGGAGATCAACAAGAAGATGATCGAGAGTCTGATCTATTCGTCTGCCATGGATGAATTCGGGATCCCCAGATCCCAGATGCTGGGCGCTTCCGAGCCGTATCTGAACCGTCTGGCGTCCACGAAGAGAAATGCCATGGAAGGACAGATCAGTATCTTCAGTCTGATGGATCCGGATTCGGCTGCGGCACAGGATGAACCGGTACTTCCGAACGTCAGTGAATTTCCGTTGGATGAGAAACTTTCCAAAGAAAAAGAGATGCTGGGAATCTATATCTCCGGCCATCCTCTGGATAACTATAAGAAGGCAGTGGAAAGCTGCGCCGATACCGACAGTACGTCCTTCCGGGCCACTTTGGGAGAAGATGCCGGCTCCGGACGAGTCTTAAAAGACAGAGAAAGAGTCCGGATGGCAGGCCTGATCGTGGGGCGGACCCAGAAGACCACCAAGACCGGAAAGCTTATGTGTTTTCTCCGGATCGAGGATCTGTACGGCGATTATGAAGTCATCTGTTTTGCGGATGCCTACACCCGATACGGGCCGGTGATCAACTCGGCCAAGGCGCTTCTTATCCGCGGAACGGTCCAGGTGGATGAGGAAGAAGTCAAGCTTCTGATGGAAGACTGCGTGGCGTTAAGCCGTGACGACGAGCCGCTTTGCCAGCTTCCGCCTCCCAGATCCAGAGAGTATTCTTCTTCGGGAAGAACCTATGATAAGAAGCCGAAAGAGCAGGGAAATGCGGCTCCTTCCGCCGCGCCTTCACCTGAAAACGGGAACATTGCGCCTTCTTCCTCAAGTGAAGGGGAAAGTGGAGATCCCGTAAAGAAGCGGGAGACGGCAAAATCACCTATCCGTCTTGCGATCCGCTACTTCGGAAAGACGGATGATCCGGGCTTTAAGCGTCTTCTTTCGACCTGCTCGTATTTTAACGGAAATGTGCCGGTTTATGTGGCAGTCATGGGCGAAAAGCGGGTCGTGCATCTGCCGGAGCAGTATAACATCGAATGGAATCGGGATATCTGCAAGATATTCGTTTCTCAATTCGGTGTAGAAAATGTTTCCCTGTTTTAATAGCTTTGGTATAATACAAGCAAAAATCCGGCGGGGAATTCCACCGTTTTTATGAGGAGAAAAAACTATGTTCGAAGAATATACAAATGGCAACCTTCCAAACCTGAAGGAAATGGTGGCGAAAAACTACGAAAATATCGACCTGAGCACGATCCCGGAGATCAAGGGTGTAGGTATTCTGACATCTGGTGGTGATGCCCCGGGTATGAATGCCACGATCCGTGCGGTAGTCCGTGCCGGAACCAAAGCCGGATTTAAGATGATGGGTGTGACCCGTGGTTACCACGGCCTTTGGAAAGGCGAGATCAAGGAACTGGGTCACAGAGATGTTTCCGAGACACTCCAGCGCGGCGGTACCTTCCTGATGACAGCCCGTTCTAAGAGCTTTGAGACACCGGCCGGTGTTCTTCAGGGCGCGAAGATGTGTAACGTATTCGGCGTGGACTGCATGGTGGTCATCGGCGGTGACGGTTCTTTCCGCGGCGCCAGAGACCTGGCCCGTATCGGTATCCCGGTGATCGGTATTCCGGGCACCATCGATAACGACGTGGCCTGCACTGATTACACCATCGGATATGACACGGCGATGAATACCGCGATGGAAGCCATCGACAAACTGAGAGATACTGCTTCTTCCCATGAGCGCTGCAGCGTAATCGAAGTTATGGGAAGACACGCCGGCTATATTGCCCTGAACGTCGGTATTGCCACCGGCGCCGAGATCATTTTACTTCCGGAGCGTCCTCTGGATATGAAGGAAGTCGTCCGGGAGATCCTGGATTGCAGAAACAAGGGCAAGCGCCATTACATCGTTATCGTCGCCGAGGGTGCCGGTAACGCAACCGAAATTGCTAAACAGATCGAAGAAGCAACAGAGATCGAATCCCGTCCGACCATCCTGGGTCACCTGCAGAGAGGCGGAAGCCCGACGCTGCGTGACCGTACAATGGCCAGCCTCATGGGCATTCACGCCATCGAGTGCATTCAGCAGAAGAAACTGAACCGTCTGGTCTGCTACCGTGACGGCCACATCACCGATGTGGATATCGAGGAAGGTCTTTCTGTGAAGAAGAGCATCTCCATGGAGGATGTGGAAAGATCGTCGCTTCTCTCGTAAGAAAGAGGAAATATGTATACCACATTTGAAGAAGAGGCCAAGCGGAAATTAGTCCGCGGCCGCTCTCTTTCCATATTAGAGTATGACAAGATACTTGACAGGCTCGTAAATCACGCTCGTACCATTTACGGGCGTGAACTTTGCTATGGGCTGCTCCCTACATCAGATAAGAAACTGGTGGAAGAATGGCAGCAGGAGACACAGGATGCACTGGAGTTCCGGGTGAAGGAAGGTGCGCTTCCTTTAGGAGGTGTCAATGATATCCGGGACTGCGTGAAGTTTTCCGAGACCGGTGCGACGCTTACCATGAAGCACCTTCTCTATATCGCCCAGTTTCTCCGCACCGTGGAGCGGCTTTCCCATGTGAAGGCGGAATCCCTTCAGGTGGATCCTATGGACCACAGCCTTTTACGGGAACTGGGGCAGCTGATGCCGCTTTCCCATCTGGAAAAAGAGATCTCCTCGGCCATTACCGGGGAAAATGAGATGAATGACCGGGCAAGTAATGAGCTTTATGCCATCCGCCGCCAGATCCGGGAAGCCCAGAGCAGTATCCGTGAGATCCTGGAAAGACTGATCCGGAAGAATCCCCAGGCGCTTCAGGATCAGCTGGTCACCATGCGTGACGGCCGCTACTGCGTGCCGGTCAAGCCGGAAAAGAAAGGCGAAGTCCCCGGTGTCGTTCACGATACTTCTGCTTCCGGCCAAACGCTTTTTATCGAGCCGATGGCAGTGGTGGAACTGAATAACAAGATCCGGGAATGGACGGCTGCCGAGCAGGAAGAGATCAACCGCATCCTGGGCATTTTAAGCGGAAAAGTCGGCATTGAGAAGAGCTCGATCATGGCAGACATCGCATTGGTGGGCCATATCGACTTTATGCAGGCCAAGGCGGAACTGGCGCTGGAAATGGATGCGTCCCGTCCCCGTATGAATGAAGAAGGACGGATCGTCTTAAAGCGGGCCCGTCATCCGCTGATCGATAAAGACCGGGTCGTTCCGATCGAATTTTCCGTAGGTACCGAATACCGGACGCTGGTCATCACGGGACCGAACACGGGAGGAAAGACCGTATCTTTGAAGACCTGTGGCATCATCTCCCTGATGGCGATGGCGGGACTCTTTATTCCCTGTAAAGACGGCTCGGAAGTGTCGACTTTTACGAAAGTGTTGGCGGATATCGGTGATGAGCAGAGTATCGAGCAGAGTCTTTCGACTTTCTCAGCCCATATGACCAATCTGGTCCAGATCCTGAAGCTGACCAAAGAGACCACACTGGTGCTGGTCGATGAACTGGGAAGCGGAACTGACCCGACGGAGGGCGCCGCATTGGCGATCGCGATCCTGGATGAGTGCAGAAAGAAGGGGGCTGTGACCGTTGCGACCACCCACTATAAGGAACTCAAGGCGTATGCGGTCGAGCAGGACGGCGTGGAGAATGCCTGCTGCGAATTTGATACCGAGACCTTGTCTCCGACATATCGTCTCATGATCGGTCTTCCGGGTGTTAGTAACGCATTCGTGATCTCCAGAAAACTGGGCCTTTCACCGAGGATCATTGAAAATGCCCAGAGCATCCTTTCCGAGGAGAGCCTGAAGGTGGAAGAACTTCTTTCTTCGGCGGAGCGTCATAACCGCGAAAGCGAAAAGCTCCAGCAGGAGATGGCGGATATGCGCGACCAGATCAAGAAACAGACCGAGGATCTGGAAAACCAGAGAAAGCAGATCGAAAAGGAAAGAAAACGCGTTCTTGCCCAGGCCAGGGAAGAAAAGCGGGAGATGCTGGAAGAGGTACTGGAAAAAGCCGATTCTCTTCTGGATGAGATCAAGGAACTGCAGAAGATGGAGAACTCCCACGAGGCGGAAAGAAAAGTCCGCGCCATCCGCAATAATCTTCGTGCCGGTCTTTCCGATATCGATGCGGAAGTGCCGGATGACGAGATTTCCGAAGTGCCCGGCGAAAAGCCGGAAGTGATCCGGGAAGGCGGCCTTTACTATTCTCCGAAACTGGATATTACCGGTATCGTGGTAAAGGGCCCGGATAAACAGAATAACTGCATCCTTTCTTCCGGAGCATTAAAGCTCACGGTACCTGCGGATTCGCTCCAGTATCCGAAGAAGGAAGAAGTGAAAAAGAGCGCGAAAGGAAAGCGTGAACCAAAGCGTACGGCATCGGTATCCCGCGCCGAGCAGATCCGTCTTGCGAAGAAGTCCACCATGATGCCGGAGATCCAGCTTCTCGGCATGACGGTAGACGAAGCCCAGACAGCTCTGGACCGCTATTTAGATGATTGTGTGATCAGTAATATCGAAAATGTCCGCATTGTCCACGGCAAAGGCACCGGCGCGCTGCGTTCGGCGGTGGACCAGTTCCTGAAAAAAGACCGGCGTGTCCGTTCTTACCGCTTAGGTACATTCGGTGAGGGCGAAGATGGCGTAACCATTGCGGAGCTTAGGTAACAGGAGGAAAGATATGGAAGAAGAAAAGAAAGTCCGTTTGTACGTTTTCGTAGGCGCATACGGAAGCGGAAAGTCTGAAGTTTCAGTGCATTTCGCGCATAAACTGAAAAAAGAGAATCCTGATGCGAAGGTGATGCTGGCGGATCTGGATATCGTCAATCCGTATTACCGTTCCGCCGATGCCAAAGAGGTCCTCGAGAAGGAAGGCATCCGTGTGATCGTGCCGGAATATGCCAATACCAATGTTGATGTGCCGGCGCTTTCCGGTGAAGTCTATTCGGCCTTTGATATGCCGGATACCATCGCTGTCTTTGATATCGGCGGTGAGGATCTGGGAGCTCGAGTTCTGGGTGCGATGCTAAGCCGTTTCCAGAAGATCGAATACCGGGTCTTTATGGTCGTGAATGCGTTCCGTCCCTTTACTTCGGATGCGGAGAGCATAAAGCTGATGGCCTCGGAGCTTTCCGAAGCGGCCAGGCTTCCGATCTCGGGCTTTATCAACAACTCCAACCTTCTGGAGGAAACAACAGAAGAAGAACTGATCGAAGGGGAGAAGGTCCTTCTTTCGGCGCAGGAACTGACCGGGATCCCGGTGGTGTATCAGACAGGACTGGATCACGTTCTGCCTGAAAGCTGGAAGGAGAAAACCCCTTCCGGAATTCCGGTTCTGCGTATGGACCGTAATGTTCTATATAAATATTGACATAATGAAAAACGGTGTCCTTTTGAATAGACGGAGAAGGAGGAGAAGAGAATGCCGGGTGGAATGATTGGAATCGGAATTTTAGTC
This sequence comes from Oscillospiraceae bacterium, assembly GCA_902794115.1. Lineage (GTDB taxonomy): Bacteria > Bacillota > Clostridia > Saccharofermentanales > Saccharofermentanaceae > Scatonaster. The sequence goes on from CADBGD010000023.1 coordinate 11,752, forward strand.
GGAGGAGGACTTCTGGTCCTTCTGGGAATCGTGGCCGGAGTGCGGTCCGCCAAAAGAGCGTTCCGTAACTCGCTGGTAGGCCAGATCATGGAAGGGGTCAAGCAGGAAGTACAAGAGGGCAAAGTCGGCCCGGAGGACTTTAAGATGACCCAGACCCTGGCCCAGCCGAAGTCCGTGTCGGATCTTTCCACTGCGCTGGTCCCGCGGATCAATAAAGACTTCCCGGATCTGAACCTTTCCCAGATGCAGAGCGCCGCCCAGGCGGTACTGGTCAAGAGCCTGGATCTTCTTTGTCAGATGACCTACGGAAACAACGGAGATACCATCGACCGGATCCGTGCGGAACTCGACGGATGCGGCATCGGATGCACCCGTTCTCTGGCCGAAGAACTGTGGCATAAAGTGGAAGCAGCCAGGTCTGAAGGCAAATCTCTGGTTTACCGTGATGTAATTGTCCATAAAGGCGGAATTAACGAGTATCAAAAGACTTCTTCAACGGTGGAAATCACCTTCCAATATTCGTTACAATGTTTGCAATACCAGGAAAGAAATGGTAAATTTATATCAGGCAATCGAGCGACTCCGACACAGACCCGGTATAACGTAAAAGTAATTAACATTCTTGACGCTGACCGGTTTGCGTGGGAAGACATTAAGGGAGTAGGTTTCACCTGTCCGCATTGCGGTGCCCCGGTCAAACATCTGGGAACAGATGTGTGTCAGTTCTGCGGAACGGCAATTAAGACAGTGGATATGCGAATCTGGCTTGTCGATAAGTTGATCGAGATCTGAAAATTTTTTCTTGTAGGGAGGAGATTAAAATGGGCTTAATTAAAGCTGCAATCCAGGCTGTTGGCGGAAACTTAAGAGATCAGTACCTTGAGTTCTTCACATGTGACTCGCTTGGACAGGAAGTTCTTCTGCGCCGCGGCGCGAAGGTAGTGCGTAACGGCAGTAACAGAGGTGACGCAGAAATCATTTCTAATGGTTCTAAGATCGCAGTTCCGGAGGGAACCGCTTTGATCCTCGTAGACAACGGTCGTGTTGTTGACTTTACTACAGAAGCCGGTATGTATACTTGGGATACTTCTTCGGCTCCGTCTTGCTTCGGTAGTTCCGGATTCCTCGATGGTGTAAAGAAGTCCTGTGGTGATATCTGGAACCGTATTAAGGCTGGCGGTGAGGCTCTGACACAGCAGAGAGTTTACTTCGTAAATATGCTGGAGATGGTCGACAATAAGTTCGGCACAGCTGCTCCGCTCCCGTACGATGATCCGACATATCGTGGTATTTACATCCGCATGAACGGTACATTCTCGTTCAAGATCGTTGACCCGGTTACATTCTTCAAGAACATTGCAACGTTTCCGGTGATTACCGTCGTGACGAACTGATGGGCAAGAATGGTCAGCCCGGTCAGGCAAAGGCTGAGTTCCTTATGTACCTCGGCGAAGCCCTCAACAAGATGGGTGCCGGCGGAGAGGATGTTCAGTACAACAGACTGCAGTCTCAGCAGGTTAAGCTTGCTAAGTACATGAACGAAGTTCTGGATGAAGACTGGCTCCAGGGCCGTGGTATGATCGTTGAGAAAGTAGCCGTTATGTCGGTTACTCCGGACGACGAATCCAGAAAGAGAATCCAGGACATGGACGATGGTCTTATGTTTGGTAACAACCCGCAGATGGCTGCCGGTTACCAGATCAAGGGTTCCGTCGATGCCATGAAGACCGCAGCCGGCAACCAGGCTGGTGCCGGTAACGCCATGATGGGTCTCGGTCTTGTTGGTGGATTCAATGGTAGTGCTATGAACCCCGGTAACCAGGGTATGGCATTCCTGCAGCAGCAGCAGATGATGCAGCAGCAGGCTCAGGCAGCCGCTCCGGCAGCTGCAGCAGGCGGCTGGACATGTTCTTGCGGCCAGGCAGGCAACCAGGGTAAGTTCTGCGCGAACTGCGGTTCTCCGAAGCCGGCAGATCCGGGTACGTGGACATGTGCTTGCGGTGCCGCCGGTAACACAGGTAAGTTCTGTGCTGAGTGCGGTAAGCCGAAGCCGGCAGATACAGCAGCCGGCTGGACATGCAGCAACTGCGGTGCTACAGGTAACACCGGTAAGTTCTGCGGTGAGTGCGGTAAGCCTCAGGCTTGATCCTCACTTCAAGAAAGTGATTTCAAAGACCGTCTCTTCGGAGACGGTCTTTTTTTGCCTGCAATTAGCCGGACGGGTTATTGACAGGAATAATTCTTCCTGCTACCATCAAGCCAATAACATAAGAAAAGCATTGACGGAAAAGAGTAGTCCGCAGGCAATCATCCAGAGAGAGCGACGTGAAGCTGGAAGCCGCTTATGAGGATCGCGAACGAAAACCATTCCCGAGCTGTAATGCTGAAACCGAAGTAAGCGTTACCGTATGTCTGCGTTAAAGGCTAGGATTTGTTGGAATCTGAAGTGAAAAGTTAAGGTGGAACCGTGCTATCAAGCACCCTTAAAGATCATTATAGGTCTTTTCGGGTGCTTTTCTTATGTTGTTGCGAACATACACCTATTGATGAATGCAAAGGAGGCAACACACATGAAGATTTTATTGAATGATCAACAGGTACACGAGGCGGATTTTGAGAGCAAGGAAGGCAAGAAGGCTTTCTGGCATACGAGTGCGCATGTGCTGGCGCAGGCAGTCAAGCGTCTGTATCCGGACGCGAAGTGCGGCATCGGCCCGGCGATCGAGAACGGATTCTACTATGACTTTGACTTCGGTTTCCCGTTCACGGACGAGCACCTTGCGGCTGTGGAAGCGAAGATGAAGGAAATCGTCAAAGAGTCGCTGATCCTTCAGGTATACGACATGTCCAAGGATGAAGCGTATGCCTACATGAAGGAGAGAAATGAATCCTACAAGATGGAACTGATCTCGGAGATCTCTGATGAGGAGAGGATCACGTTCTATAAACAGGGCGATTATGCCGAGTTCTGTGCGGGACCGCATATCTCCAATGTGAGCTTTATCAAGGCGATCAGGCTCCTGTCGGTCGCCGGCGCATATTGGCGCGGCAGTGAGAAGAACCCGATGCTTACGAGGATCTATGGTATCTCGTTCCCAAAGGCATCGATGCTCGAGGAATATCTCAGACAGCTCGAAGAGGCAAAGGCAAGGGATCACAGAAAACTCGGAAAAGAACTGGAACTCTTTGCACTGATGGAGGAAGGCCCGGGACTTCCTTTCTACTTCCCGAAGGGGCTTCTTCTTAAGAACCTTCTGATCGACTACTGGAGAAAGGTTCATGTGCGTGAAGGATACGAGGAGATCAGTACGCCGATCATGCTGATGAGAACGCTCTGGGAAAAGTCCGGTCACTGGGACCACTACAGGGAGAATATGTATACGACGAGTGTTGACGATACGGACTACGCGATCAAGCCTATGAACTGCCCGGGCGGTATGCTGGTGTATAAGTCGAAGCAGCACTCATACAAGGAGTTCCCGATGAGGGTCGGCGAGCTCGGTATCGTGCACCGCGCCGAGAAGTCCGGTACGCTCCATGGTCTGATGCGTGCCCGCTGCTTCACGCAGGATGACGCGCACATCTTCATGAGAGAAGATCAGGTGATGTCGGAGATCCAGGGCGTCATGCGTTTGATCGACGAGTTCTACGAGCGGTTCGGATTCAAGTACGAGATCGAGCTGTCGACGAGACCGGAAAATTCGATCGGAAGTGATGAGGAGTGGGAGCTTGCGATCGCGTCACTTAAGGCCGCTGTGGAGAGCGTCGGAAAACCGTACGCGATCAACGAGGGTGACGGTGCTTTTTACGGACCGAAACTCGACTTCCATATCCGGGATTCCATCGGAAGAATGTGGCAGTGCGGCACGATCCAGCTCGACTTCCAGCTGCCACAGAGATTTGACCTTGATTATATCGGACAGGACGGTGAGAAACACAGACCGATCATGCTGCACCGCGTGGTGTTCGGATCGATCGACCGTTTCATCGGCATCCTGATCGAGCACTACGCCGGCAAATTCCCGGTGTGGCTGTCACCGGTGCAGGCGAAGATCCTGCCGGTATCGGATAAGTATCTGGAGTATGGAAAGGCCCTCGCATCGAATCTCCGTGAGGCGGGTGTCCGAGTGGAACTTGACGAGTCTGACGAAAAACTCGGGTACAAGATCCGCGCGGCAAAGATGGAAAGAGTTCCGTATATCCTCGTGGTCGGTGAGAAGGAAGCGTCGAATCACTCCGTTTCCGTGAGAAGCCGCGATCTCGATCCCGACCAGCAGGACCTCGGCGAGATGGCCGTGGAGGTGTTCTTGGAGAGGATCAGGGAAGAAGAAACGGAGTGAGTGCTTTTCGCGAAGAAAAAGGAGGGACTGTCTCAGTATGAGGCAGTCCCTTTTGTGTTCTATTTAATTGTAGGATGCGCTATATAGTGTGCTCAGCAGTACTTGGTAACGCTTTCAGGAAGCTCGTCCTTGGCACGGCTGCAAATAATCGTCGCTGTGATTTTGTCTCCCAGGAAGCTGTTGAGCTTATCCAGGAATTCTCCGAATCTCTCGTAATCTGTTTCGCCTGTGATCTTCAGGATACTGTCTACATAGATGTGTGTGACGTCGTAATCTTTGGCGCAAATGCCGGCTACGAAACTAATGAACTGTTCGAAACCATTAACAGGATATTCATCGAGGTCCACGAGACGGACTCTGTATTTCAAAAGCCGGTCGAGACGGTGTCCACGCTGGATGCAGACGATATTGTTGTCTGTCGTGGCCTGCCCGTTGATATCCTCAACCAGCTGTGCTGTTTTCCCTGTTCCCTTTTCTCCTGCAATTACCTTTATCATTGGCATCATCTCCTTGTTTTGTTGATTATCCAACGGTTGTTTTGGATTACTTATATTCTACATGATAACTTGGATAATTTGAATAGTGATTCTGATAAAAAGATAGTGAAAATTGTGTAAATAAAACAAAGGAACTGTGCATTTCGTATATTATAGGTAAAATACGGGAAAAGCATTGCATTCGGGCACCTTTAGTAGTAATATATTACATGCTAGAAGTGTATTTGACATGGAAAGTGGGTCTTGGCCCACTTTTTTGTTTATGAAAACAAACGGAGGCAGCATGGCAGGAAGATCGAAAGTGGCACAGGAAGCATTTGATCTGGCGGAGCCGATCGTGAAGTCGATGGGCTTTGACCTGGTGGACTGTGAGTATAAGAAGGAAGGACAGTATTATTTCCTTCGCCTTTTCATCGACAAGCGGGGCGGCATCGGCATCGAGGACTGCGAGGCAGTAAGTAGAGAAGTGGATGCGGCACTGGAAGGAAAACTACATGCAGATCCGGACTATTTCGAGGTATCTTCACCGGGCGCGACGCGGCCGTTTACCTGTCTGGCGGATTATATCCGGCATCAGGGAGAAGAGATCGAAGTTTCACTTTTTGCGGCAGTGGACGGCGTAAAGCATATCGAGGGATTTATCGAGAGTGCGGACGACGCCAAGCTCGTGCTGAAGGTGGGGGATGAGACCAGAGAGTTCCTCTGGAATCAGGTCGCCAAGGCACAACGAACAATACGGTTTTAATTTTGTGACGAAATCAAAGGAGAGACGTTATGGAAAACAAAGAAATGCTGGAGGCTATTAAGGCGCTGTCGAAGGAGAGAGGAATCGAGGAAGAGACCCTCTTTGAGGCTATCGAGGAAGCGATCGTTGCTGCTTTTAAGAGAGAGTTTGCCGACGCCAAGCAGAATGAGCAGGTATTTGCCGAGATCGACAGAGAGACCGGTGAGATGTACGTGTACGAGGTAGTTGAGGTCGTAGCGGAAGTAACCGACCCGAAGACCCAGATCTCCCTGGAAGAAGCAAGAGAGATCGATCCGGATCTGGAAGAAGGCGATACCATTGAAATGACCATCGACGTCGAGTCCCTGGGACGTCTTGCTGCCGGTGCCGCCAAGGCCGCTATCAGCAAGAAGCTGCGTGATACAGAAAATGACCGTATCCAGTCCGAGTTCTCCGATCAGATCGGTGAGCTGGCAAGCGGCGTGATCCAGAGAAGTGATAACCGTTTCGTATTCGTAGATATCGGACGTGCCGAAGCTACCCTTCCGCGTCAGGAGCAGGTGAAGGATGAGGATTATTCCTTCAATAAGAGAATGAAGTTCCTGATCCTTCGTGTGGAGACACAGAAGGAGCGTCCGGTGATCATCGTTTCCAGAAGCCATCCGTTCCTGGTAAAGAAGCTGATGGAAAAGGAAGTGCCGGAGATCCACGACGGTATCGTCGAGATCGTATCGGTTGCCCGTGAGGCCGGTTCCCGTTCCAAGGTGGCCGTTGTTTCCCGTGATCCGGATGTAGATCCGCTGGGCGCATGCGTAGGTCAGCGTGGTACACGTATCCAGGCGATCATGGACGAGCTGGGTAACGAGAAGATCGATATCATCCAGTACAGCGACGATCCGGCTGTATATATCAGCAATGCACTTTCTCCGGCAAAGGTAGAGCGTGTGGATACTGAGATCATCACAAAGGATGACGGCACCAAGGAGATGAATGCTCAGGTCGTAGTTCCGGATCAGCAGTACTCTCTGGCAATCGGCCGTGCCGGACAGAATGTCCGTCTGGCTGCCCGTCTGACAGGCTGGAAGATCGACATCAAGAGCATGAGCCAGTACCAGACAATGGTACAGAATGACTTCGTCGCCAACTTCACCATCGCAGATGATGAAGCCGGTGAAGCAAATAACGAAGAAGCATAAGGAGAAGAAGCAGACATTATGGCAAAGAAGATTCCGATGCGTATGTGCGTCAGCTGTAAAGAGCGCATGGCCAAAAAGGAATTGATCCGGATCGTGGCGACACCCGACGGGCAGGTCGTATTGGATCCGACAGGACGGCTTCCGGGCCGGGGTGCCTATGTCTGCCATAATCCGGAGTGCCAGAAGAAGGCGCTGGAGCATCAGCAGTTCGACCGGGGACTTCACCGTAAGGTAGATACCGAGAGCTTAAAGCCGGCGTTACTCTCTTCGGAAGAAAACGGAGAGGAAAAATGAAAAAGAAGAGTGAAGGAAAGCCGGTGACAAAGGAGAGGATCCTTAAAACCATCGGACTTTCGTACCGGGCAGGATTGATGACATCCGGGTTCGAAGCCATAGAACTGGCGCTTCACGCCGGCGCGGTCGCTCTTCTGATCCTTTCTAAAGACGGTTCGGAAAAGCAGCGTGAGAAGCTCCGCCGGATCGCAAAAGAAGAAAATACGTTGACCAGTGACTTTGCCACGGCAGAAGAACTGGGCGGGGCGATCGGAAAACCCTCGCGGATCGCCATCGCGATACTCGATGAGGGAATGGCCAAAAAGTTACATGGCCAGATCGAATTAGTAAACGAACAAGAGGCTTCCGCCGACAAAGCGGAATAAACAGGAGGAAATGATGGCAGAAAAAGAAAAGAAAGCATCGAAGTCGGAAGAGACGAAGGTAGAATCCTCGATCCCGCAGAAGACTGTCAGTGGTATCTCCGGTACCAAGACGCTTCGTGTAGGCCGTGTTAATAAGAAGGCCAAGAAACCTCCGGTTGAAGAGGCCGTGGAGACAAAGCCGGCAGCAGTGGAAAAGCCGGTAGAGGAAGTGGCTCCTGTAAAGAAGGAGACTTCTGAAGTAAAGAAGGAGACCAAGGCTGAAGCTCCGAAGAAGACCGCTGAAAAGAAAGCGGCCGCTAAGAGCGAGCCGAAGGCGGAAAAGCCGGAAGTCAAAGAAGCGGCTCCGGTGGAAGCACCGAAAAAAGAAGAGCCGAAGCCGGAAGTGAAGGCAGAGCCGAAGAGCGAACCGGTCAAGGCGGAAGAAACACCGAAGAAGGAAGAAAAGACAGAACCGGAAGCGCCGAAGGAAGAAGTGAAGCCGAAGGCGGAAGCACCGGCAAAAGAAGCTCCGGCCAAGGAAGGTCCGCGTCTTTCTTCTGCTGTAGTCCGTGCCCCGAGCGCCGGATATACCCGTGAGACATCGACATTTGTCCGCTCCAAGGATGGCGCACCGCGTCAGGGCGGCGGATACCAGGGAAATGGAAACCGTCAGGGTGGCGGTAACTTCCGCGACAGAAACAACGACAGAGGAAACGGCCCGCGTCAGGGTGGAAACTTCGGCGGTGGAAACCGTCCGGGCGGAAACCGTGGCGGTAATTTCGGAGGTGGCTTTGCCGGTAAAGACAAAGACGACGACGATATTTACAACAATAACCGTAACCAGCCGAAGAGAAGCACCAAGCCGAAGCAGGATCTGCCGCCGGAGGCAACGAAGGAGAAGGCGAATTTTGCGGCACGTGATGCATATGAGAAGAGCCGCAAGGATCCGAAGAACGATACAAAGAAGGATAACGCGAAGTCTTCCAACAATAATGACCGCCGTATGGGCAACAAGCGTGCGAACCAGTTTACCGGTAACGCATCGGATATTCTTTCCAACGATGAAGCTCTCGACTCGATGTACATGGGCGGAAAGAAGAAGAAGAACCCGAAGCAGCGTCAGTCTTTTGTGGCGGCTCCGGTCGTGAAGCCTCAGCTGACCCACGTTTCGCTCCCGCCGTTCATCACGGTTAAGGAACTGGCCGAGGGTCTGGAAAAGCGCTCCGGCGATATCATCAAGTCCCTCATGACGATGGGCATGCTGGCGACACTGAACCAGGAACTGGATTACGATACTGCGGCACTGGTCGCTTCGGAATACGGCATTACCGCCGAGCCAATCGTGGAGGTAACAGAAGAAGATATCCTCTTCGACGATAGCGAGGATAACGAGGAGAACCTCAAGCCGCGTCCGCCGATCGTGGTTGTTATGGGTCACGTTGACCATGGTAAGACATCCCTTCTGGATAAGATCCGTTCGACATCCGTTGTTAAGGGCGAGGCCGGCGGTATCACCCAGCACATCGGTGCTTACACCGTACGCTGCAAGGGCCGTCAGATCACCTTCCTGGATACTCCGGGTCACGAAGCATTTACCACCATGCGTGCCCGTGGTGCGCAGGTAACCGATATCGCGATCCTGGTCGTTGCCGCAGACGATGGTGTCATGCCGCAGACCGTTGAGGCGATCAACCACGCAAAAGCTGCGAACACCGAGATCATCGTAGCCATTACGAAGATTGATAAGGTGGGTGCAAACCCGGATAAAGTAAAGCAGGAGCTTTCCACTCACGGACTTCTGCCGGAAGAGTGGGGCGGTTCCACCATTATGGTTCCGGTTTCCAGTAAGTCCGGTGAAGGTATCGATGAGCTTCTGGAAATGGTCCTTCTGACCGCGGATGTTATGGAACTGAAGGCTGACCCGAAGCGTCAGGCAAAGGGTACGGTTATCGAGGCCAAGCTGGATAAGAACAGAGGTCCGGTTGCTACCGTTCTGGTACAGCGTGGTACACTGCGTGCCGGTGATACAGTTGTGACAGGTCCGATCTTCGGCCATATCCGTGCTATGTACGATGAGAACGGTGCGCCGCAGAAAAAGGCCGGTCCGTCCGTGCCTGTCGAGATCCTGGGTCTTCCGGAAGTACCGGAAGCCGGTGAGACATTCTATGCCGTTACCGATGAGAAGATGGCTCGTCAGCTGGTTGAAAAGCGTAAGATCAAGCAGAGAGAAGAGCAGCTGCATAAGTCCTCCAGAATGACACTGGAGACATTGTCCCAGGTACTGGCCGAGGGCGAGGTCAAGGATCTCAACCTTATTATCAAGGCCGACGTTCAGGGTTCCGTCGAGGCGGTGACCCAGTCCCTGGAGAAGCTGACCAACGACGAAGTCCGCGTCAAGGTTATCCACGGCGGTGTTGGTACGATCACCGAGTCCGACGTTACTCTGGCGGATGTATCCAATGCGATCATCATCGGCTTCAATGTCCGTCCTTCGGCGATCGTTATGGAGCAGGCAAAGGAAGTCGGCGTCGACATCAAGCTTTACAGCGTTATCTACAATGCGATCGAGGATATCGAAGCCGCTATGCGTGGTATGCTCAAGCCGCAGTTTGAAGAAGTTATCCTGGGTCATGTCGAGATCCGTCAGACCTTCAAGGTTTCTTCTGTCGGTACCATCGGTGGTGCGTATGTTAAGGACGGTAAGGTCCTGCGTACCTCTGAAGTCCGTGTCGTAAGAAACGGTATCGTAGTACATCAGGGCAAGCTTGCTTCCCTGAAGCGTTTCAAGGATGACGCCAAGGAAGTCGCTGCCGGCTATGAGTGCGGTATCTCCATCGAAAACTACAACGACATCGAAGAAGGCGATATCGTAGAAGTATTCGAGATGCAGGAGATCAAGAGAAAGTAATATAAGGTGAATCTATGAGACAGAATCGAGCGGCCCGTGTGGGCGACGAGATCCAGAAAGTGATCTCCCAGCTTCTTCTGACCGAAGTCAAGGATCCCCGTATCCCCATGATGACTTCGGTACTGGAAGTGCGCATGTCATCTGACCTGACCCATGCCACTGTATTCCTGTCGGTGTATGGTTCGGATAAGGAAAAACAGGACTGCATGGCAGCCATGGAGCGTGCTTCCGGATTTATCAGAAGTCAGGTGGCTAAGCGTGTTAAACTTCGTGTGGCGCCGGAGATGCATTTCAAGCTGGATGAATCTATCCAGAAAGGTATGGAACTGATGGACCTTATCGACCGGACTATCAAGGAGGATCAGGCTCGTGGCGGAGACAATTCGTGATTTTTCAAAGAACGTCCTTCTGAAGCTTGAGAGCATTTCGGAAGGACAGATCCAGATCTTTCCCCATGCCCGTGTGGATGGCGACTGCCTCGGCACGGCTGTGGCGCTGGCGCTTTCTTTACGGAAGATGGGAAAAGATGCGAAAGTCATGACCGAGTGGGCGATCCCGCCGAGACTTCAGTTCATGAATGTGCCGGAAGAGATCCTGACCATCGTAAATGAGGAAAATACACCTGAAAACCGGAAGATCCAGGCCGTGGCATTTGCCGTAGACTGCTCGGAAGGCAGCCGTATGGGCCCGGCGGAAGATCTTTTCGAAGGTGCTGAAATCAAGATCGTTCTGGACCACCATATTTCTTCTTCGGTTGCGGGAGACCTGGCCTATGTGGACGGCACTTCAGCCTCCTGTGCGGAACTTCTTTATCAGGTGCTGAAAGCCTGGGAAGAAGATCTTTCCGTGACCTTAATGGATCAGCAGGTGGCGGATTGCCTGATGGTAGGCATCCAGTCCGACTCCGGGAAATTCTCCTATGAAAACACCAAGCCGAGTACGCTTCGTATTGCGGCGGATCTGATGGAAAGAGGCGCCAATCTTACTGATAACGCCTTCCATCTTTTCGATGAAACTTCTGAGGGAAAAGTCCGTCTTCACGGTCTGGCCCTTTCGAATATGAAACTGTATGCCGATGGAAAGATCGCCATCACCAAGATCACAAGAAAGATGATGGAAGAGACGAATGCACCGGAAGGCGCGGCGGACGGGATCGTGAATATCCTCCGGGATATCGACACGGTCATGGCCTCTTTCGTGGTCCGGGAAAACGATGACGGTGTGCTTCGTGCCAACTGCCGTACCAAGGTCGGTTTCGACGCGGCGGAATTTGCCCAGAAAATGGGCGGCGGCGGACATCACCGCGCTTCCGGATTTGGTGAGAACGATATGGATATCGACAGCTTTATGGATAAGATCGTCAAAGAAGCGACGGCTTTCCTCAATCAGGCATGACCCAGGTATCGGATAAATCAGGAATCGTACTGATCGATAAGCCGGAAGGGATGACCTCCTTTTCGGTGGTTTCGGCTGTCCGGAAGATCCTGGGGATCAAGAAAGCCGGACATGCGGGAACCCTGGATCCGTTTGCCACGGGACTTCTGGTCGTGGCGCTGGGACGGGCGACCCGGGTCCTCCGGTATATGGAAAATCACGATAAGACCTACTGGACGACCATGGAACTGGGCATCATTACAGATACCGGCGATAAGGAAGGAAAGATCGTGGGCGGCACGCTTCCGGATGAAAAGGAACGGGCCCGTCTTTTAGAAAACGATGGCTACCTGATCCGCGAGGCCGTTATGAGCATGCAGGGAGAGATCACCCAGGTGCCCTCGATCTATTCCGCAATCAAGATCTCCGGAAGACCGGCCTATGACTACGCCAGATCCGGCCAGGAAGTGGAGATCCCGTCCCGGAAGGTGACGATCCACAGTATCGAGATCCATGAAATCTACGAAAAAGACGGGAAGATCCGGGTGGATATGACCGTATCCTGTTCTAAAGGAACCTATATCCGGAGCCTTTGTGAAGACATCGGAAAGAAGCTTGGCTGCGGTGCCTACTGTCTTGCGCTGCGGCGCCTTTCGGCAGGTGCTTTTTCCGTGGAAAATGCACTGTCGCTGGAACTTTTGCGGGAAAAGGCGGAAGGCGTAAAAGAAGGCGGGGAGATGGATTTTCTCCTTCCTGAAATGTGCGCGCTTTCGGATCTTATGAAGATATCTGTCTCGGAAAAAGAGGCCCGTGATCTGCGAAATGGGAAAAAACTTGATTTCTCCGTGTTTAAGGATAGAATGGAAAACATAGGTGCCACCATGGAACAGCGTGTTCTGGCTGTGGCAGGAACCGAACCGGTAGCGGTGATCTATTCCCAGAAAGATGAGGAGACCATCCTCATCCGGGAAGAAAGGGTGTTTTCGTAGGTTATGATCATCTGGAACTGCATCATGAACCGGGAGGGAAAACTGATTTCCACCCCCTCCAGTGCGACCGAGATCACAGCGCCGCGGGCCGTGGCACTGGGTTTCTTTGATGGCGTGCATCTGGGACACCAGCGGATCTTCCGCACCATGCAGGATGTGGGAAAAGAACTGGGCCTTCGCACGGCGGTACAGACTTTTGAAAATCCCCCGGCGGGAAAATCCCAGAATCATCTGATCACGACGTATCCGGAGCGCTGCCGTCTGGTGGCAAGCATGGGTATCGACGATCTTTTCGCCCTTCCTTTTAATGAATACGTAAAGAGCATGAGCCCCGAACAGTTTATGGAAGTATGTCTTCGGGACTGGATGCATACCAAGGCCGTGATCGTAGGAAGAGACTATCACTTCGGCCTGGGAAGAGCTGGAGATGTGAAGACTCTTCAGGCATGGGGAAATAAGTACGGAATCACGGTCGTGTCCGTCGATCCGGTTAACTACGAAGACAGAAGAGTCTCTTCCAGCTGGGTCCGGGAACTTATTGCCGAAGGCGATGTGGAACTGGCGGAAAAACTTCTGGATCATCCGGTCGCCTGCTCCGGCATCGTGGAAAAGGGTCAGCAGCTGGGAAGAACTTTAGGTTTCCCAACGGCGAATATCCGTATCCCGAAGCAGAAGATGATCCCCCGTTTCGGTGTGTATGCGTCGGCCTATATCCTTGACGGGAAGATGTATCCCAGTATTACCAATATCGGCATGCGGCCGACAGTAAATAAGAAGGACGATGTGCCCCTCACGGAAACGATGCTTTTTGACCAGCATGTCCAGCTTTATGGAACGAAGGGCACCGTGATGCTTCTGAAGTTTATCCGGCCCGAAGTGCCTTTCCCGTCGGTAGAAGACCTGAAAAAGCAGATGCAGCAGGATCAGATCGCAGTTCGGGAATACCATAGAAGCCGTCAAATGCCTGTTCGATTTGAAGGATATGTGTGATATTATATTGCGTGAACAAGAAAGATAGAGAAACGAGGCTCTGAAAATGAATTATTTGCTCGCTCTTGAAAAAGAGATCGTAACTTTCCCGGGACTTGGGTGGAAGTTTACTGTAGATAATGTGGCCATCCGTATCGGCGGATTGAATCTGTACTGGTACGGTATCCTGATCGCCGGTGCTGTGGCGCTCGGCCTGATCCTGGGTATGAAGCAGTGCAGAAAGTACGGGATCACGCCGGACCTTCTGACGGACTACTGCCTTCTGGCGCTGCCGATGGCATTTATCGGTGCCCGTCTCTACTATGTTATTTGTGAATGGGATTCCTACTACGTCAAAGGAAAGTTCGGTGAGACTTTCTCTTCGATCATCAACGTCAGAGGTGGCGGTCTTGCCATCTACGGCGGCGTTCTGGGCGCAGGTTTAGCGGTTTTCCTTATGAGTAAGATCCGGAAGATCCCGATCGCGACGATCATGGATTTTGCCATTGTCTATATCCCGCTGGGCCAGGCCATCGGCCGCTGGGGCAACTTCTTTAACCAGGAAGCTTTCGGTACTACCACCACTTTGCCGTGGGGCATGAAGAGTACCACCGTTGCCCGCTACCTTGCCGAGAACTGCCCGAACCTGGATTCGAATATGGCGGTGCATCCCACATTCTTCTATGAATTCCTTTGCACCTTAACGATCTTCTTTATCCTGCTCTTTGTCAGAAGCAAGAGCAAGCGTCCGTGGACGGTCACCTCTCTTTACTGCATTCTTTACGGTATCGCCCGTTTCTTCATTGAAGGACTTCGTACCGACTCTCTTTATATCGCCCACACTGAGCTTCGTACCTCGCAGGTACTGTCTCTGGTGCTGGTCGTCCTGGGTCTGGTCCTGATCTCTCTGGCACACATCTACGAATGGGAGAAGAAGCCGATCCCGGAGCGTTTCTTCAAGGCGGATGAGGCTATGGCCAGAGAAGCCCAGAGAAGAAAAGAAGAGAAGCTTCGTGCTTACGAAGAGGAAGAGGATGTGGAAGACCGTGTCGAGAGACTGGCCAAGAGCACCTTTACTTCTGAAGATGAGTATGAGGACGAAGATGAGTCTTCTTCGGAAAATGCACCGAAGGAAGATTCTGAAGGCGATGAGTCCGACGAGGATGCGGATGATGATGCGTCCGATAAGAAAGACTAAGAGGTCCCTATGAGTCAGGGTAAGTCAGGTATTGAATTTCTGCGGAATAATTCCCTCCGTACGGTCGATTTCTGGCTCATTATTCCGATCCTTTCCATTACGACCATTGGCCTTTATGTATTAAACCTGGTTTTATCCCAGGGCTTTGAAGGTTATCCCGGTATTTTCTTTAAGCAGGTGATCGCGGCGGTCATCGGCGTTACCATTGCGCTGACGATCTGCCTTCTGGATACCCAGTTCATGAAGCTGATCGGATGGATCCTTTATGGTGTTTCGCTTCTGCTTCTGGTGTGGGTCATTATCGACGGCTTTACGCTGGAGAGCACCTGGGGCGCAGATTCCTGGATGCGTCTTCCTATCTTAGGAACATTCCAGCCATCGGAACTTACGAAGATCGGACTGGTTATCGTGTCCTCCTATGTCTTGGAGGACATGGGAAATAAGACAATCTCCCTGATCCGCGGCTGGGTCTATCTGGCCATGATCTACGGACCGCCGATGCTCCTGATCTTAAAGCAGCCGGACTTCGGTACCGCCATGGTTATCCTCTTTTCTCTGGTCTGCATGCTCTTTATCTGGAACCTAAAGTACCGTTATTTCCTTCTTGCGATCTCCGGTACTGTTGTCGGTATCGTACCGCTTATCTGGTCATTTTACTTAAAACCGTATCAGAAAAAACGTATCCTTTCGCTGATCTTTGAAGGATCGGACCCGGTATCCGAGTGGAACCTGGTCCAGTCGAAGGCAGCCATCGCTTCCGGCGGACTTACGGGTAACCATACCGGTATCCTCGTAAAGGTGCCGGTAAAAGAATCGGACTTTATCTATTCCGCGGTATCGGAACGTATGGGATTTATCGGTACCACCGCCATTTTGCTTCTGGCCTTTTTCTTTCTGGTCCGGTGTCTTTATGTGGCATCGAAATCCTCCCGGAAAGCCTATTCTTACATCGTTGTGGGACTGACGGGATCGTACGCCTTCCATTTTATCGAGAATATGGGCATGTGTGTGGGACTTCTGCCGATCACCGGTATCCCTTTACCCTTTGTCAGTATGGGAGGTACGGCCATGATGGTTAACTTCATATCGCTAGGGTTTATATTGAATATTTCCATGGATCGCAAAAGCGCCGGAGGTTAAGCTCCCGGCGCTTTTTTACTGCTTTTTTCCAATTTTTACAAGCAAACCGAACAAACGAGCGAAAATGCCTGCAAACACGGCATTTCTCTCGTTTTTTTGTGAAATGCTATTGAAATAAAAAAGAAACTTCGTTAAAATGACAACAGAGTGGTGAGAAGTGGAGCGATTTTTCATTATTCTGGAGCAAAGTGGTGAAAATCACAGGGAATTTCAAGTAAACGGGGAGTGGCCATGGCTCGTTTCATGAACAAAATAGATGCAAAGGGAAGATTCTTTGTCCCGGCAAAAGCCAGGGATAAGATGGGCCCGCGCATGTTTGTGACCGTGAACCAGGACAAGAACTACCTGAGTGTTTACAGTGAAGCCCGTTTTCAGGAGATCGTGGACTCATTTAATGCACAGCCCATGACTACCCCGGAGATCCGAAACGCCAGACGTGCCATCTTAGGTGAAGCGCTGGAGTGCGAACTGGACAGCCAGGGAAGAATCTCCGTTACATCCGAGCTCTGGGAACGGATCGGAGCGAAGCCTTCGACCGAGATCTGCATTTATCAGTATGCGGACATGCTGGAAATCTGCACTTCGACCTACTACGAGTCCAGTAAGGGAGATGAAGCTGCCACAAGCTTCAGCCTGCAGGGTTATGACATCCGGGGATTGTAATTTTCATCATCTTCCGGTCATGTTCCATGAATGCATGGAGGGCCTTGCGATCAAGGAAGACGGCGTGTACGTGGATTGTACGGCCGGTGGCGGCGGACATAGCTCCGGTATCGTCGCAAGACTGGGCGGCAAGGGGAAACTGATCTCCTTTGATAAAGACGATGAGGCGCTGGCAGCTTGCGAAAGAAGAAGAAGCGAGCTTGGCGCGGAAGATAAGTGGGTGCTGGTGAAATCGGATTTTTCCCGTTTTGCCGAGGTACTGACGGAAATGAACATTGAAAAGGTAGACGGGGTGCTGGCGGATCTGGGCGTCTCTTCTCATCAGATCGATACGGCGGACCGGGGATTCTCCTACATGCAGGAAGGACCTCTGGACATGCGGATGAATCAGCAGCAGAAGCTGAGCGCGGAAGATGTCGTAAACGAATACTCGGTGGAAGATATGACCCGTATTTTCCGGGAATACGGCGAAGAGAGATTCGCCGGAAGGATCGCATCGGCGATCGAGAAATACCGGAAGACGACACCGATCCGGACCACCACGCAGCTGGCGGATCTGATCCGCAGTGCGATGCCCCATACCGCAAGAAAAGAGGATCAGCATCCGGCAAGACGGTGCTTTCAGGCGATCCGCATCGAGGTCAATCACGAACTGGATTCGGTCTCGGATCTTCTGAAGAATGTGCCACCGTTCCTTGCTCCTCACGGCCGGTTCGCCGTGATCTCCTTCCACAGTCTGGAGGACAGACTGGTGAAGGAAGCCTTCCGGAAGCTGGAAAGCCCGTGTACATGCCCGAGAGAATTTCCGGTATGTGTCTGCGGGAAGCGCCCGATGGGAAAACAGGTCAATGCGAAGCCCATCGTCGCGAGTAAGAAAGAAGCATTGGAAAATAAACGTTCAGGCTGCGCCAAGCTGAGGGTGTTTGAAAGGAATGAAGAAGTATGGCTCTGGCAGTAAAAATGACAAAGAAAGAAACATTGGATGCACTCTATCGAAGCACAGGTGCCGATTATTCGATCGGTCTGAACCTGATGGCCTTTGATGATGGAGAAGCAGAGCAGTATATGAGCGCAATGGAACAGAGCACACCGGTACTTCGCCTTTCGAACGAAGAAAAGAAGAAGAAAGTCCGCGCCGAGAATAAGCGTGCGGTAGAAGCAGCATACGGCAATTTCCGCAAGAAGTCATTTTCCAAAACATTACGCCGTTTTCGCGACTTTATTTTCATCTCTTTCGCTATAGCTTTTGTCGCCTCGTTATTCGGAATGTTGGTGTATAATGAAGCACAGATTGCATCGATGAACTTTGCGAATAATCAGAAAGAACAGCAGATCAATAAAATGCGTCAGGAGACATCCCAGCTGAAGGAGAGTCTCTTCGTAAATGCGGACCTGGAAGCGGTCCGGAAGGCTGCCACCCTGAACCTGGGTATGGTTGAGCCCAATGAGAAGCAGATCGTACGCGTGGTCGTCCCGTTCCGGGATCACCTGACCACGAACCGTTCTTATAACTCCGTCGGACTTTCCGAGGAGATCGTGGAAGAAGCCAAGCAGGATTTGGCAGATTATTATTCCAAAGCCGATGCCTGACGTAAAGTAAGTGGAAAGGAACGGACTTTTCGAGCATGGCTTCGAAGAAACGTAGAAATAGCGCCAACCGCCGACCAGGCCAGAATCCCGCACGGCCGGGCGCTTCACGCTCCTCAAATGGAAGAACGGTCCCTTCCGGATCTTCGAAAAGAACCAATGTATCCCGCTCATCCCTTTCCGGAAAGAATCTTTCTTCCCGGAAAAATCCGTCTTCACGTGTAATTTATTCGGGAAAATCTGTCGCTCCGAAAGAACCGGTTCCTTCAGAAAAGAAGAATCCGGTCCTTCGTTCTGCCTCGGTCTATAAGCCGTATACTCCCTGGTTTGAAAGAAACCGCACACCACAGGAAGAAGCAGAGCAGGCGGCCAAGAGAAGAAAGATCCGGCTCTTTAAAAGAAGAGAGAAGAAGGTCGAAAAAGATCCTTCTCAGAAGCCGGAACTCAAAAAGATCGAGAACTATAACTACCAGGAAGAAGAAGAAAAGAACAGATTTGTTCCCGAGG
Source organism: Oscillospiraceae bacterium (assembly GCA_902794115.1). GTDB lineage: Bacteria > Bacillota > Clostridia > Saccharofermentanales > Saccharofermentanaceae > Scatonaster. The sequence continues at coordinate 30,482 of CADBGD010000023.1, forward strand.
TGCAGGAAGAGACGAAATCCGTGGGTTTCCGTATCGGCGGCCGTATCGTTCTGACGATGGTTTTTCTGGCCCTTTCCGCCTTTATGGCCTACCTTATTAAGGTGCAGTTCGATATTCAGGTCAACCGCTATGAGGAATATTCCCATAAGGCTTCCCAGATGCACTGGCAGCGTTTGAAAGATACTCCGTCCCGTGGCGACATTCTGGACCGAAACGGAAATATTCTGGCAAGTACCACCTATGAGTACACCATCGGTATGACCCCGTCGGACGTCATTAAGTCCCAGGAGACGAAAAAAGAGCCCCAGAGTAATGAAATGATCGCCGATGCCTTTTCCGAGATCATCGGGGTGGACCGGGAAGAGATGCTGACCTGGCTTTCCCAGGTGGATAAGCCCTATATCCAGGTCAAAAAGAAAGTGACTTACGAGCAGAAAAATGCCCTTCAGGCCTATATATCAGAACATGGCTTAGGCGGCATTAAGATCGATTCCGTGCCGAAGAGATACTATAACTACGGAAATCTCGGCGCCCAGGTCATCGGTTTTGCGGACCAGAATAACAACTCCCTCGTCGGCCAGTACGGAATCGAGGCCTACTATGACCGGTATCTGACCGGTACCGAAGGCTATACCTATGCCGAGGTGGATAACTACAACCAGAGTGCCCTTCCGTATTCCATCCCCACAAGTATCCAGGCGCAGGACGGCTATAACGTCCAGCTGACTCTCGACATGAATATCCAGCGTATTGCGGAAAATGCCTGCCGGGACGCCTATAACGAATATAAGCCGAAGGAAGGCGTGACCTGCATCGTCATGGACCCGTACACCGGAGAGATCCTGGCCATGGTTTCCATGCCGGACTTTGACCTTAATACTCCGCGTGAAAAACCTTACGGCATGTCTGATGAAGAGTGGGCCAAGCTGAAAGACGAAGTGGTGGAGATCGGGGAAAACAAGATCGACGGCCAGTCCAACTACCTCATGAGCTCGGCATGGCGTAACCGCTGCATCTCCGATACCTACGAGCCGGGTTCCACCATGAAGGCGGTCACCACGGCGATTGCCCTGGAAGAAGGACTGACATATGAAGACGAGTATTTCGAGGACCTGCCTATTGCGATCACCGAAGTCGATACCATCCGCTGCTGGCGTGAAAAGACAGAAGAAGGAAACCATGGCGTAGAGACCTTACGGGAAGCTTTCGAGCGTTCCTGTAACCCGATCTTCGTAAAACTTGCCCAGAGGATCGGCATCGATAAGTACTATGACTATATCCGTAACTGCGGTTTCTATGACCGTACCGGCGTTGACCTTCCGGCGGAAGGAAAAGGCATTTTCCACGAAAAGCCGACCGAGGTCGATATGGCAACGCTTTCTTTCGGCGAGTCTTCGACCGTGACGCCGCTTCAGCTGGTCACCGTGTATTCGGCACTGGTTAACGGCGGATCCCTGATGCGTCCGCATATCGCTTCCCGTGTCGTGGATTCCCAGGGAAATATCATCCGTGAATATGAACCGGAAAAGATCCGTACTCTTTTCTCGGAAAAAACATCGGCCCGCGTCCGTTCTCTCCTGGAGGACGTAGTTAAGGCCGGTACCGGTGCCGCCGGTTATGTTCCGGGCTACTATGTTGCCGGTAAGACCAGTACATCCACCATCGAAGTCGGTGACGATGCCGGTAAGCACGTTATCTCCTTCGGCTGCTATGCGCCGTCTTACGATCCGAAGATCGTGGTACTGGTGGTTATCAACAAGCCGGAAGATAACGATATCGGTTCTTCCGCCCCGGCGAAGGTTTCGGCCCGTATCGTGGAAGAGACGCTGGAATATATGGGCGTGAAGAGAAAACTCAGTGATGACGAATATGAGCGTATGCTTCTGGAGTTCCACGTTCCGGATGTGGTGGGCATGACCTATGGGGAAGCCAAGAAAGTCCTGACCGGGGAAGGCTATGTGGTAAAAGACGGTTCCGGATGGATGGATGACGATACCATTGTGGAGCGGATGTATTACGGTGAAGATGAGACTGTACTGAAGAATTCCACCGTCGTTCTTTTCGGCGAGGAGATCGCAGTAGAAGATATGCCGACCACCAAGATCCCCAGCTTCGACGGCATGAATATTATCGAGTGCATCCGTACTTCGAAAGAATACGGGATCAACTTTAAGATCGAAGGCAACATCAAGGGTGTAGTGGTATCCCAGAATCCGCCGGCCTCAATGGGTATGGAGGAACAGCAGCCGGATGACAAAGTCCCGCCGGATGAAAGCGACGAGACTTTGGAGGAAGACGGCACCACGGGCGAGGAGGGTACCTCGGAGACACGCCCGCCTGATGAAAACGGAGAAAGTGACATCGGGGATGATAATGAAAACTCCGAAGATAACGAGAACGGAGAGGGCGAAGGCGAAGGAGACGAAGAAACTTCCGAGACCACGCCACCGCCGCCGACAGATCTTCCTTACGGAAGTGTGATCGTTCTGAAAATGGAGTAAAGAAGACTTAAGGAGGGGAACATGAAAGCACGGGATCTATTGGATGGATTGAATTTCAAGTGCATTTCCGGCGACCTGAATATCAATATCGATAAGGTGGTGCTGGATTCCCGGCAGGTCGTACCCGGTACGGCCTTCGTGGCCATGATCGGCCAGAAAAGCGACGGACATAAGTATCTGGAGAAAGCCGCCGGACAGGGTGCTTCCCTGATCGTGGTGGATGAAAGAAAATATAGTGAATGCGAACAGACGATCAAGTCGATCCTCGACCAGTATCAGGTGGCCGTGATCGTGGTGGACGATTCCCGTGCGGCCTTTTCCGACCTGTCCTGCCGGTTCTTCGGCCATCCTTCCAAGGATATGACCATGATCGGCATTACCGGCACCAAGGGAAAGACCACATCGACATATATCGTCAATGCGATCTTAAATCACTCCGGCAGAAAATGCGGCCTGATCGGTTCAGTGGAGAATAAGTACGGCGGCTTTTGTGAAAGATCGGCCCATACCACTCCGGAAGCATGGGAATTCCAGGAGCTTCTTTCCGACATGAAGGAGGATCAGGTGACCCACTGCGTGATGGAAGTCTCTTCCCTCGGACTGAAGTTCGACAGAACAGATAATGTAAAGTTCGAAGTGGCGGTGTTTACGAATTTTCTGAATGACCATATTTCTCCGGAAGAGCATCCGACGGAAAAAGATTATTTCGACAGCAAGATCAAGCTCTTTACCCAGAGCCGTCTGGCCCTGATCAATAAAAACAGCAACCATTTCGACGACATTGCATCTGAAGCAGGAAAATACTGTGAAAAGGTATATTCCTACAGCTTCACCCAGCCGGCGGATTTCTATGTGAAGGAATATCACTCCACCGTTAAAGACGGGATCCCCGGAATGTCCTTTACCTTTGTCACACCGACATATGAGTCGGCCATGTTCATCCCGCTGATCTGTGACTTTAACGTGGACAATGCCCTTTGTGCGGCAGCGACCGCCTATCTTCTGGGCGTTACTCCGGAAGAGATCCTGGACGGCATGCAGGATGTCAGGGTTCCTGGCCGTATGGAAAAGATCGATAATGACCTGGGACTTCAGATCTATGTGGACTATGCCCATAACGGCGACAGCCTGCGGGTGCTGCTCCAGGCCCTGCGGCGTGTCTGCAAAGGCCGCATTATCACGGTATTCGGCTGCGGCGGCGACCGTCCGACAGACAGAAGATATACCATGGGCGAGATGTCCGGTCGATATAGCGACATCACCATCGTCACCACAGATAACTCCCGAAGCGAAAGCTTCAGCGTGATCTCCGGCATGATCGTGGAGGGCATCAAGAGAGCGCCCGATAACCCGGAATACTGCGTGATCGAAGATAGAAAAGAAGCCATCCGGAAGGCCATTGAAATGGCGACTGAAGAAGATATCGTCGTCATTGCCGGAAAAGGCCATGAGCTTACCATGGAGATCCAGGGAACAAAGGTCCGCTTCGTGGATGCCGAAGAAGCTTCCGATGTGATCAGAAAACTGGAAGCGGAAAGAAAGGGGAACGAAGCATGAGTCAGTTTACACTTCAGGAAATACTGGACGCCACAGGAGGTGAACTCCGTCAGTTTACGGCGACAGAAGAATATTCCGATCCGTCATCTTTCCCGATCCGGGAGGTGTCGACCGATACCCGTACCATCGAAGAGGGAGACCTCTTTCTTGCCCTTCGCGGCGAGAAGTTTGACGGTCACCAGTATGCGGTGGCGGCAGTCAACGACGGAGCGAAGGCCCTGGTCCTGGATTCGATGGCGCAGGCGCCGGAAAATGTACCTGTGGTCCTGGTGGAGGATACGAAACTGGCCCTGGAGCAGATCGCGGCCTGGTACCGCCAGAAACTGGGCTGCACGGTCATTGCCGTGACCGGAAGCGTAGGAAAGACTTCCACAAGAGAGATGATCTCCTGCGCGCTTTCCACGTCTTTCCGCGTGGCGGTGACGAAGAATAACGAAAATAACGAGATCGGCCTGAGTAAGACGATCCTGGCCGCGCCGGAAGATACAGAAGTTATCGTTCTGGAAATGGGCATGCGTCTTCGCGGCGAGATCTCCGAACTTACCCATATCGCCCGTCCGGATGTGGCCGTGATCACGAACGTGGGCGTGGCGCATATCGAGAGACTGGGCACCCAGGAAAACATCCTTCTTGCGAAGCTGGAGATCATCGAAGGCTTAAAAGAAGGGGGACTTCTGATTCTGCCTTACGGCGATCCGCTTCTTCGGGATGCGGTGAAGCGCGGCCTCATAAGAAAAGACGTGAAAGTCGCCTATACCTCCATCGGGAAGGTGGATTTCCCGACCCGCCCCGTAGGCATGGCGGTGGCCGACGACGTCAAGACCGGCGGTGGACAGGTGCGTTTCACGGCGACAGCGGGATTCGAGGAATACAAGGATGTGGATATCCTTCTGAATGTCGTAGGTGTGCATCATGTGGGAAATGCACTGGCGGGGCTGCTTTGCGGTTTCTACCTGAATGCGGATGCGAAGAAGATCGCAGAAGGCGTCCGAAACTTTATGCAGGTGGGAAGAAGAGAGTGCCTTCTGAAAGTCGGCGATATCCAGTTCCTGGATGATTCTTATAACGCCGGACCGGAATCCATGATGGCGGCGTTTGCGTCGATCCGGCACATTGCGGGAGAGAAAAAGGCCTATGCCTGCATCGGCGATATGCTGGAGCTGGGGCCGGTGGCGAAGCAGAAACATTTCGAGATCGGAAAGCGCGCTGCGGAATTAAAACTTGACGCATTGCTGATCATCGGCGACTATAAGGAGGATGTCATGACGGGTGC
>CADBGD010000024.1 GCA_902794115.1 Oscillospiraceae bacterium
AAGCGCACCCGTCGAGGCCGCTCCCGGCACCCGCGTATTTTCGGGTTCCATTAACCTTACCTCCGCCATCAAGGTAAAGACCACGGCTGCCTACGAAGACAGCACCGTGTCCAAGATCCTGGAACTGGTGGAAAACAGCACGGATAAGAAATCCCGTTCTGAAAAATTCATTACCCGCTTTGCCCACTGGTACACTCCTACTGTTGTTATTCTGGCCATCCTGATCGCCGTAATCTGCATGATCTTTACAAACCTGGGATTCGCCGGAAGCCTCTACCGCGGACTTGTGTTCCTGGTAGTCTCCTGCCCCTGCGCCCTGGTCGTTTCCGTGCCCCTTAGCTTCTTTGGCGGCATTGGCGCTGCCAGCCGACGCGGTATCCTGATCAAGGGCAGCAATTACCTGGAAGCCCTCTCCGAGATCGATACCCTCGTTCTTGACAAGACCGGCACCATCACCAGAGGTGTATTTGCCGTAGAAGCCATCCACGCAGGCGCCCGCTGCGGAGATCCCGCTCCTTCTGTCACGGAAGACATGCTTCTAGACATCGCCGCACTGGCCGAGAGTCACTCCCGCCACCCTGTTGCGGAATCCATCGTAGAAGCCCACGGCGGCCACATCGACCCTTCCCGTTTAGGCGAAGTGGAAGAGATCGCCGGACACGGTATCCGCGCCGTCATTGACGGACAGACCTTCTATGTCGGAAACGGGAAACTCATGACTCAGATCGGCGCCGCCTACGAAGACTGCCACCTGCCCGGCACCATCGTTCACCTGGCCCGTGTTTCGGATCCTTCGGGAAATGCACTGTCGCCCGAAGTTCCTGCTTCTGATCCTATGAACAGCGCAGTCGAATATCTCGGCCACATCGTCATCAACGACGAGCTGAAAGAAGACTCGGCCCGGGCCCTTGCCGCACTTTCGAAGACCGGCGTCAACCGCATCGTCATGCTCACAGGCGATAACGAAAAAGTGGCCTCCCGCGTGGCGGAAAAAGTCGGCATTACAGAATACCGCGCAGGCCTTCTCCCCGCCGGAAAAGTCACTGAAGTTGAAGCGCTTCTTGGCAACAACAGCCACGTGGCCTTTGCCGGTGACGGTATCAATGACGCCCCTGTCCTGACCCGCGCCGATGTGGGCATTGCCATGGGCGCACTGGGTTCCGACGCCGCCATCGAAGCCGCGGATATCGTCCTCATGGACGACCACTTAAGCCGCATTCCCGAAGCGATGGCCATCTCCAGAAAGACCATGCGCCTTGTGAAAGAGAACATTACCTTCTCCATCGCCGTCAAAGTCATCATCATGATCCTTGGTGCATTTGGTATCGCCAACATGCGGCTGGCGATCTTCGGCGACGTAGGCGTTCTGATCCTGGCGATTCTCAATGCACTTCGTGCCATGCGTGTCCCGAAAGTCGACGTATAAACAGCGCAGGTACCTCCCCCCGCCTCCCCCATGGTGTATAATATCTTCTAGGGGGAGTTCATAGGAGGAGGGATCAAATGCTTAACCGCAATCGCGCAGGCGCGGTCATACTGGCCGCATCCATCGCATTCACAAGTTTCGCCACCGGCTGCAAACCGAAAAAGAAAAATAACGAAAAGCTCATCAAGAAGTGCACGTCGAAAGTCGACGACTATATGATGTACCTGACAAAAGGAAAGATTGAAAAGCTTTCCAAATATATCGATCCGGAAGAGGATCCGCTTCAGCATCTCGACTCGCTTCCTTCTTCGGAAAAAGAACTGTCGCTCGCTTACATTTCTCTTTTGGAATATTCCATCGGAGAAACCACGATCGAAGATGAAACGGCCACAGTCATCATGACCTTGACCTACCCTTCCGCAGAAGAATTCGCCGATAAGTATCCGGAACCGGAAAATCTTCAGACACTTCTGAAAGATCTTCGCAGTTTTGATGAAACCGACGAAATAGACGTGGAGATCATTCTTTCCTGCGATGAGGAGGAAGAGACATGTCAGCTTATAGATACCACGACAGTCAATGACGTAGTATCCGAGCAGGTGGAAATCGTAAAAGAACTGATCCCAGATAACAGCCAGCTCGCCAAAAAAGATATCGAACGGTTTATGAATGCGCTTATTCCTTTCAATATAGATTATATTGAGGAACATAGCAGCGCACTTGACAGTTTCTATTGCGCCGATGAGTTCATGCCTCTTTATACAGCCCAGACCAGTCTGTGGATTTATGAGATCGAGTGCGGCCCAATAGAAAACGAAGATGAGGTCAGCTTCACCTTGCATATGCACATCAAGGATCGTGAAGCAGTCAAAGAATACTTCACCACGCCGGAAAACCTGGCCCCGGTCTGCTATTCCTTCTTCAGTGCGCTAGTCGATCCCGTGCCCTATACCGATCCGGATGATCACCTTGATGTCCAGAGTCTTGTACCAGGATTCAAGAGCTATTTGGAAAAAGCACCTACGGTCGATATCGATCTTCAAGGAATTCTCCAATATGATGAAAAAGACCATAGTGATTTCTATATTATCATCAATATGGAAGACGTCCTGCCTTACGATAATCCCTTTGAGTTCACCAGCGATTTAACAGAGGAACAGGTTCAGGAAGTCTATCGTGCGGGCTATAAAACAATGTATGAAGACGGCAAGCTTACTGACGAACAGTATCAGGAATTCCAGCGGGCTCTGGGTGAGACGGACTTTGATCGGGAGAATACTATATCCATTCTCGAAGAACATGGATTCACCACGTCTGATAAAGAATACTTTGACGATATGAACTCATATGTTCATGACAACAGAACAACGATCATGCTAAGTGAAGACGACATGCGTTTAGATGCCTTCACCGAAATGTACTTGATCTGGGCATCGATCTACGATGATCTGGACAATGACCGGGAACAGTTCGACGGGAAACTGAGCGGAGATTGTCTGGACCTGATCTTCGAAGGAGAAATGAAGATCGACGCCGAAAAGGAGCCGGCCTATTTCCGTCTCTTTGTGGTCGATTCGCGGATCTTTATGATATTGATGCCTGATCCCACAGACGAGAAAATGGAACTTGTAAACAAGATCCTGGAAGAAGCCGGAATCAACTAAATCTTCAGATCACATAAAAAGAGCGGGCCGTTCCCCCGCTCTTTTTTTTGCGTTTCATATTCCGTGTTTCATATTCCGCGTTTTCGATTTCGTTTCGCGTCACTCTGATCAATTCGGATCTTTTATCTCCACAATGTTCTCCCCCGGTTCAATTCCGTAGCGGGAAAGCAATTCCATCAGGCCCGGCACCGACTCCGGCTGCCGCACAAGACTTGGCTGATGGGCATCACAGCCCAGGACGAATTTCGCGCCCATTTCCGATGCCATCTTAAAGAACCGGTCACAGGGATAATGCCGCCCGTCTGAAAACCCGTACATATTCACCTCAAGCGGAATATCCAGTTTCAAAGACGCCTCCACGATCCGGCTCATGTGCTTTCTATACGTGTCATCGTCCCCGGTATAATTCGGAAGATCCGGGTGCGCCAGATAAGTAAAGACACCTGTCTCCATTCCGGCCACAGTCGTATCCACATACGCCTTCAGATTCTTCTCATCGGAAAACTCCCAGCCCACGTAGAATCCGTCCACTTCATTCGGCGCAAAATGCTGCCCCTGAATCAGAAAATCCATCGGATACTGTCTTAAGATCCGCATCATCTCCGGAAAGAAACGGTCCGAATACTCGACTTCATAACCGATCAGGATCCGGATCTGGTCCTTATACTCCTCCCGAAGTTTCAATAGCGTCCCGGTATAATCCGGGATCTCCGAGATCTCCATACGGATCGTGGAATGAAAATCCGCCGGATACGGCTGGGGTACATGATCCGAAAAACCCAGCATCGTAAACCCTGCCCGGATCGCCTCTTCAATATATTCCCGCTCACTTCCGCGCGCATGATGACACCGCGGCGTGTGCGTGTGATAATTTGCCAACATAAGTAATAGTATTCCTTCCTAATTCCCAGGGAAATGCACCTCAGCGCTTTTCACGAAGGGAAAAACCAACTTCCATCGCCGCATCCCGGAAGCAGTCCAGGATCGCGTCTGCCTTCTCTGGAAGATTCTCTTCCAGGATCGCCGTGTTCACAAAGATCACCGTGCCTTCTGAAGAAAGCTCTGTCAGGCAGTCATACAGGGCATCCAGATTCCGTCCGAAATACTCTGGAAGCGAAAGCTCCCGGGAGATGACATCATAAGCCGCATCCAGACTCGTCATATCTTTTCCATCCAAAAGAAAAACCTTCATCAGGACACCTCCCCGTAAAGTAATGTGAACGTCTCATAATGGTCGTCAGTATAATAGACCAGGCCGTCATTGGAGAACACGATGCGCTTGGCGCCCCGGCTCTTCTTGCCTTTGGTATCGATATCGCATTCATAGTAGGTGCGCCCCGATTTCTTCGGAAGGCTCCCTTCCCGGTTGCCGAACACATCACCGCCGATGCTGCATCCGGGGTAATAATCCTCCAGAGATCCGCCTTCCCAGCCTGCCTCTCTGGCCACTTTCTTCGTTACAAAATTCTTCGGTAAATGCCCGTAAGTGTGGATATACAGCGCCACATCGTCTTTCGAGGTAAATTCCCCGTCTTCATCAATGAGTGATTCTGTCGGCGCCGCCGTTGTCTCCTTGGGCTCCGTGGTCTTCTTCGTCTTCTTTGTGGTTTCTTCCGAGGTTGCTTCCGTTACTTCGGTTTCTTCCGTAGTGGCTTTCGTTGTCGCCTCGGTCGTTTCCTCGGTGGCCGATTCTGTCGTGACTTCGGCCGTGGATCGTGTTTCCTCTTCAGAAGTCTTCTTTTCTTCTGTTTCTGTCGCTTTGGTTGATTCTTGCGTGGATTCTTCTTTGGTGGTGGCTTCTGTGGTCGCCGAAGTAGTAGTGACCTTCGTGGTCTCCTTTTTACTGCAGCCGACAACGATGCTCAGTGCTGTGATCAGGCACAGCAGCAAAAGCCCCAGCCGAATGTGCTTTTTTTCCATTTTTCCCTCATTTTTCCGGCACCTGCGTCTCTCCCACGCAAGCGCCCCTTTCCATTTTTCAACAGCTATTGTACACCTTTTTCGGGAAACGGGCTTTTATTTAGTCTACTTTTTTATCATGTTCCTTCAGGAAATGCACTACCTGCTCCCGGCTAGCAAGCGCGGTTCCCGCTCCCACTGCCGTGGTGCAGATAGCACCGCAGGCACTGGCAAAGGAAAGAGCATCCGAAACCGATGCGCCGGAAAGGATCTCGCAGGCAAGCCCTGCCAGGAAGCAGTCTCCTGCTCCGGTGGCATCCACCGCAGGAATCGAAAAAGCAGGAAGCCGGATCGATGTTTCCGCATTCTTAAAGAAGCATCCCTTCGCCCCCAGCTTAATGACCACATTTTTCACGCCGTAAGAAAGGAACACATCCGCCATTTCTTCCGGATCTTCTTTTCCGCTGAAGTATTTCGCCTCGTCTTCATTCGGGGTAATGAAATCCACATAAGGAAGGGCTTCGGAAATATCTGAAAGAGACAGCACCCGGAAGTTAGGAAGTTTCGTGTCGGCAAAGATCATACTTCCGTTTTCCGAAGCTTTCTTCACCACCGAAAGGATGATCGACGGATCGTCAAAAGGCGCCCGGAAAAGTGAACCCAGAAGCAGTGCTTTTGCACCGGAAAACATATCCATATAGTTTTCCGGATGAAAGTTATACCGGTGAGAAGAATTCGTGATGGACTTTCTCGTTCCGTCTTCGTTGACGAACATGGTGGTGACCGGAGTCGGATGCTCCATCGATCTGATCACCCGGGAAGTATCCACACCGCAGTTGATCAGATTTCCCACGATCATGTCGCCTGCCGGATCCTTTCCGAGTGCGCACATGATGCCTGTCGGCACACCCATCTTGGCAGCCGCCACCGCTTCATTCACCGCTTCGCCGCCCACATTCAGAGAACCCGACTCCGCGCGGAATCCGGATGCGGAAACGGGCTTTGGATCAAAGCCTTTAATGATCGAATCGATAAGCGCCATGCCGATGCAAAGGATATCCACGTTATGCATGTTCTTTCTCCTCTTCTCTTTCATGGGTCAGGTTCCAGTACCAGCGGAATACCGCCATGCCGATGATGATCACATATCCGCAGATAGAAAGCGGAACCGGGATCTCACTGAAAAATACGATACCTAAGATCGCGGAAAAGACCACCTGGGTATTATCGAACACACCGATCTTTCTGGCCGGTGCAAATTTGTATGCTGAAGTAATCGAGAATTGTGCTACCGCGGCAAAAACACCTGCGGCGATCAGACACATCAGCTGCCACATTTTCATGGGCGCAAAATCGGCGATCATAAATGGCAGAGAAAGAAGACAGGAGAAAAGAGAAAAACATAAAACGATGATCGATGTCCTTTCTTTTTTCTTTCCTAAAAGGCGCACGAAAGAATACGCGATACCGGCACCGGCGCCGCCCCAGATTCCTGCCAGTGCGGGGATCATGGACACATCCGCAGAAGGACGTGCAATGAGAAGCACGCCGGAAAAAGCTACGACAGTGGTCATGATGTCGATCTTCGTCGGCTTTTCTTTCAGTATCGGAATCGAGGCAAGGATTGCAAAAAACGGAGACAGTTTATTCAGCATATTCGCATCCGCTAAAGGCAGATGATCGATAGCATAAAAGTTACAGAGAAGTCCTGTTGTACCGAAAAGGCACCGAAGGAAAATATACTTTCCGCAGCCTTTCTTCATCTTGAATTTTTCTTCCGAACGAAGAAGGGTCACACATGCGATCACCGCCGCAAAAGCATTTCGGAAAAATGCTTTTTCCATCGTCGGCACATCGCCGGAAAGTTTGACGAAAAAAGTCATCAGCGCAAAACCCATGGCTGCGATAAGAATGCAGGCGATTCCTTTTGCATCTGAACTACGAAACTTCATTTTCCTTCTCCGATCTTTTTATCGTGACTACTATAGCACAAAAAAAGACGGCCGCCAAAATTTCCTTCTGGCGACCGTCGAAAATATTTTTACGATAAGATCAGAAGAGATCAACAGCCTTTCCGTCTGCATCAAAGATCTTCTTCTCGCTGGCAACAACATAAACGTCACCGCCGAGCTTAGCGGCCTTCTTCTCGATATCCTTATAGGAGATCTGCTGGCCATCGAACTCGAAGATAACCTTGCCGAGCTTCTTAACAGCCTTCTTAGCCGGAGCTTTCTTTGCTGCAGGCTTCTTAGCGGCGGCCTTCTTAGCCGGAGCTGCCTTCTTTGCAGGAGCTGCTTTCTTTGCTGCTGCCTTCGGAGCGGCTTCCTTCTTTGCAGCCGGAGCCTTCTTCGCAGCCGGCTTCTTAGCTGCTGCTGCCTTCTTCGCCGGAGCCTTCTTAGCGGCCGGTTTCTTAGCTGCTGCTGCCTTCTTAGCCGGAGCCTTTGCTGCTGCCTTCTCCACCTTTACCGGTGCTTCTACTTTTTTCTCATCTGCCATAACTATTTCCTCCATGTCGTTCATTATGCAATAGCAGGACTACTAGATGACTTCATTATAGCGTTATTTCAAAAAAAACGTCAAATTTTTTCGCATTTTTTCAGTGTGTTCATAAATATTTTTCAGTTTTTGTTTTTGCGTCGGTTATTTTATTTCACAGCCGCCCCATTCCACAACAGTAAATCCTTCTCTGGAAAACGGCTTCGGAGAAGTTATCGCACAGTCCACAGGTTCAGAAATTTCCTTGAATGTCATGAAGATACGAAGCTCACTATCCGGCTTCGGATAGACATTCAGTTGCGCGGCTTCTTCATACGAATCAGTAGAGAAACTGATCAGGTTATATTCATGATCTTCCATCTGCGGAAGCCAGTAAGAAATGAAGTCATCGATCTCACTGTCATTTAATCCCGCTGCGGTTAAATATTCTTCCAGAAATGCAGCTGTCTCTTCTCCTTTTACGCAGGCCGCGTTGGAAAAATCACAGGGCTTCATGTCCAGTTTTCCTTCCCAGAAAAGATAGTCATAATTTCTTCCGTCGGAAAGGTTCGTCAATCTTCCATCCGGATGCGCAAGAACTGTCCAGCCGTTTCCGTAAGACGGATATGTGCATCCCAGTTCACCTGAAAGCTGAAGTTCCACACGCACTTCCATCTCTTCTTCCGGATAGAGATAGATCACCGGTTTTTTTGCTTCCATCGGTTCGGAATGTTCTTTGTCGACGAAGGTCAGAACTGTCACGCCTTCCACGCGTCCTTCTTCCATAAATGCCACTGCGTAATTACCCGGCTTAAGATTATCCGGAATGTCCATTCCGACTTCCAGCCCGATAAAGCCTTCGGTCTTTTCCATTCTCATTGTCGTCACGGAACAGATGTCATCTGTCTCCCATTCATAATCATCTCTCGCCGGCAAAAGCACCATCGAAAGTTCCGTTTCATTTCCTGCCTGATATTCGAAAGTAAAGTAAATAGTCGAACCGATAATATACGGATTCCAGGAACGTTCATCAAAGTCATCACAGATGCGGGTGATCTCTTTTAACGAAAGATTTCCTCTGTCATCGGTATGCATCAGTTCTCCCATGGAGGCTACCTGATCAGCCAGTTCCGGTGCGGAGATCTTACCGCTTCCCTGATTCTGTCCCTGAAAAGACGGGATCTCAAAATCCGTGCTGTTCCGACGTGTTTTCTCATCCTTTTTACATGCACTCAAAAGACATGCCATACAAAGGATCACTGCTACGATTTTCTTTTTCATATTATCTACCTCATCATATTTTCAACGTGGAAAATGTGAGATTTTTCCACGAATTCTTTTTCTCACGATTTCGTTTTTTCTTAAGCGCTTGCTGGAAATAAGACGAAAAGCTTCCCGGATCTGTTGCAAATAAGACCGACCCATTTTCAATGTGGGCACAAAAAAAGCCGATCTCCTTTCATGGCGCACACAAAAAAGACCGGTCAGTTTTGACCGGTCTTTGTCATTTATCAATGCAACATTTTAGATCGCGTACTTCTTTTTATAATCCGCGAAATATCTCTTATACTCATCCGTCTCGTAGTAATCCGCATTCTGATGGAAAGCGTGGATCGCATGCTCACCGGACTCCAGAACATCTACCGCCACGTTACTGCAGTGGTCGGAAATTCTCTCGTAGTCAGTCAGGATATCGTTAAAGACAAAGCCGTTTTCCAGTGTGCATTCCTGGCGGCTGACACGCTCGATGTGACGGGACTTGATCTCATCGCAAAGATCATCCACCAGCGCTTCCAGAGGTTCGATCTTCAGTGCTTTTTTCGCATCACTATTCTGGAAAGATTCGATGGTCAGCTTTGTGATCTCCATGATCGCATCTTCCAGAACGGAAAGCTCCTTCGACGCATCCGGAGAAAGCACGATCTTCTTTTCGTTGATCTCTTCCACCGCTTCACCGATATTTCTCGCATGGTCGGAAATTCTCTCGAAGTCCGAAAGCACGCGGAGATATTTATTGGTCTGGGCCGACTGCTTATCGTCCATATGCGTGGACGTCAGACGGAACAGATAGTTACCCAGCTTATCCTCGTAACGGTCCACGATACCTTCCAGATCAAAGACTTTCTTCAATCCATCTTTACTGAATTCACGTCTTACCGTAACCGCGCTCTTTACACTTTCCTGTGTCTTCTTCGCCATAGATTCGATAACCATACGGCTCTGGTTCAGTGCCAGTGTCGGGTGGGTCAGGAATCGGGGCTCGAGGCGGTCCATATCCTGCTGCTCGGCAACGGCATCCGGGCTGTCCGGGAAGATGGTGCAGACGATCTTTTCCAGAACACCGATGACCGGTGCCAGTAAAATCACGACGCACAGACGATACAGTGTATTTGTCAGCGCAATATGTACCACGCTCATCTGCATAGACATGAAGCCGAAGCGGATAAATGCATTTAATGTATAGAAAATGGTGCCGCACAGCACAGCGCCGATGACGTCAATGATCAGATAAACGAAAGCGGTGCGCTTACCGTTGGTGTTGGCGCCCAGCGCACTGAGCATAACCGGCAGTGAAGCACCGATACCGATACCCATCAGGATCGGGAATGCCATGTCAAATTCCACGGCGCCGGTGATCGCCAGGGCCTGAAGGATACCGACCGAAGCACTGGCGCTCTGGATCACGGCGGTAAAGAGCATGCCGATCAGCACACCCAGGATCGGATTACTGAAGCTGGTCATCATGTCGATGAATCGCTTGTCTTCACGAAGCGGCGTAATGGAACCGGACATCATGCTCATGCCGTACATCAGGACCGCAAATCCCAGAAGGATGCCGCCCACATTCTTATGCTGGCTCTTTTTGCTGAACATCCACAGAACGATACCGATCAGGGCCACGATACCTGTGAGCTTTTCCGTACTGAAGATCGATGCGATACTGGCACCGGATCCGCCGATATTATTCAAGCACAAGATCCAGCCCGTAATACTGGTGCCCAGGATCGCGCCAAGAACGATCGCGATAGCCTGCTTGACCTTCATCATGCCGGAGTTAACAAAACCTACGACCATAACCGATGTCGCAGAGGAGGACTGGATCGCGGCGGTAACGCCGGTTCCCAGGAGGATCCCCTGGATCGGATTCTTCGCCAGCTTATTGAGGATACCCTCCATCTTGCTGCCGGCGACCTTCTTAAGAGAATCACCCATGACAGACATTCCAAAAAGGAACATCGCCACACCACCTAAGAGCGAAATGATATTATCCGAGTTCATACTGCTTCCCTTTCGCATCCGGACTTCCTTGTCCGAAACAAAGACATCTTGTTCATACCAACCCACGCTGATTATACCACATGTGCACCCGAATAAAACATCAAACATCTCTGCGAATTACAATATATCGATGATTGTCTATCTATTATTTTTCTCCGGGAAATGCACTGTTGGACCGGCCGGAAAACATATATCGACCACCATCTATCTATCGTGCAAATGCCACGTTTTCAGCCCTCTTCAAATTTCCGCCAGAACATTTTTCTCACACCACAGGCTATCGGGGTCTTACTGTTTCAGCTCTTCTTCCACCGCCAGGAGCGATTCATACGCTTTGTACCGCGGGTGGGAAGGATCCGAGATCCCCTTCTCCTGAAGCACCCCTTCTGCCACCTTCCGCATATCGGTAACCAGGTCCAGATAGACGTTCGGATCGGTCTTTTCCGAGTCCATCCCGATGTGCAGTATCTCCGGGATGAATCCCGGCCAGGCGATCGAATAGACATTCCCGCAAAAGGCCCCGCTTGCATAGGTCGGTGTATGGATCTTATTACTTAAGATCACGATGACCATCTGCGTTTCCGGATCGATCATGACCACAGGACCGGTAAATCCCTGATGGCCGAACATCTTCGAATCAGAGGTGGCGCCGAAATAATAATCTCTGGCGTGATCTCCTTCCCGCCACCAGCCGAGAGCAAAGCCCGGGGCATCGATATCGGAAAGGGAAGTAAACAGATCTAAGGTATCCTGGGAAAAGAACCGGTGCTCCCCGTATCCGCCGGTAAGCATAATAGAGGCCAGCACCGCCAGATCCGAGGCATTGGAAAAAAGCCCCGCATGTCCGGACACGCCATCCATGCAGTAATAGGCCAGCGGATCATGCACCTCACCCTGGATCGCATAGCGCCGGCAGCCGGTATAAGGCGTAGGCGTACTGTCCTTCATGGCCAGTTCCGTTCCCACACAATCCTCTTTTCCGAATCCGTTTTCCATCGGGTTATACGTGATATGGGTAAGTCCCAGAGGCTCCCAGAACGTTTCCCGCAGGAAATCATCCAGCCGCATCCCCGTGATCTTTTCGATACAGAAGCAAAGGATCATATAATCCATATCACTATAAAGAGTTTGTGTTCTCGGCTGATTCTGAAGCGGCGACTGACAGATCTTCTCAAATGTATCCAGCCGCGCCTTGGCATCCGCACCGGTCCCCACATACAAAACATTGGAACCCGGATCGCCGATATCCAGCTTCGATACCGTAAAGCGGTCATTAAAATAGGAGATGCCCGCCGGAAATCCCGCCTGATGCAAAAGAAGATCACGGATGGTAATAGAGCTTTTCCAGCTCTTCATCGTGTCCAAAGAAACCGATGCGCCTTTCGTGTACTGAATCGACTTCGTATCCTCGGAAAATTTACTTCCCAGGATATCCACCACCTTCGTATCGATATCCACCTTCCCCTGCGACACCAGATACTGGAGCGCATAATTGACGCTGAACATCTTCGTTACCGATGCCAGATCGTATAGAGAATCTTTCGTGACCGCAGGCGCATCCGTAATGGGATTCTGCTTATCGTCAAAAGAACGGACATTTCCGAAGCACTGCTCATAGACCAGTTTTCCGTCCTTTACGATCGCCACCTGGGCACTGGGAAAACCATGCTCCACATCCGAACGGAGAATGCGCTCGATGAGATCGATGGATTCCGGTGCAAGACCCACTTCGGAAATCGAACCGGACAGTAGCGTCGGATACGGGATCCGCACCCGCACCGAGCCGGCGCCGGAAGAAAGGCCGCTGATCTGAAGCGTATTGCTGCCGCTTTTCGAGATCCCGGAAAAATCCACGGCGTAGCTTTTGCCGGCGGAAAGAGAGGAAGTATCTACCAGCGTATCGTTAATGTAAAGATGGAAATCTTTTCCGTCCACATCAGTAGTCAGATAGAGCTTTCCCTGATCCGGATAACCGAAAAAGGCCAGACGGTTATTGGAAGAATATCCGGAGCGGTCCTGCCAGTTCGGGAAAGAGGCATCGTACTGCCACTGGTTCTCCCCATCCGGAACCACGACTTCCGAAAGAGTCACATCCTTGCTTTTCGGTACCGGCACGACTTCGGATTCGGGCGTCGACACGATAACAGAAGAGCTTGCGCTGCCGGAGCTTTCAGAGGACTCTTTATTCTTTGGGGAACACCCGGAAAGCGGAACTGCGGTTCCGAAGATAGAAAGGGAAAGAATAAACGACGTAACCGACCGTTTCCAGCCGGATCTTTTGTGACGCATAGACCGTACTCCTTACGCGTGGTTACCCACGGTATTTTCCGTTCTATTGTATCACGTCATTGACCGTAATGAGATCGCGGCTGTCCGTGGTGATCACGAATTTTCCGGAGCCGTCGATATACAGATTCTTCTCCACCGGTTTTCCCGAAGCATCCTGCCCTTTCCAGACCAGCACATTATCCTTATTTAATGGCACGCTTTCATTTTCCAGGGAATCGATATAGCTTATAAACTCATCATATTTATATATAGTAAATTCCACACCGTTATGGGTGCCGGAAATGGCAACGGGGGAAATGCTCTCGATGTTTTCCAGTCGTTCTTCAGCAAAAGCCCGAAGTTCCGCTTCCGTAGAAGCCGCGGGATCAGTGTCCGGAATGCGCCGCTTATGGGTGCCGATTCCGAAATAATCCGTAAGGTAGGTATAGATCGCTTTTTCCAGCACAAAAGTCTCCCGCGGTGAAAAAAGCTTCTCATAGTCCAGCGGCACATTTTTGATAAAGTCATCAACGGAAAGCGTATCCGGAAGCATGCTCTGCTCCAGACCGTAATTTCTCTTCATATACTCCGCATCGATATGCACGATATCCTGGCTATGGGTGATCTCATACTCGGCTTTGCCGTCAAACATCTCATTCAGAAGAGTCACGATGGTATCCCAGTTGTCCGGAAAACGTCCCCATCCGCTTCTTCTTATGTGGTAGGTCACGCCGTTTTCCTGATAACTTAAGCGGATCCGGAAAGCCAGATCTCCCTCCTCAAATCCCTCTTCCGGGATCGCCAGGATCTCTTTGATCAGCTCTTTTGCCACGTCACCTTTGAGATTCTTTCTTGGCACCCGGGACAGATCCATCCCGTAAGAAGAAGCCGGTTCTTCGTTAAAATCGAAGCTGTACGGATGATCCCGGTCGCCCGTCGCCGAAATAAAATACAGCCGGACCACGCCGTCTTTTCTCGCCCACTCCTCATCAAAGCAAGAAGTAAGCGAGGCCAGCAGCAAAATAATCACACTTATGACCGCCATCCGTTTTCTCATGGGTCATGCTCCTCCCCGGCTTTACACCAGGACATTATAGCACCCGTCATTTTTCAAAAATACAATAACTTTGCCCACTTCCCGGGGAAAAATAGCAATATTCTTACAAACGGAAAAGGGATCACGGCGCAAGTGCATTTCCCGGTGAAAGCGTGTTTCCCATAGAAAGTGCTTTTTCCACGGAAAATGCACCGGTAGGGGTTACTTTTCAGCGTTTCTTTTCGTGCGTCTGATAATACTTCTCTTTATCTTCGTACATGAGAACATCGATCCCCGTCACCAGGTCATTCACGTTCTCCCGGTTCACGTCGATGATCTTGCCGCCGATTGCGGTAGACAGCGCATACGGTTTTCCGGAAGTCTTGTTGTACTCGTCCACCTTCGCCTGAAGTTTCGCCTTATACGCCTCCAGATCAATGTCCTTGGAACGGTGAAGGATAATGATGAATTCATCTCCGGCAAAGCGGATCACGATGCCGTCGGAAACGACGGCCCGGCTCAATATCCTGGCGAAATTCACCAGCGCGACATCGCCTTCTTCGTGGGAGTAGGTATCGTTAATGGCCTTAAAGCCATTGAGGTCCAGCATCATGGCCGCGACTTTCCCGTTCTTCCGCAAAGACCTGGACTTCAGAACCCGATCCAGCTCGTAGCGGTTATATACGCCGGTCAGTTTATCAACATAAATACACTCGTTCTGAAGGGAGATCGTAATGCCGGCAAAAGCGATGGCGAAGCAGACCGGAAGGATCGAAATGCCGTAGATCCACATCTGGATGATGTTACCAAGGAAGATCGGCATGAGGAACTCGATTACCGGGAAATACCGCAATGACGGATTCTGAAGCTTGGCGAGAAGATAATACGCATACCCGTAAAGGATCAGCACAAATCCGATGATCACGAAAAGCATATAATAACTTCCCCGCTCATAGACGTTACTTTCGCTTATGCGGAACACAATCGGGAAGAAGAAATTCAGGATCAGAAGTGCGGCTTCAATGACACATAGCATCCAAAAAAAGATCATGTGAAGTCCCGTGGTCTTCCTGTCGATATGCAGGATCACCATGTGGATGATTCCGATCCCGACCACAAGGCTATACAGATATAAATACGTATTACCAAGATAGGAAATGTTATGGTATAGTTTCCCCGCCCGTCCGTCACAGAGTGTGACGACCAGATCCACAAGGCAGTTTACGATCGAAAGCGAGATCAATGTCACCATGATCCGGCTCTCTTCCTTTCTTGCAGGAAGACGCCAGCCTTTCGTGAGCAGAATGATCAAAAGGATCGAAACCCCCACAAGGTCGGTGACGTAAATAGACTGAAGATTCACTGCTAAGATCATACCCCAATTCCCCAAGCTGCATGTTCCGCATGTCCGCACCAAAAATGAACCTACGCCTATTATATCACGCTGCTGAGGGACAGGAGCTTTTTCCGAAGGAAAGGTGCATTTCCAGAAGAAAAGGTTCATTTTCCGAAGGAAAAAGGCCTTCTCCTTTCATTTCCACGGCAAAAGCACTGTTTTACGAAATATTGTTATAGAATCCGGACAGATTCGGGAAGTAAACCGGTTTCGAACGTGCTACTCTAAGTATGTTGTGATCGTCAAAGAATGGGTTTGTTGTAATCGATCAAAATCTCAAAATCAAAAATTGAAACAAAGGAAGTAATTGTATGGAAAAATCAAAGTGTAAGGCAAAAGCCGCTGCACTTCTGATGGCTTTGGTGATCCTTTTCATCCCATTCGGAAGTGCTTTTGCAGCCGGCCGGTCGTATGTCAGTAACCTCGCTGTAGATGATGGTTTTTCAAACTGGCTCGGCCATCCCGCTTATAGAGAGTATACGAACCACAATGGTACATATTATATCAGACAGGGATACGCGAATGCGTTCCTGGAGGGTGACTTCGTGAACGTCGGAACCAGTTTCACTCTGTATCTGGAGGTGATCGATTACGATAGTGAACGCACCATCCGCAGAGTGACCTCAACGGTCAATATTCCTTCGGCTTATGGGACGCCGACTCTTGCGCACCTCTGTAATCCCGGCAACAGAAATGACGGTTCCATTTTTTGCAGTAAAGAAATGACCCGGGCGCTTGATCTGAGAACTCTTCCGGCAGGAAGATACAATTTTACATTCTTCGTCAATCAGAAAGAAATGGGTACATCCATAAGTGTCCGTGTGTATCCGGGAGCTGTTGAGGATTTCGTAATGAATGCGAATTATGAATTCGGGCTGAAACGGACTGTCCAAAGCTTTGATCAGGTTATGTATAAGCTCAGCAGGCAGGAGATCAAAGGTACGGATTTTCTCTGGGATCTGTATGTCCAAAACCAGGCCAAAGGTGCATTTAGGAACGCCTCTTCCAGACAGGCTATCCGTATCGCCTGCCAGGCTGCATTTGGCCGCAACCCGACAGCTGCGGAAGAAAAAGCATTGATGACGTATTGTGGTGTGATGGGCGTTCCGCTTACGATCAAGAAGATCATCTATAGTGGCAAATGCCAGAGCCATCTGATGGATCTCGGCATCAAGCCCTGATCCCGGGCGGGTATTGAGCTCTCCCCCGCGGACGGAATGAAACCCTGATCCGCAAAGGCAGGTGCTTTTACGTTAGGAAGAAGTTTCGAAAAGGGCTCTTCATGGAATTACATGGAGAGCCTTTTTTGCTTCACCGGAAGGCAAAGTATTTTCTGACGAAGGTATAGAGAGTACAAGAATGAAAACAATAGCGGTATCGAAAAAAAGAAGCGGTGCTTTCGCACCGCTTCAGAAATGATTTTCCTGTTTCCAGTCTGTCTTCGTGTTTCTCATTGCAATTCATCCGCAACCAGATTTCTGATTGCAACGATCAGTTCACCTTCATAACCATAGTAGGTGATCTCGCAAGGAACGTCGTCGATATCCACATAGACATACCGGTAGTTCGCATCGGCATCGCCATCCGGATAAGAGATGTTGTAATTATTCTGCAGGAATACTTCGTCGATTGCCTTGCAGCTCTCTTCTTCACTCTGATTGATCAGCGTGGCGCGGATGGTGACAGAAGTTGGATCTACAGCATCCAATACGATCGTTGCTTCCGGGTTTTCACAAGGGAGTGTTGGAAGTCCGCTTCCGCTCCAGGTATACTCATCCGGCCAGATTCCCTGTTCATAGCATCCGTAGAACTTATCAAAGTCAACCTTATACAGATCCGACATGTTATGCTTGTCGAGGTCCTCTTTTACCATCGCATAATAATCATACTCGGAATAATCACTCAAGCTGCCTCTTTGCACAAGCTGGATCGTGACATACGACACTGGAGTTGTACCATTTTCCACAAAGAGAACATCGTAAAAACCTGGTGCATACGTTTCTTCGGCCAGGAACAGGTCTCCCTTGAACATTTCCGGATCAGCCAGCTCATCAAACTCGGTTTTTGCGATCTCATCCGAAAGCGTCATAAGATAATCCTGTGTGTACACCTCTGCATTATCGTGGTGAGGTACAAGGTACGCTGTCATATTTTTGCCGGCAGCTTCCGGTGCAAGACAAACCTCAATTTGATCCTCATTCTCAAAAATTTCACGGATAAAGCTCATGCGGAAATTCACTGTATTCATCCCATCTGTTCCCGAAAACGCGCTGAAAAGATAAATGCCTTCACCAAAACCATCATAAGAATCAGCAAGGATATTCATGATACCCATTGCAGAATTGCTCTGATCAATGTTCGCGGCCGGATCGATGATTCCATTTCCACTGTCCAGCGTCGTGTCTTCCGAGCTTTCTTCGCTCTCGCTTTCTGCCTCGGTATCCTTTGACTCCTCTGAATCCTCTACTTCTTCCTCGGATTCATCCTCATCCTCTACTTCTTCCTCTTTCGCCTTCTCTTTTTTCTCCTTCTTCGTAGTCTCTTCAGACTTACTGCAAGCGGTCATGGAGAAAACAAGGGCCAGGGACAGAAGAACACCCATGATTCTTTTCTTTGCCATAAAGCAACCTCCTAATTGTTCTCAAACTTCATTGACATTATATCACTCAACAATACAAGAAAAAACCTGCTTCATCTGAAGCAGGCTCTGATTCGGATATTTCCGCGAAGACCGGTGTACTTTCGGAAG
This sequence comes from Oscillospiraceae bacterium, assembly GCA_902794115.1. GTDB lineage: Bacteria > Bacillota > Clostridia > Saccharofermentanales > Saccharofermentanaceae > Scatonaster. Next base: position 18,193 of record CADBGD010000024.1, read on the forward strand.
ATTCCGAAGGATTCGAATGGGTCAATAAGCTCTTTTCTTCCACATCTTGTAACCGGCTAAAATGACAAACCCGAGGCACGTAAAAACAGTTCCGACGATGAGAAAAGGAATGGCAGCATTGATAGGAGCATTATGCTCTATATAATACTCGGACGTATTAGAAGAATCGTAATATATCTTCACGAACTCGCCCATCTTATATTCATATTTCGTCTCGCCCGATGTAAGCAAAGAACTATCGAAGACGCCCAAGTTTGTAGGCTTGACTGTCGCAATATATTCTCGATCCGAAATATCAAGTGAGTTTTCTTCAAATTCAACATTGATTACTTCGCCATACATTTCGGAATCAAGATTTTTGGTTGCCTGTTTGTATTTTGCGTAATCGACGCCACTCCGGATCGACAAAACAAGGCCTATTGTGAGAAAAATCAAAACCCAGTATATTGGATTCATGAGAAGTTTCCACGCATATATTCTGCGAGAACAAAATAACCATTTAAACATATACACCTCACGCTACTGAACACACATAATTTTCCTATTCATCACATCTTCTATTATATTCTCATAGCATGTTACAAAAACACTATATGTTTTAAGGGTTTAGCAAATATAAATCCGCCGGTTAGTACTTTTCCTGCATCCTAATACATTTCTTAACGTATTATTCTCACATGCCCAACCAGACAGATTCAAGCTGTCCTTCTTTTGTTCTTAGCATAGAAGTACCCCCATTCATTGTACATCGCATCGGTTGCTTCCTGGCTCAGATTCCTGTTTTCCCGCTTTCGGATGATCACTAATAAACATCTTTTCTCATTCCTCCAAACAATAGAACTACGCCGTAACCACCACAGGCGCACTATCCCCCCTTACGGCAGTTTCAGTTCCGGTATACCGGCCGTCGTGTACTCATCCACCAGTTCATACGAGATCTGGATCGAAAAATCATGTTCCTCATAATCCCAGCATGTCCAATATATCTCGATATACTTTTCATCTGCGGACGGCGTGAACGTCACCGACTTAAGGCCTTCCTCAGACATTAGGGTATTACTCGTTGTAACCGCTGCATCGTAGGTCTTCACGGTCGTGTGATACGTGTACTCGCTGATATTGTTGGAGATCGTCAGCGAGACCGTGTCGCCCACTTTGACGTGACCCAGAAGCCAGGCACTTCCGTTAGTTCCGTCAAAATCTTCGCCGTCGAATTTCACGCCCTCGAAACGTCCTCCGGAAATATGGATATTCACGATATCCCCCTGATACTCGACCGTCAGATCGCAGGAATCGTAGAACTCGCCCTTTATCGCATACTCACACTTTTCAGACGGGATCGCCATGAGCTTCTCGCCGTCGTTCCCCACGACATACTCGCAGAGCGTCGCCGTAAGCGTCACATCCTCCCCGAACCGATCATTCGGGCGCAGTCTCGAAACGTCGACGAACTGCTCGTTTTCGATATCAGCCAGCGTGAAATAATCCTCCGACACCAGCCCCATGGACGATTCGATCTTGAGATAATACCCGTCGATGATCCCCGCCTGTCCCGATGCCGATTTCTCCGGGAAAAGCACTTTTACCTTGTTGTCTTCCTTGATATACTCGAACGCCGGCGCCCCGATCTGGCCGAGGCCGTAAACCGTGTAGCCCTTTTCGACAGTCGAGCGGTCCGACATATCGCCATAGACTTCGAGGATACACATATACTGCGTAACCGAAGCACTATCGTCCGTATTGATCTCCCCCATCGGCACATAGATGCCCTTCGGCGTTTCCTTATATTCCCCGCCGGGAAGGATATCCACATTTCCTCGGCTAAGGGTCGTCCCCTCATCCGGGACGATCATGTACGGCACCACATAGCCATAGTCGATCGTCTGCACCAGCGTACGCATCGTCAGACTGCCGCTGCCCTCACAGACCAGATCCAGATGCGAATCCGAATACTGGGAAAGATAGGTCTGGCTCGGGAAATGGTAGTACCCCATCACCCTCTGGTCCCAGATCGATTTTCCGATCTTGACCCGGTTCTCGATCACGAACTCACGGAAGTACTTATACACATCGGCTTTCGAGATCCCGAATGCACCCATGATTGGCTCCGTCGTGTTCGGCGTAGTGAAATACCCTCTCGCCTCCATGATCGTCTTCGCCGTGACGCTTGTGTTGATCTTCTTTCTAAGATACGAGACAAAACCGCCCAGCGTGTACCCCTGCTTGATCAGAAGGCTGTTGAGTTTTTTACCCTTGATCCCCTGCGGGTCCTCATCCATGGGGACCTGGAGCGTGCCGTATTCTTCCTTATTGGTCAGCGTCACATCCGTTTCGATCTTGCCGGCTTTCTTATAGTACTCCAGCGCATCCTCCTCGAGGAGCATGGCCACCATCTCGTCGAAACGCACGGAATCCACGAAATACGTGCGGTAGCGGTTCTGGCAGATATGGAAAAGCTCATGGGTCACCGTGATGCGGAAGTTGTCCTTTTCGCCCTGGGTTCCATTGCGAAGCGGCGTGATATCCAGTTCCACGTACGCCCGCGAATGCCAAGGATCCTGCACCGCGCCAAATTCGTCCTGACCCTCTTTGTCCATCATCTTAAATTCCAGCTTGTACTTCGGCATCTTGTAGCCCGTTTCGCCGAGATAATTGTAGGCGTCGGTGATCGCATCGATCGCAAAATTGATCGAATCCGGGAACGGCCACTCGGTGTCCTTGATCTCCTTAAGCAGCATCTGATACCGGTCGTCCTCTTCCAGGAGCGTCTTATACCGGTCCGCCATGATCGCATTCTGCTTGTAGCGGGAAAGTGAATTGAACTGCTTCGTATACTCTTTCGCTTCACTCTCGTGCTGATTCTGAAGTTCCGTCGCTTCCTTCACCTTATCGTGCAGTACCGGTTCGGCATCTTCCAGGAGCCACTGCACATGGAAATTCCCGTACTTCGTGAAACGGTCTGCCGTGTACATCTTCGTCTTGGCGTCGTAGTAGTAGCCGTTCCGCTGGTTATCGGCGATGCAGTATCCCGCGATACACCCGATGACGATCGTTACCGCCACGATACTGTTCTGATCCGAGCTGTAGTGGATGACCGACCCGTCCACCGTCGAATTGAGCTCGAACATGTTGCCGTCGTCATCCACACGATGGATCCTAAGATACTCATAAAGCCCCGGTTCGATCTCCAGATATTCCAGATCGATGGAAACATTGTAACTTCCCGGAAGCACCTCGTAGGGATCCAGTCCCGCGTTTACATCCCAGGCCGCCAGTGCATAAACATTGTTGCTCTCGAGGAGCTCCATGGCCTCGTGCACTTCGGGATCCGAATCATCCGCAAGAGGTGTAAAAGTGATTTCCGTATCGCTGTAGAGCTGATTTTCTTTCGCATTGACATGCACGCCGTCACAGGGAGAGAAAGAGATCGCCGGGCTGTCGCCCTCCGCCTCAAAAGTGGAGTTATCTTCCACCCAGTAATCGTCCATCTCATCGACATAGGGCTCGGTGGATTTGCTTTCCTCCTCGTCCTCCGTCCCCTCATTTTCATCCTCGTCCGTGTCTTTATCCTCAACTTTATTCGAGTTCTTTTTCTTCGACTTCTTCTCGTCCGTATCCGAACCCTTCGAACAGGAAGAAAGCACAAACGAACATACTAAAAGCAGGGAGAGGATCTTGATAAGATGCTTGCGGCATATCGTACTCATGGTAGGCTCCTTTCGAAAAGGAAGGCAAAACTCTGCCATATGGGTATCTGACTATGATTTCATCATAGCACGCGCCCGACGAAAAAGGATGAACATTCCATGAATATCGCCCTTTCCCCGACATAAAAGTACCCCGCTCCTCGCACATTGCTGTACGAAAAACGGGGGGGGGATCATTTCATCGTCAAAACTGTAACCAGAACCGTAGTGAAGAAATGCGGCCAGACTGAGCTGACTTATTAGCCTACACACTCTTATCTTCCAAGGTGAATCCGATGCCGGTCCCCGACATAGGCACGCCGCCGTCGATCACGTGCTTGGTATAGTCTAAAGAATCATCAAATTCACAATAATCGATATCATAGAAGATCAGCGAGACATAAGGATCACGCAGGTAGAGCGTAGCTTTTCGATAACGGAACTCACCTTCATCGATAAAGCCGTTTCCATTTGTATCCACCACATAACGGAAGTAGAAACTGGCTTCATTTCCCGAGATCGGAACCTCGAGTTCTCTGATGCTGACGCCGTTTTCCTGATAACACGAGATCATGATATAACCTTCCCGCGCGGGTTCCAGGGTCAACGTCTGTACCGGGTAATAGTCGTAAGAACTTTCTGTCTTCGGCGCTTCGGTCGTTCCCTCCGGAAGCGTTCCCTCCGGAAGCGTCCCCTCCGGAAGAGTCCCATAGGTATCTTCTGTCTCCCATGTCGTGGGATCCTCCTCCGGCGGGACATAGTGGCTCGGCGCATATTTCGGGTGCGTCGTGTACTTTTGCTCCTGCGGAAGATAACCGGTCGACAAGTATTCCATCATAGTCTTCGCATCGTCATAGCCGGCAAGGATATCGTTCGGTGTCTCCCCTGAATACTCGACGTCCTCGCCTCCGAGATGATAGATGCAGTCATCCATCGTTTGCTGATATACCGTATACGGCTGCACCGTAGCATCTCCGGCCATCGGCTTCTGGTAGTAGCAGATGTATTCACTATATGGTTCGTAGCAGAAGAAATGCTCTTCGCCGAAGTCCGCGTTGGCCCAGTCGATCACCGTATACGTTCTATCCGTGCGGAAGGTATAGACCACCAGGCCAAATTCAGGATATTCGAAGTTACTGAAATCCGAGACCACGAGCTCCGGGATCTCGTCATAACCGATATGCACCAGCGCATACTTCACGTTGTCATTATCCAGGCCGTGCTCCTCGAT
>CADBGD010000025.1 GCA_902794115.1 Oscillospiraceae bacterium
TGAAAGCGCAAAGGAGATATCGGTTCTTATGGACTTGTAGCTCTCAACAACAGCAAAAGGAACGTCGTTATCAGTAAGCTTTACATGAGTATCCTCGCTCTCATTCTTCTTTTTCTTATCCTGATCGAACAGCTGTATCTCGCCGATGATAGCCTTTTTGTACTTTTCGCTGAGGTTATTGCCGTCCCTGACAGTTGTATCGAAGAAGTTTATGAGGAAAATGATCATCATTGTAAGAGCTGCCAGAGCAAGTCCGCCGATAGCAGTATTCTTCTTCATGTTTGGAGCAACAGGTGTATTGTATACCTTTGCAGTATCAATGGTATTTATCTGACCTACGCCAACAGCGTCCTCAAGGTAGCTTGGAGCGACCTTTGCAAGAGCGTTGCAGATAACGGCGCAAAGCTCAGGATTCTTGGTAACGGTAGAAACTTTAAGAGCACTTGTATCGGTAACAGTTGAGATACTGATACATTCCCTCAATGATGAAGGATTTATCCTTCCATTGGTAAAAGAAAAGTTAGATGCAAGAACATCTTCGGGGAATACATGCTGTAGTTCCTCACCTACCGCATTCATAACAGCATCGTCTTTAAGAACCTCCATGTAGGTATTAACAAGCTGTTTTGAGTTGCTGATATTATTGTTCGGATTTGCGTTTTCGGCAATACCCGTATAACTCTGCACATACATACTTATATGTGAAGAATATTTTAGCGGCAGCACAAATTTTGAATAGCTGAAAGCAGCCGCACCGCCAATAATTGCGGTTAAAATGATAAGCCATAGTTTACTTAAAAATAGCCCGATCAATTCTGCAATATCAATTTCTTTTTCCTGTCCGTCGTTATTCATGACTGCTCCTCACATTCTTTTTTTCGTACCTAAGTGTAAATATCATGCTCAAATATACAGAATGTATTTTAAGCCTTTACTTCTATATTATAATACATATACTTGCGATATGTCAAGCATATCTAAAAGCAAGCCCTCAACTTTGTAGATTATTAACAATAGAGTTAATATTGATAATAAAAAAACATAAATAATAAATAAGTCTGTATATAAACAATTATAATTCAAAAAAATTATTATTTGTAGAATTTATACACAAATATACTAAGTGTAAACAAAAGCCGTCCGAAATTATTTTCAGACGGCAAAAAAATCAATCATTTTTCTCTTTGCGGCTGAATATCAAACTTACAGCCACCAAAACAGCCCCAACAGCAAACATAGCAATTCCTGCCGTCATGACCGTCTTGTTGATATTTTCAAGAAAGCCTGTAACAAGAGTGTAGGTCGTGTAGCTTTTCAGCGAAAACTTGTCTATCATGCCGTTCGCCTTAATAATAATTGCAGGAGCAGCCATTATCAGTCCCGATGCAAAAAGCGCTGTTCCGCCCCAATAGATCGGCCTTTTGAGAATTATCAGGATAACGAACAGAACTGCCGTTCCGATGAACACGGCTATTTTGTATCTGCGTACAAGCCCCATGTATCTGTCAAGCTTTTCAATAATGCCTGCCCTTTTCATCACATCGAATGAGTACACGTCAACTGCTTCGGAAACAGTCTTTTTTCATTTTCGGATATTTTTGTTTCAGAACCGACGGGGCTTATCCGTTTTATCTTTTCAAGTTTCGGGAATCTCTTTATAATGAAAAGAGACATGTGCGAGAAAAATCGTGCATTGGGGAAACACATCTTGAGGAGGGTGTCATATGAAGAAATTGGTGGCAGCACTGCTGGTTTCGTCGATGGTCCTGGGACTTTGTTCCTGTAAACAAAGTGAGGAGACCACCTCGGCAACCACAGAAAGCATGGGGACGGACCAGTCCATCGAGGTCACGACCACAACAGAAGCAACAGAAGCAAGTACCGAGCCAAGCATCTCGGAGGATCCGGATATCGGAACCCGTGCTACATCGGAACTATTTGACGGAGCCTATGCACTGGATGAAAGCTTTAACGATCCGGAGACTTTTGCCTGGCATGTCTATACCGAGTCAAACGGTTCCTACGCGCTTTCCGATGAGGATGGAAAGATGGTAGCGAAGATCCAGACGCCGGGCTTCGTAAAGCATGCCTGCCAGATCTATCGTGACGGATTCCAGATCTACCAGAATGCCGAGTACCAGATCGACTTCGATATCTACAGTGATATCGAGCGTGACTTTGAATGGCGTATTCAGGTCAACGGCGGCGACTATCATGCCTACTATGTGGAAGAATCGGCCCACATGGGTACAGAGCCGACCCATATCACCGCTGTCTTTACCATGTACGAACCTTCCGATCCGGCTCCGCGTTTCTGCTTTAATCTGGGACCGCAGGGAGATCTGGACGATAAGACTTCCCATACGGTCTATATCGATAACCTGACCATGCAGGTCCTGAACAGCTCCAATGCCGTAGAGATCGAACCGCTTCCGCCGGCCAATCCGGTAGCGCTGAACCAGCTGGGTTATCAGCCGGGAGATCCGAAGGTCGTCTTTGTCGAAAGTAAGACAGATACGAAATTCGATATTATTGATACAGAAACCGATGAAATCGTGTATTCCGGAGAGTTTTCCGATCCGAAGATCTGCCGTGGCTCCAGAAGCTCGGTAGTTGAAGGAGATTTTTCCGACTTCAAAGAGCCGGGTTCCTATATTATCCGTACTGATGTCAGCGGCGATTCTTTCCCCTTTGATATCAAGGAAGATGTCTACGCCGAAGCGCTCCGTGCCTCTGTCCTGATGCTGTATACCCAGCGCTGCGGATGTGAAGTGACCGATGTCATCGGCGAAGAGTATAAAGACTTTACCCATCCTGCCTGCCATACCGGCGAGGCCCAGATCTACGGAACCGACACCAAGATCGATGTCAGCGGCGGCTGGCACGATGCCGGCGACTACGGCCGTTATGTGGTACCGGGTGCCAAGACGGTGGCGGATCTTCTCATGACCTATACCGACACAGGTTACGATACAGATGAACTGGGTATTCCGGAGAGCGGAAACGGTGTTCCGGATGTACTGGATGAGGCCCGTTACGAGCTTGAGTGGCTCTTTAAGATGCAGGCGGAAAACGGCGGCGTGTACCATAAGGTGACCTGCGCCAACTTCCCGGCGACAGTTATGCCGGAAGAAGAGACCGAGCAGCTTCTCGTAATGCCGATCTCCACCACTGCCACAGGTGACTTTGCCGCCGTTATGGCCAAGGCTTATGGCGTGTATAAGGAATTCGACGAAGAGTTCGCGAATAAGTGCCTGGAAGCTTCCAAGAAAGCCTATGCCTATATGGAAGAGAATGCGGAAGCCGATACCACCGGATTCCTGAATCCGGAAGATGTGGTGACCGGTGAATATCCGGATGCCGGAAACAAGGACGAGTGGTTCTGGGCAGCCGTCGAGCTTTATATCGCTACCGGCGAGCAGGCCTATCTCGACCGCGCCAAGGAGTTGTATAACGAGAAGATGGAACTGGGTCTGGGCTGGATCGAAATGGGCCTTTACGGCATCTATTCCTACCTGAGATCCGATGTGACCGGAAACGACAGTGAATTTACCGAAGAATTAAAGACGCGTGTCCTGGATGAAGTCAGCCTGGCGCTGATCGTATCCAAGAGCGAAGGTTACTATAACCGCATGGGCGCCACCTATCCGTGGGGCAGTAACCTTACCGTCAGCAACAACGGTATCCTCTATTACCTCGGCTATCTCCTGTCCGGAAATGAAGAATACAAAGCCCTTTCCGGCTATCAGGTAGACTACATCCTCGGAATGAACTGCTGTGGCTACAGCTTCCTGACCTGCTATGGCGATCACGCGGCAGAGCATCCGCACCATCGTCCGTCCCAGGCGAAAGAGCATGCGGTACCGGGTATGGTAGTCGGCGGCCCGAACGGCGAACCGGCAGATCCGTATGCAATCACGGTGCTGTACGGCATGGCGAAGGCCAAGTGCTACGTGGATAACGACAGCTGCTACTCCATTAATGAAGTGGCGATCTACTGGAATTCTCCGTTTATCTACATCCTGTCTGCCAAGGCAAACTAAAAGAATACGAAAAGTAATCGTTTTTTGAAAAAATTATGGCGTCTCCCGTTTGCGCTGTTGTGATTGGGAGACGCCATTGTTATAATGATATTAGGATTTTTTTAGTATATTTGTTCAGACGCCGGAATGGCACATTTCCCAGGAGTTAAAAATGCCGGCATCCGGGGCAGATGGGGAAATCTTCCATGGGGGATCGAATCTATTCGATTTGGAGGAGCGGGAATGAAAGACTTGCAAAAACGGCAGGAGAGAAAGTGGACTCCGAGGCATGCACTTGGTTTCCTTGTAGTGTGCCTGGCCGGTATATTGATTAACCTGGGTTTTTCCACGTTCAGCGGAAAACTGGGACTTCCATTTTATCTGGATTCCATCGGAACGATACTTGTTACACTGATCGGCGGCGCGATCCCCGGTGTAGTGGTGGGTCTGTTTACGAATTTCATCAAGGCCGTGTCGGATTTTCCGTCGATCTACTATGGTTCCATTAATGTCATGATTGCCGTTGTCACGGCGCTTTTTGCCCGACATGGGCTGAAAAAGCGCCATGTCATTCCGCTGATCATTTCTTTAGGTTTTATCGGTGGTGTCTTAGGCGGCATCATGACGTGGTTCCTTTTCGGGTTTGCCACAGAAGGCATCAGCGCGGAATTTGCCAAGAGCATTCACTGCATGATCCCGAGCCGGTTCCTTTCCCAGATCATGGCGGACTTTGCTTTCGATATAGCCGATAAGGCCATCTCGGTTGTGGCTGCCTATCTTATCGCCTTCCTGGTGCCGGAAACAATAAGAAAACTTCTGCATATCGATGGTTGGCGCCAAAATCCGCTGAATTCGAAAGAACTGAAAGAGATCAACCGAACTCAGGTTCGGCAGATCTCCCTTCGTTCCAAGCTGATCATCCTGGTATCCGTGGCCATGACGATCATCGCCGTGGTGGCGATCAGTATCGGATATGTCCTTTACCGGGAAGAGACCATCGACGACCATTCGGAATTCGGACAGGGAATCGCGAGATACGAACGGGATGCCATCGATCCGGAAATGGTCGATTCATTCCTGGAACTGGGAGAAGATGCGCCCGGATATAAGGAGACGGAAGAGCGGCTGCGTCATACATTGGACACATCCACAAATATTAAGTTCATGTATGTATATCAGATCCGGGAGGACGGCTGCCACGTGGTTTTCGATCTGGATACAGAGGATGTGACCGGCGCGGAAGCGGGAGAACTCATTCCGTTTGAAGAAGATTTCGAGAAATATAAGGATGAACTCCTGGCCGGAAAACCCATCGATCCGACGATCAATAACGGTATGTACGGATGGCTCCTGACCGCTTATGAGCCGATCTATAACCACAATGGCGAATGTGTCTGCTATGCAGGCGTGGATATTTCCATGAATACGCTTCAGAACGACATGTATACGTATCTCGCCAAGCAGATCTCCTTGTTCCTGGGCGTGTATATCGTAGTCTTGTGCCTGGTGGTATGGCTGGCGGACTTCCAGATCATTTACCCGTTGAATTCCATGTCCTACGGGGCCAGTGCTTTTGCCTACACCTCAACGGCGGAGCGAAATGCCAGTGTAGAACGGATCAAAGCCCTGGGGATCCGTACCGGTGATGAGATCGAAAACCTGTATCGGGCCTATTCCCAGACGACGGAAGAAAGTATGCAGTACCTGACGGATATACGTAAAAAATCCCGTCAGATCGATAAGATGCAGGGCGGACTCCTCATGGTCCTGGCGGATATTATCGAAAGCCGTGACCAGTGCACCGGAGATCATATCCGAAAGACGGCCGCTTATACCGAGATCATTCTGAAACGGCTTCAGGAGAAGGGGGCATTTCCGGATATCCTTTCCAAGGAGTATATCGCTAATGTGGGCCGGGCGGCACCGCTTCACGATATCGGTAAGATCAATGTGCCGGATGCCATCCTGAATAAACCCGGAAAACTGACGGATGAGGAATATGAGATCATGAAGGGTCATGCGCAGGCAGGCTATGAGATCATCGAAAAGGCGATCGCCAATATGGATGATATCGGATACCTGCAGGAGGCAAAAGAAATGGCCCATTACCACCATGAAAAATGGGATGGTACCGGATATCCGTCGAAACTGAAGGGAGAAGAGATCCCGCTTTCGGCAAGAGTCATGGCCGTGGCGGATGTATTTGACGCCTTAACTTCAAGACGAAGCTACAAGGCGCCGTTTACCTTGGAAAAGGCCATGAGCATTATTTCCGAAGGCGCCGGAAAGCATTTCGATCCGCAGGTGGTAGAGGCCTTTAATGAATCGGCGGAAAAGGTGCAGGAGGTCCTCGATAAGTTCAGTGATGAGAACGATCCTGCCCAGCCGGATGCCAAAGATGAAAAGGCGGATCAGATGAAATAAAAAGCCGAAAAGGCAGTTTTACGGCAAAAGAGACGGTGCATGTACCGATTTATGTGCAGATAAACCAGTGCCTTCTTCGTGTTAATGTCAATAAAAATAGAGTATAGTAGTATGTGCCCGAAAGGTTTCGCTTTCCGGGCACATTTTACTTCAATGTATCAACATAGGGAGGACAAGGAAAAATGAAGAAGAAAATCGCGGCTGTACTCATGGCCATGGCGCTCACTGTTTCTGTTTGTGCCTGCAGTAAGAAGGACGACGATAAGGAGACTGAGAAGACCAAGAAGACTACAGCAGAAGAGACTTCTGAAGAAGATCCGACAGATGAGACCACAGAGGAGACAACTGAGGAAACTTCTGAAAGCACAGAAGAGACAACAGAAGAATCCACTGAGGATACAACTAAGGCAACTAAGGGCACAGCCGGAAAGAAGGATTTCGGCGATGCGACAGGTATCGATGCTGTGAAGATGGACCTGGAGAATTCCGGTTTCAAGATCAACGATAATGCGGATGTCACGATCGGAGACTTTGAAGGCGCTACAGCCGGTTTCTCCGCCGTAAACGGTAAGGAAGAGATCTACTATCTCGAGTATGCCACAGAAGACGAGATCAAGGCGATCGATGAGAAGGGTCTGCCGCTGCCGTCTGCGGGCAAGACAAGAATCGGTATGGGAGATGTTTCCTGGCATTATGATATGGACGATGCCAACCAGCAGTTCCAGTGCCTGATCCTGAATCCGAATACTAAGCAGCTCCTGTTCTACAAGGGTACTGAAGAAAGAGGCGCACGCTGCAATGCCTACGCTATGGAACTGGGAATCATCCCGGAGATGAACGGCTGGGCTTCTTTTGAAGAGGATCCGGAGTATCCGGACGGAAAGCCGCTGACCACAAAGCCGCAGGAAGCTCCGGAAGTCGACTTTAAGAATCAGAAGGCCAAGGATCTGATGAATGAATTGAACGAGGAAGGCTGCCAGATTATGGAACTTCCGGCAGAAGGTTTTACTGCTGAGGGCTTGTCAGGTGACTATATCGGATTTATGTGCGGTGGTACAGAAAGCGGAAAATACGCAGGTCTGACACTGATCATGTATGCAGAAAGCGATGCACAGGAAATGGCAGAGGCTTTCGAGCAGATGAAGACCGAGGCCGGCAACAGCTCCCAAGGCGCCCAGCTGGAGATCAAGGAAGACGGCAATATCAAGACCATTACCGCTGACATGATGGGAACAGTTGTCGTGGTGGTATTCGATCTGGATAACGGCTACATGTGCGAGATCATGGCTTCTGATGCCGCTTTGGCTGACGAGCTCCTTAAGGCTTGTGACATGGCGAAATGATCCTAACTCCGAAGTCCCTTCGGAAGCGAATTGTGCAATATCGAGAAAATCGCCTCCTTTGTTGTAAAAGGAGGCGATTTTTGTATAATTAATGTTGGCCGCCGGTGCCTCGTAACAGAGGAGAATAGGGAATGCGGTGAAGATCCGCAGCAGCCCCCACTACTGTAACCCGGTACGAAATCCCGAAAAATGGTCATTGGCCGGTCTTCCTTTTTTATCGGGAAGGCGATACGGCTGAGAAGGCGAGGGAGAGTAGGAGAAACGGGTAAGCCAGGAGACCTGCCGGTGAGTTTTTTTGTTTTTGTTCATTCCGGGGACGGGGAAAGAACAGGAGGGAGTTTCATATGAAAAAAACATTGAAGGCGGTAGCGCTTGGCTTGACGCTGTCTTTGTGTATTGCTTCTTTCGGCGCCTGCAGTAAGAAGGACGAGACAACTACAGAAGCGAAGACATCCGCTACAACAGTAGAAACCGAGTCTGAGTCCGAGTCTGAGTCGGAAAGCGAGTCTGCTACCGAGGCAACTTCGGAAGACACTGCTTCCGAGACCTTTGAGGAAGGCTATCCGGTTGAACTGACAGACATCTACGGAAACAAGGCTGTGGTAAATGCCAAGCCGAAGAAGGTCGTTTCCGTAAGCCCAGCCTGCACAGAGCTGATCTATTCTCTGGGCGTGGAAGACACACTGGTCGGACGCACCAACTACTGCAACTATCCGGAAGCTGCACAGTCCATCGAGACCATCGGTGACATCAATGCTCCGGACATCGAAAAGATCATCAGCCTGGAGCCGGATCTGGTTATCGCTGACTCCATTTTCCCGGAAGATGCCTACAACCAGCTGACAGGTCTTGGCATCAACGTTGTGATCCTCAACCAGGAAAAGGTGGTAGACGGTGTCTATACCAAGATCGAGAACATGGGCAAGATCTTCCACGTAGAGGATAAGGCCAATGAAGTGATCGCCGAGATGAAGGCAAAGATCGATGGCGTACAGGAAGCCCTCAAGGACGTGAAGAATCATCCGTCCGTATACTATGTTGTTTCCTTCGGTGAAGGCGGCGACTGGACCGCTACCGGTGATACATTCATCAACGATATTATCGAGCTTGCCGGCGCGGAGAATGCGGCAAAGTCCGGTTCCAACTGGGCCTATAACGTAGAGGATCTGATTTCTCAGGATCCGGAGATCATCATCATCCCGTCCTGGGCAGATGGCACTTTCCAGACCACTGCTCCGTATTCGGAACTGACTGCCGTTAAGGAAGGCAACGTGATCGTTCTCGACAGCACCGATATGCTGGACCGTCAGTGTGCAAGAAATGCAGACGCAGTTGAGATGCTGGCCAAGCTGATCTTCCCGGAGTGCTTCGAAGGCACAGAAGAGAAGGCAGCCTGATTTGCCGCCGGGATATTCCGGCGCAGATGAATTAAAGGGATTCTTATGAAAAAAGAACCGCTGAAAACTTCAACATTGACCATGGCCGGAGGGAGCCTTATGCTCCTTCTGGTCATTGTTGTTATTTGGGCCTCGGCTGTAGGTTCGGTCTCGGTGCCTTTTTCGGAAAGTGCGAAGATCGTATTTTCTAAACTGCCGTTTGTGGACACAGAAAAACTTCTGGAGGGTATTTCCCGGCCGCATCAGACCATCATCTGGGACGTGAGACTTCCGCGTGTGCTTCTTGCCGGTATGGTGGGAGGAGGGCTTGCGGCTGCCGGTGTGGTCATGCAGGCTTTATTCCGAAATCCACTGGCGGATCCGCAGGTGCTGGGTATTTCTTCCGGTGCGGCGTTTGGCGCAGCGATTGCTATGGCATGCGGGATCACTTTCTCGTTTATGGGTATCAGCAGCATCTGGATGTTTGCCTTCGGCGGCGCGATCCTGACCATGCTTCTGGTATTCCGGGTAGCGAGGGTGGCCACATCCCATTCTGTTACCGGGATCCTTCTGGCCGGTATCGCCTGCTCATCTATGCTGACGGCGGCCATTACTCTTCTCATGATGTGGAACCGGCAGAAGCTGGAACAGATCTATCTTTGGATGTTGGGAAGTTTTTCTTCCGCCACATGGATCAAAGTGGGCTTTATGGCGATCGTGCTGGCCGGCGCGCTTCTGAGCTTTAGTATCCTGGGAAGAGATCTGGATCTTCTTTCTTTCGGTGACCAGGAAGCCCAGAGCATGGGTGTCTCCGTGAAACGCACCCGTACCCTTTCCGTGCTGGCCACATCTCTTCTGGTGGCGGCCGCCGTGTCTGTCAGCGGCATTATCGGCTTTGTCAGCCTGATCATTCCGCACATCATGCGGCTTCTGGCCGGACCGAAAAACAGACGGCTTCTGCCGCTGGCCTTTTTCGGCGGAGCCATCTTCATGATCCTCTGTGACCTGATCAGCCGTACGGCTGTACCGCCTACGGAGATCGCCGTTGGTGCCATTACCCAGGTCACCGGTGCGCCCTTTTTCCTGTACCTTCTCTGGAAGGAAAGAAGAAAGGGGGAGCAGCAATGAGCGACGAAAGAAGAACTGTCGATATCGAGGTCAAGAACCTCAGTTACCAGCCGGGAGGAGTCGAAAGACCGATCCTTTCGGATATTTCCTATACTTTCCTTCAGGGCCACATGACGGCCCTTCTGGGGCCCAACGGTTCCGGAAAGACTACACTTCTCCGGCATTTCCTTCTGCAGATCAAGAGCCCGGAAGGGGCGGTGCTGCTTCGAGGAAAAGATTCTCTTTCCTATTCGCCGAAAGAGCGGAGCCAGATCATTTCGTGGGTACCGCAGAATAATAACGGCGACAGTGCATTTGCCGTAGAAGATGTAGTCCTGATGGCCCGATACCCGTATAAAGGCACCTGGGACAAAGACACAGAAGAGGATCGAAAGATCGCCGAAGATGCCATGAAGACCGTGGGCGTATGGGAGCTTCGAAAAAGAGCTTTTGCGTCCCTGTCCGGAGGAGAGCGGCAGCGGACCCTGATTGCGCGGGCACTGGCCCAGACCACTCCCTGGATCCTTCTTGATGAACCGACATCGAACCTGGACATCAAGCACCAGCTGGGCATCCTGGATCTTTTACAGAAACGGGTGGAACAGGGACTTGACAGTGTCGTAGTGGTGATGCACGATTTTAACATGGTCCAAAGGTTCTGTGACCGGGCCATTCTTCTGGAAAAAGGATGCGTGGCGGCCAAGGGGACCGTGGAAGAAGTCCTTCAGCCGGACATTATGCGGGACGTGTACGAAGTGGATTTTGAAGTCGTCGAGCAGGGCGGACAGAAGATCTTCCTGCCGAAAGAAGAGATCCAAAAAGACGCGCCGCATCAAGGGACCTGACATCAAACACAGCGCAAGGAGCGGAACATGGAATTCTTTACTAAAGCCGAAAACTTCGATGAGTATCTCGAGGTCAGTGAATATATCAACCACAACCACATTAAGGTGGCCTATCTGTCTACGTACTTCATGGAGACCATCATGAAGGACTTGAACGAAGGAAAAGAGATGACTTATCAGGATCCGGAGATGGAGTTTGCGCTCCGGGCGTTTACTTTCGTAAGAGATGAGATCTCCCATAGTAATGATGCGGGACGAAAAGAACTGTGCCTGCGGGCTTCGGAAGTCCTGGACAAGCGGACAGGTCTTTGCTTTGGAAAATCCCATCTTCTTTGTGCGCTACTTCGGGCGGCCGGGATCCCGGCAGGACTGGGGTATCAGTATCTGCGGCTGGATGAGAATAACGATGAGTCGCCGCTGATCCTTCATGGATTGAATTTCGTCTATTTTACTTCTCTGGGAAGATGGATCCGTCTGGATGCCCGTGGAAATAAGCCCGGTGTGGATGCACAGTTCTCGGTGGAAGAAGAGAAACTGGCGTTTCCGGTGAGACCGGGACTGGGAGAGACGGATCTGCCGTTTATTTTCCCGCGGCCGGATGCAGGCGTGATCGGAAAACTGAAGCAGTATAAGACAGCACAGGAAGCGATGGCCAATCTGCCGGATAGAATTGCGGGGATTTGTTGAGAATATCGCAACAGATAGTTAGAAAAGCGCGGGTGTGAAAAGCGCCCTTGGACACGCTTTCGCTAAGAGAATCCCGTAGCGGTACTAGGCGCAAACTTCGCGATGCTCGTTTTTGCCAAGGGCCGACGGGATTCAATTGTCCTTCGTGCGCTTTTTTTTCCTTCGCTCTTTGATGCGCGATCAGTTTTCCTTATACGCAAATCATGCCGAGATGCTTGACGCATAGTAGGTTTGATGGTATTATCTTATTCGCTGATTGCGAAATTGGCGCCATAGCCAAGTGGTAAGGCAGAGGTCTGCAAAACCTTTATCCCCGGTTCAAATCCGGGTGGTGCCTCCAAGTAAGACTGACTCATATGGGTCAGTCTTTTTCTTTTTCAAAAATATCTGATATACTGCAAGAAAAAAGAAATGGGGCGGCGACAGTGCATTTGCCGCAGGAAGGAAATGGAAAATGAAGAAATCATGTAAATGGATGGCGCTTTTACTGTCCGGTTTGATGGTCCTTTCGGCCTGCAGTAAGACGGAGGAGACCACGAAGAAAAAGAAGAAGACAAAGAAAACCACGAAGACGGAAGAAACCGAGCCGGATGAGACGGATGAACCTTCGGATTCTACCGAAGATACGCCGGCACCGACAAAGGATACTACGACAGAACCGGATTCCAGCACGACTTTGGCATCGCTGACAACTCCGGATGTCGGATCGTCGACAAGAGGGGTTCCGGATACTTCGTCTGATTCTAAGGGTACGGAGCCGGCCCAGACCGGTGTATCCCAGCAAAGCAGGAAGGTTCGGGAAGTGCTGGAAGCACATGGATTCATGATCTTTGAAGAACAGGATGACTGGTGCAATGAGACATTTGGCGCCTATCTCGAGTCAAATGACGGAGTCGGCGTTGCCGTCATGTTCGATGATTATATTGATCCGGAAGAAGCGCAGGAGTATTACAACGATTGCGTCGAAGAATCGCAGGAAGCGAAGAACACCGGCGAATTGATCGGAACGGTCGAGGTGGACGGAAACCGCATGACTATACAAGGATACGAGAAAGGCAATGAAGAAGACGGAGAAATGTATGGCGTGATGATCCTGGATGGGAATATCGTATTTGCGGTAACTTCCTTCGGTGTTCAGGATGATGCGAAAGCTCTGATCGACCAGATACTCAAGGAGTGCGGATACTAAGCGAGAAGCATAACGCAAACAACTCAGCTGTTTAGTAATATGAACCCCCAAAAGCTTTTATCCGGCTTTGGGGGTTCATCTGTTGATACCAGGAGAGTGCTTTTCAAGGCGATCAGAGCATACCTTTGAGGTTGTCAATTTTCAGAATGTTTACGATTTGGATGCCTGATAACGGCGCGAAGGATAACTGTTCCCTGCTAAGATGGAGTATATAGTTATATATTTTTGAGAAAGTAGGTGGCCGACTATGAGTACTCATAAAATATCACGAAGTATAATGTCGATATTGATCTCGTTGGGCTTGTGTATGGCGTATTTGCCGATCACAAGGGCAGTCAGCGCTGATAATAGCCGCGTGCTGTACTTATACAAGAAGATGCTCGGCGAAGGATCATCTGAAGCGTATGTATCTTCAACGGTCCTCGAGGACGATTCGCATGGCGATCTCGTGGGGATCTATGTTGAAGACTTATTCGAGTTTGTTCCTGAGGATATCCCAGATGTAGAAGTATACATTCTCCAGAATTCTACAGTTATCCAAGGAGATGAGAATGCTCGAATTTGCCTCGGGGGTGATTCCGTCTACAATGTAACTTTCTGCGACGAGGCAGGGATGCCTGTTGCGAATCGAAAAACAGTTTCCAATGATGCACCCTTGTTTGAGGGAACTCTTCGAGCAGATGCGGTGATGAGTGAAGAAGAGATGGAAGCGCTTGACCGCTATCTTATTGATATGCAGTTCTCTGATAATGCTTACGAACTGGAAGTTTTAGGAGATTACACGATCGATCATCCTGTCGATGGTTTTGCTTCGGTCACGATTGAAGAAGGAGGCAAACTGACGATTGCAAACGAGGGAAACAATGATTTTACCGAACTCCGTGTTTATGATTTGATAATCTGTGGCGAACTGGCAATCGCTGAGAATCAGGGCAATCCGAACGGACTTCGCATCCTGCCGGGTGGTTCTTTTAACCTGGACGAGAACGGCGTATTCGAGAATTGCGGAGAGGGATCCGTTTTCATGATCCAAAGTGATGTTACTGTTACCGGGGCAGATTTTACCCGCGGTGCCTACGCATTCCGTAATGGGAAATGGGAACGTGAGCAGATGTTCGAACATGATGAAGGCGATCCGAATGGTATCTATATCTTCCCGCCGGTAGAAGGAATTGATATGCACGTGTCATATGAGGGGGAAGATGGACAGATAGTACTTGCTGAAGATAATTTCATTCCTGAATCTGCCTATCTGGAAGATGATTCCATTGAAATTGTGATCGATGCCGGTTTTGACACGGAACTTAATATCCATGTGAATAATCCGTGCCAATTCGATGTCCGTCTTGAAGAATTCCCATACGAGGAAGGTCAGGAAGAAGGTCCCAGGACCGGCGCATATTTTCTGACGATCCGGCCCGAAGACGGAAAACCCTGGGATTCCTTCTATGATGTGGTTATCGATCTGGGTCATGGACCGCAGCGCGAAGATGGTATGTACTTCTTTGATCCTGAGCAGCAGAGCCTCATCGATTCCATCTCGTATAACACCGGATCCGGCGACGTGGAAGTAGATGACCGGATGATCCCTGCAGAAGTATATGAAGATCTGGCTTCTATCAGCATCACATTCACTCCTTATGAAGGTGTAGCGCTGCGCGTAGAGGTATACGATGATATGCATATTCCAGTAGATAAGAGTCTTTGGTCTTTCTCCGAGGAGACCAATACGCTGGTCATGTATAAGGGAACGGAAGATTGGTTCCATAGTTATGATATTTGTCTGCTTGATGAGAATACCATTGGACCTGGTCCGAATACCGGCGATGGCATGGAGATCGATTTTGATAACTACAGAGCCAAAGTCTACTACACGATCCCTGGTGGAAACGAAATTGAGATCACACCTCATTATGTGATTCCGGATGGAGATCTTGAGGGTGCAGAATCTGTATCTTTCCGCGTGGAGATCACGGATGAAAGATATGAGTTTAAAGATGCTGTGGCATCTTTCGATGTTGACGGAGACGGCAACTTCGACGATGTCAGAACATTTGATGATGCGGAATTTGAGATCACCGCACCGGAAGGCGGATGGGGAAAGAAAATTGATGTTAACATCAGCTTCGAAGAGATCCAGATCGATCCGGATAACCTGTTTGCGATCCATCTGACTACGATCGGATCCGGAAAAGTAGATTTCGATCCGTGGTCTATTGTTGACGCTCGTAACACTGATCACGGCGTGGAGTATATGATCGAAGTGGAAAACTGGGACGACATCGAGATCGTACTTCAGCCTGATACGGCCGAAGCGTTTGAGGTCAAACGGGTTACGATCGATGGCGCAGGAGTTGAAGTGAATAATAACCGCTTTACACTTCCTAGTCCTCCGCCTGTTGGAGCTGTACTTGAGATCCTTGTTGAATTTTCTCAGCCGGATCGTTACATTCTTACAGACATTGCCGATCACGGTTATGCCTATACGATATTCAATGCTGAAGCTCTGGATGATGAAACAACTATCGAACTTCTTACCACTTACTTCCAGATGGAACTGGACGGATGGTACCTGGGAGAGAACCGTAAGTATGCACAGGTCGGAGGTCAGATCCAGATCTCGCAGCCGGATGTTCTCCAGCCGGCAGATGATGAGATCGGACTTCCGTACGCAGTATATACTCTGACACTTCCTGATTTCAGCGTGGATATTCCGGTGTATGTGATGACGGAACTCGGTTTCATCATTAAGACACCGAAGAAGACGACCGATGAGCTTTTTGACTACTATGTTCTCCAGGCAACGGACCGTAATCCGGATTACGGATGGGCCGAAGACGTCACACTTCTTTATGACCATGACGTAGGATATCCGCAGATCTTCGGTAACGGTGTGGCTGTTGTCGGTGCAATGAAGTCGGACAGCAGCGACGTATTCAGCGGACATGTCAATCAGTACTGGCTCAATGAGTGTCTGGGTCGGGATGACCGGGATGAGAATTTCATGGGGCCGAGTAAGCACGTCAATGTACGTCTTATCATCGTGAATGCGCCGGACAATAATACGGCAGGAATCGAGATCGTCGGTGAAGAGGACTGCGCAGGATGGCAGTTCGACAGACTTGCAACTTACACGGCCAATACGGATCCTTCAAAAGCAACAGACGCGTACATCTATATTGCGAACTCGTATGTTACGATCCGTAAAGTCAATTACCAGAACGCTGAAAATCCTCTGAATGTTGAGGGCGTTGAGATTGATCCTTCTTCGGATCTGTCTTCTGATCTGATCACGGTTGAAGAATCGGGTCCGGACATTCGCGTATATTTCAATACAACCTATGATCTGATCCCGCTGAAACTGACGTATACAGATGGTTCGGTACGCTATGTACGACTTCATCGCGTAGCTCTCGCGATCAATCATATGTCGATCTACCCGGATGGCTGGACCTTCGGATGCGAACACGGAACCGGCCATACATCGAGGTATTCTATTGAAGAACCCTCGAATACGGACGAAGTTGATTACCGTGCGCTGTACGGAACTTACTACTATCCGACAGGAAATAGAGTCCCGGCATCTTCGGATGACGTTCAGCTCTTTGTAACGATCACCATGGCGGACGGAAGCACCGAATCCAGAGAGATCACTGATCACCTGAATGATACGTATATTAATACGAATCCGATCGATGAGCAGACCGGTGAAGAAAGAAGCGAGAGCGATAACCCGTATTGCTCGGACTTCCTCCTCTGGGTGGGTACTGAAGAAGAATTCAACCAGATCGTAAAAGTAGAAGTGATCGCATACAAGACAACGACTGCTGATTACTTCGGTGGTGTAGCGATCGGTTCCGGACGCGGTGTCGTCTGGGAAAACAACTGACAGGAGGTGACACGCTATGAAGACAATGAGAAAGATCTTATCAATGATACTTACCTTGTCCCTCGTGCTCACACTGGGTGTACAGGTCTTTGCTTCAAATGGCTCGGTAGATACTCTGGATGCATCGGCCAGTAAGTCGGCGGTCCGGGTTTCCGGAACGACAAGCGGCGTCAATGTTGCCGTATCTGTTCAGGTATATCAGGGGGACGGAAACTCTCCGACGATCATCGGAATGGACAGCTTTACCGTAAACAAAAACGGTGAGTTCGAAGGCGTCGTTGCTCTGACCAAAGCCTACGATGAAAGCGCTCCCATTAATGTCCGTGCAGCGGATTTTGAAGGCGGCAGCTGGAAAAAAGTAGAAGGACTCATCGTCAATGACGATGCAGCTGAGCTGAAAGGCTTCAAACTCCGTATCGGCGACACAATCGGTGTTGACTACTATGTGGAACTCGAGTCGGAACTTCTTGATCCGTCGGCCGATACGACTGTTTGCTTCGAGTATGACACTTCGGTCGTCAAACTGCGCAAGCAGGATGTGAAGCTGGATACGAGCAAGTCGGAAGATGTTAACGGTAAGACTTATTACATCTTTACCTGCGAAGTCAACATCAGCGACATGACGATGCCGATCAATGCGACCGTCAAGTACGATGGTGATAGAGAGATCTACTTCGCTCCGTTCCAGGTCCGTGATTATGCCATGCATGTTCTTCAGACCAGCACAGATGAGACAACACGGAATTTCGTAGAAGCACTTCTTTCCTACGGTTACTACGCACAGATCAAGTTCAATCCGACCAGCACAAGATATGCCGAGGATAAGCTGGATCTTCCGGATTCTCAGACGATCATGAACAGCACAATGGCTGATGTTTCGAGAAGTGCGATCCAGTGCACGGACGGCGCAAGTTACTACGGATCCTCTGTCGTATTCCTTGCCGGAAACCGCATCCGTCACTACTTCACGATCACCGGTGATGTCACCATTACTGTAGACGGCCAGACCCGAACAAAGTACACATCCGGAAATCTCTTCTATGTGACATCGGATATCCTGAATGTGATGGAACTGGACCGCAAGGTTGAGGTGACCGTAAGTAACGGGCAAGAGACGCAGGTCTCCTCGTATTCCGTTATGAATTACGTATACGCGATCCTGCAAAGTGACACCAGCACAAAGGAAATGAAGGACCTTGTCAAAGCTCTCTATATGTATTATTCTGCAGCTAGGGATTATGTAGATGCACATTCGTAAAAGGCTTTGAAGGATTGATTTGGAGGACAGCATCATGAACAAAGAATACTATGATAAACTCGATCTGGAGATCATCGTTTTCGGAGCCGAAGACGTCATCACAACTTCACCCAATCAGGATGGTGAAGACGGACAGAATGGTGAAATCGGCGGATAAGCGATAGATGCTTGAGAAAATAAAACAGTAAAAACCGGGGCTGCTTCAGTTAATGAGGCGGCCCCGATTTCTTTTTGCAATCCGACTTGTTCTTCGCAGAGTAAGAAAGTTTTCATATTGATAATAGTGATTCCATATTCGTTTCTTACACTGAAAGTGTTATAGGAAAAGGGGGTGGGGATATGAAGATCGAATCGTTGAGTTGCCCGAATTGTGCGAAGACGCTTCAGCTTTCGGACCTAAGTGAGAACGTGAAGTTCGCAAAGTGCCCGGCGTGTGGGGCGCAGCTGCATATTGATTATGAGCAGGGCGGAAGTTCTTCGGCCGGAGGAAACAGAGATCCCCGAACGGAGATCGTTGACGATGCGACCGGACAGGTGCTGGCCCGGATGGTGATCCCGGATGGATGGGAGGCGCGGGGCGTGACGCTGAATATGTATCAGGGTATCGACAAACCTTTCCTTTCCCAGGTGCTGGCGAAGTCAAAGGACGGAAGTTCTACTGTGCTTATCCGCACGGGCGAGATGTTTCTGGATGTTCTGGAATCTTTCGATAAGCTGATGGGTTCTGATAAGTTCGTGGACGGGAAGATCTGTAAGACTTTACCGCTCAAGATGGCGCGGCAGCTTCCCTATTCGAATTATCTCAATATTTTCACCGTGCGTATGCTTCAGGACCCGTCGATCAAGGCGGTGGCAAATGCCTCGCT
The DNA here is from genome assembly GCA_902794115.1 of Oscillospiraceae bacterium. Taxonomy (GTDB): domain Bacteria; phylum Bacillota; class Clostridia; order Saccharofermentanales; family Saccharofermentanaceae; genus Scatonaster. Next base: position 19,007 of record CADBGD010000025.1, read on the forward strand.
CCCAAGTGTTTTCGGCCTGCATCCCGAGCTTGCCAAGCGCCAGCTTTTCTCAAAGTTTGAATTCCAGAAGTCCTGGGACATGTCATATCCGAATCCGATCTCCGAACCGTTCCTTCTTTCCACGAAGGCCGAATCGCTTCTTCGGAAGTTTACGGGAAAAGGAAAGGTCTTTATGGTCGGCATGGACATGACGTCGATGGAATGGGAATCGAAGATCACGCAGTATGCGGCGGCATACGGAATGGTCGGCATGATGGCGATGGCGAGGAAGTGCCACGGCCATTATGTGGTCTGGGGCAGTGAAAATATATATTTCTGCACGACGGATCCGGAACATGAAGCATCGGCGACAGCGGCTTTTATGCAGATGGTATCTACCTTCAGTTTTGATGATTCGGTCTATAGGAAAAAGTTCGATCACGCTTCAGCACATAACCGTCAGGAACTGGCGAAGAATCAGGCACTTCAGGCACAGAATGCGGCGCTTCAACAGCAGCTCCAAATGAATCAGGCGAGGCTTCAGCAGACGCTAGCGGACAACAGCCGGGCGATGAGCGACATGATCATGGATTCGTGGAATAAGAAGATGGCATCCGATTCGAGGATCAGCCAGGCAAGACACGAAGCGACCATGGGCGTCAACACCTATGTGCGGACCGACGGCACGACCGTGGAGCACTCGGTGGTCTCGGACCATGTGTACCAGAACCAGTATGGTGATACGGTCGGAGTCTCCGGTGTGGGGATCGATCCCGGTCTGATTCCGGACTGGACAGAGATACAAAGACTCTGACCTGCTTGGACAGTGCATTTCAGGAAGAATAGAAAGGCCGGTCCTCCTTTTGCGGAGAATCGGCCATTTCTTCGGGAAAAGATGATATAATGCATAAGTACATTTATGCGGAGGTGCAAGATGGAGCGCACGACACAACTGTTTACCGATTTTAATGAGAGATTATCGAAGGTCTGTGAGAAGTTTGCAGATCAGGTGAGCTCGGCGGATGGCCCGACCGAGGGCGAGATGGCGGAGCACTTCAAGAATTTCCGCGGATATATTGAAAAAGAGACGGCTCCTTTCTGGAAGGAGAAGAAAAGTTATCTGGACGGGGAGACCGGCGAGAAGTTCATTTCCGAAATGGATATGGATACGGCGCTTTCGGCTTTCTGCGAGGCGGCGAAGATCATCGACGATGAGGCAACGCCGTATCCGCTGGTGGAAAGACTCAAGAGCTTCGGTGATCCGGCCTGTGAGTGGCTCCTGAAGATGGTGCTGGATTCTTCCTGGCAGCCGGCAGAGGGCGAAGATGAGAATGAGTTCTTCGTGAAGTTCCAGCCCTGTGTGGCGGCGATCCGTTTCTTCGGCGCAGCGGAATATGCACCGGCTATGGAACCAGTGCTGTCGCGTTTTTGCAGTTTCAGCAGCACCCAGGAATATATTGCCGACTCGGTCAAGGTCATGATGCTGGGCTTAGGAGATCAGGCTGTGCCGGTCCTGATCGACTTTATGCTGAACCGCTCCGATGAGGAGATCACCGGTCCCTATGAAGATATGATGATCATGCTGACCCATGTGGGTATGAAGAAAAAGCAGGACGAGATCTATCAGGCGCTTCGGGCGGGCTTCCGCAGAATGAAGGCCAAGGTCATCGCCGTGATCTGTATCGGTGACTACGGCGACCCCAGAGGCATCGCGCTTTTGAAGGGATACCTGGACAGAACCGTGCATACCATCGACCGGGAGACTTTCTATGAGGCGCTTTCGGCGATCCGTCGTCTGGGCGGGGAGATCAACGATATCCAGGATCCGTTCCATGACTTCACAAATAAAGTGCCGAAGAAGGGCGAAGGGAAGAAATAATGCAGTTCCGGCCTTGTATCGATATCCATAACGGAAAGGTCAAGCAGATCGTTGGCGGGACTCTCAATGATTCCGGCGCGAAAGAGAATTTCGTGGCGGAAAAGGGGGCCGGGTATTTTGCGGAATATTACCGGGATCTTCGTATCACGGGCGGCCACATCATTATGCTGAATAAGGCGGGCACGGAGGAATATGAGGCTTCGAAAGCTTCTGCCATGGAGGCGCTTGCGGCTTATCCCGGTGGCCTTCAGGTCGGCGGAGGGATTTCTGCGGAAAATGCACCGGAGTTTATCCAGGCCGGGGCCAGCCACGTGATCGTGACCTCTTATGTTTTCTCGGACGGCAAAATCAACTTCGACAACCTTCGGAAACTGGTCCGGGCAGTGGGAAAAGAACATGTGGTACTGGACTTAAGCTGCCGGAAAAAAGACGGCGAATACTATATCGTTACAGACCGCTGGCAGAAGTTCACCAGAACGAAGCTGACGGCGGATCTTCTGCGGCGATTACAAGATTCCTGTGATGAGTTTCTGGTCCATGCCGTGGACGTGGAAGGAAAGGCGGCCGGCCCTGACCAGGCGCTGTTTTCTATCTTTACAGATTATCTGGATGATGCGGAAAATGAGGCGCTTCCTGTTACCTATGCCGGCGGGATCCATTCCTATGAGGACATCCGGGCTCTGAAGAAAGTGTCCGGAGGCCGCGTGAATATTACGGTGGGCTCTGCGCTGGATCTGTTCGGTGGAACTTTGTCCTGTGAAAAGATACTGGAGATCTGCGGGGAATAAGAAGAGAGCAGTTTGTATAAACATTGAAAAAGCAGAAAGTGCGTTCCGGGGAAATACCGGGACGTTTTTTATTGGGAAAGGGGAAGAACCGGGGCGTCCCTTTTTGATGCCCCGGGTCCATAGTCGGCTACGGCGGGGTACAGTGCATTTTCCGTGGATACAAAAAAAGAGA
>CADBGD010000026.1 GCA_902794115.1 Oscillospiraceae bacterium
ATTCCCGTTCAACATGTTCCAGGAAGTTGACCCTGTCCTCGGACCGGAGATGAGATCCACCGGTGAGGTCCTCGGCATTTCCGAAGACTTCGGTGAAGCTTACTATAAGGCACAGGAAGCAACACAGACCAAGCTGCCGAACGAAGGCAACGTTCTTCTGTCCGTATGTGACCGCGATAAGGACGAACTGGTGGATATTGCCAAGGCCTTTAATGAACTGGGCTTCCACATTCTGGCTACCGGTAAGTCTTATGAGATGATCAAGGAAGCCGGCATTGATGCAGAGCGTGTCAATAAGCTCTACGAAGGCCGCCCGAACATCACCGATAAGATCACAAATGGCGAGATCCAGCTGATCATCAACACACCGGCCGGTAAGACATCGATCCATAATGACAGCTATATCCGTAAGGAAGCGATCCGTCATAAGGTTCCGTACATTACCACTATGGCTGCCGCTAAGGCCAGCGCCGAAGGTATCAAGGCATATAAGAACAACCCGAACTTCGCCGTAAAGAGCCTGCAGGCGCATCACAAGGACATCATCTGATCCTAAAACTTTTTTCAGATTACAAAAGAGCCGCCTTTCTTCAAGGAAGACGGCTCTTTTTCTTCTATTCCCCGGTTTATTCCATACGAAAAGTGACATTTTAGCTAGGTTTAAACTTGACCTGCTAGAGTATACTAAAAATCAGAAAGAGTAATGAAAGGAGCAGATGATATATGTCTACTGAAGATTGGAACAATCTAAATGGAAATCATGAGGATCTGAAGCCACTTTCCGATCCACGCCCTGTTTTGGCCCCTATACTGAATCCGACAACCATATCGCAATCGAATATTCAGTCCGCGACCCAGCCTGTGGTCGAAGAAACGGCATCTGTTTCCGAAACGAAAAAAGGAAAGAAAGAAAAGAAAGAGAAGCCTTCTAAAGAAAAAGAAAACTCAGATCTGAAAAGGCTCCTGGGGGTGGCTGTCTGTGCCGCGGTCTTCGGAGGTACCCTCGGAATGGGCGGCATGATGCTGTATTCCCGGAACTGGGGGAACCAGGTACGCTATGAAGCCGTTTCCGCCGCCAGAAAAGTCGCGCAGAACAATGGCGATACCTCGAAGAAAAGCAATGTTTTCTCCTTCCCTGACTCTACCACGATCCTTTTGGGCGATCGTAATTCCACCACGATCAACACCGTCTCGGTGAACACGAATGAGAAACATACTCCGGCCGAGGTCTATGCCGCGAATGTCAACTCCACCGTTGGCATCAACACCTCTATCGACTATAACTACTATGGTTATGAGACTACGGCAGCGGCTTCCGGTTCCGGCTTTATCCTGACATCTGACGGGTATATCGTAACCAACCACCACGTCATCGACGGAGCCAAAGAAGTGACGGTCACCACCTATGACGGCACGTCTTATGATGCAGTGATCGTCGGCTTTGACGAGAGTAACGATCTTGCTGTTCTGAAGATCGACGCCCAGGATCTGACTCCGGTCGTCATCGGTAACTCCGATCAAATGAATGTGGGCGATGAAGTGTTAGCCATTGGAAATCCACTGGGTGAACTGACGTTTTCTCTGACTACCGGCTGTGTCAGCGCCCTGAACCGAAGCATCACCATCAACGATCAGCCTATGGATCTGATCCAGACAGATTGCGCGATCAACGCAGGCAATTCCGGCGGCGCACTCTTTAATCTTTATGGTGAAGTCATCGGCATCACCAACGCCAAGTACTCCAACAGCAACGCCATGGGCGAAGCAGCCATAGAGAATATCGGATTTGCGATCCCGATCAATAACGTCAAGCAGACCATCGACAGCATCATCGAAAACGGCTGTTTCATAAAGCCATATATCGGTGTCTATGTGGAGAGCATCGACAGCAGTAATGCCTCTTCCTACGGTATGGACCATGGTGTCGGCATCCACGATGTCATGGCGGACAGTCCGTCGGAAAAAGCCGGTCTGAAAGATGGAGATGTGATCATCAAGATCGATGGAAATGACATCAAAACAACTGCCGATTTGCATGCCTATATCAGCCGTGCCGGCGTGGGCGGAGTCTTGAAGCTGACTATCTGCCGTGACGGAGAAGAACTTGAGATCGAAGTTACGATCGAGGAATCGCAGGTCTCTGCGCTGGAGACATGATCTTTTCGGAATAATATCCCCACTCGTCTTTCTTCACGGAAAGAACAAAGGGGAAACGATCGTGATCGATGCACATCCAGTAGTCCTTTTCCGGAAAGTCTTTTTGCAAAGCAGGGTCAAAGAAACGGCGGCCGTCGAAATTCCGAAGGCCGCTTTTTCGCGCCTCAAAATCCTCCGGTGCTTTTCCTTCCGTCACAAGAGAACGGATATATTCCGCGCAGAGTTCATCTTCCTCAGCCGGTCTTTCACCGGAAAGGCCCATGGCGACTAAAGAAACATGAAGTCTCTTTCCCTTCTCCGCTTCTTCTCTGCTCCGTCTCAAGATGTAGTCAGATATAGCCCGCGCATTCACCAGGCTTCCGGTGATGATCTCTGATGCCTTTGTGGCATTTACGATGCCCTGGGTACCGGCGCTGGTCGTGTGGATCGCCACCTTCCCCTCCACCTTATCCCGCAGAAGCGAAGACGGGGAATTGCCGAAATCAAATCCCTCACAGCGGATGCCTTTCCGTTCTCCGATCAGGATCGAATCCGGTATCTTCTCATGAAGACTTCTCGCTTCCTCGATCGTTCCCACCGGACGGACCAGTGCGGCGCCCGCTTCATAGAGATAGCACTCTACGGAAAAGGCGCGGAACACGTCAATGATCACCGTCAGGCCGGTGGCATTCTTCGCTCCGTCAAGGCAGTGCAGGATCGTACATGGAACTTGTTCTTCCGGAATCATTCGTTACTTCTCCGGATCGATCTGTTTCACATAAAGAAGAACAGACTGGTAATCGCCATAGCGGCAGGAAAGACGCAGTCCCGCCTTTGCCAGAGCGGCACCGGAAGCCACGCAGATCGTCGCTTCCTCCCCCTTTTCTTCCTTCTCGATTTCCGTGACCCGGTACATGCCTTCCGGAAGAAGTCCGAAGACCGGAACCGTACGATTCGGGTAACAAGGCTGGTTACGCACATGGATCATGGTCAGGAGCATTTCCGAACGATCCTGTGATACGACTCCGTAGCAGTCATAAAAACCGTTCTCCCGGAATGAAGCCATGCGATAGTATTCGCCTTCCCGAACCAGATCGTTATATCTGTGATACCGGGAAGTCTGAACCCGGATCTGTGCTTTTTCCTCATCAGAAAGAGTGGTGATATCCAGTTCATAACCGAAGGTGCCCATCAGCGCCACATTTCCACGGGTTTCAAAAGGCACAGTCCGGCCGGTCACATGATTCGGACAGATCGACACATGGGCACCGAGGCAGGAAAGCGGATAAAGCGTAGCCGCGCCTTCCTGAATCTTGATGCGTTCAAAAGCATCCGTATCATCCGATGTCCAGATCTGCGGGCTGTAATACAGCATACCCGGGTCAAAGCGTGCGCCACCGGAACTGCAGTTTTCCAGAAGAAGATCCGGGAACGTGTTTAACAGGCGCTCCTGAAGGTCATATACGCCCAGCACATAGCGGTGCAGGAATTCTCCCTGCCGTCCGGCCGGAAGTTCCGCGCTGTACAGGTCCGAAAGATGCCGGTTCATATCCCATTTCACATAGGAGATCTTCGTGCTCAAAAGAACCTTTTCCAGCATGGAGAATACCGCGTCACGCACATCCTTTCGGGAAATATCCAGTACCAGCTGGTTTCTGGAACGCGCCGGCTCTCTTCCGGGAACCGCGATCGCCCAATCCGGATGGGCCCGGTACAGATCTGAATCCGGAGAGACCATCTCCGGCTCGACCCAGATACCGAACTTCATGCCCATTTTTTCCAGTTCCCCGCCTAAGTAGGAAAGGCCGCCGGGGAGCTTCTCCTCATTGACCACCCAGTCACCCAGACTGGAGCTGTCGTCATTTCTTTTGCCGAACCAGCCGTCATCCATGACCAGCATCTCGATTCCGCAGTCTTTTGCCGTGCGGGCAATATCCAGAAGCTTCTCTGTATTAAAATCGAAATAGGTAGCTTCCCAGTTGTTGATCAGGATCGGTCTCTTGCTATGTGTATATTTTCCACGGATCAGATGCTCATGGAACAGGTGGTGGAAATTCCGGGACATGGTGCCCAATCCCTCATCAGAATAGGTCATGACCACTTCCGGCGAATAAAAACTCTCACCGGGCTGAAGACTCCATGAGAACTCTTCCGGATGGATCCCCAACGAAACACGCAGATCTCCATTCGGGCATTTTTCTACTGACGAGCAGAAGTTTCCGGAGTACAGGAACTGGAAACCATAGACTTCGCCGCTGTTCTGGGTGATCCCCGGAGAAACCAGGCCAAGAAAACTCTGATTCTTGTTTCCGGTCTTTCCGCAGATCGAAGAAACCGACGTGCGGCCGAACCCGATCGGACGAAGGTCCCTTGTAAACTCTCTGGCCCAGATCCCCTGGAATGTCAGAAGTTCAAAGTCGCGGCCAAGGGTATCCCTTCCCGTCATATCAAGACAAGAAGACAGCACCCGCTCCAGCTGAACCGCACTCTTTCCGCCGTTTCGTACGACCACAGACCGGGCGATCGCATCGCACTCGGCAAATACACTGTAGTAAAGGGAAACTTCTACTCCCGTGTCCGGATCAGAAAGATCGATCCGAAGAGAAGGCACCTCCTCTCCTTCATTTGCAAAGGTGGAAGGAAGCCCGGGAATCTTCGGTTTTTCCGAAAGCACTTCATATCCCTGATACAGAAGCTGCGTACGTGTCGCCCCCGTCTCATCTTTTACTTTCAGCGCTCCCTCGCGGGAATCACCGGCGCCCCATCCCGGATACTCAAAAGGATACGAATCCATGAAAATGCAGCGTTCTTTCGCATTTTCCGAAGACGGCGGGGTCAATACGGGATTTTGGAACGGATCCTCGTCAAAGAGCTTTCCGCCATAATAGAAATGGCCTAAAAATAGGCCATCTGCTACTCCCATAAGATAAGTTGTACGATCAGTATCCAGTCTGAAATACTTTCCCTGACCGCAAATCGTAATCTTAGTTCTTTTTTTCATTCTCTTTTTTTAGTTCCTCCTGGAAATTTGCATTTACAGTCTGAAGGTCTGTGGTGATCGGGATACCGTTTTCCACGATCCATTTTCCGCCGGATCTTTTCAATCTCATGCAGCAAAGAACTGACGCATGGGCTTCTCCATAAACCAGTGTCACGTTAAATTCCACGTCTGTGGCATAACTCTTGGGATCTGTATAAGAGGAAAGGAGAGTGAATTTCGCGTACTTACGAAGGTCGTCTTCCATGTTGACCAGCATCTGCTCAACTTCGTCCTCTTCACTGCTGCGGATATAACGCTTAATATTTGCGAAATTACCTCGAATGATATTCTGCATGATCGATGTGCTGACATCTTTTGCTTCCTGTGCGTACTCTTCCAGTGTCCGATCATCTCCGCCGAAAAGTGCGGCCGAACATCCGCACATACTCAACAGGATAGATAAAATCAGGCTAATCGCACAGATCTTCTTAATTGTTTTTGAAGTATTCATAACTCCTCCATATATGCCCATCACACAATGTGTGAATTATCTTCCAACCCTAGGATAGATTATACACTATGACTTCCCTTTGAGAATACCCCCGATTTCGCAACGATTATGGCAGAAACTTGACGATTTCTGCCCTTTTTCCGATTTTTCCTCTTCCTGCGGAAAATAATGTGTTGACAAACTTTTTCCGTGGGATTATTATCGCCTTGTAAAAAGCGATGACGAAGAAGGTCGTGACCATTTCGCCTCACAGAGAGCCGACACCCTGCTGAAAGTCGGTATCCGGGATGATCCAGATGACTATCGCTTCCGAGCTGGTACACCGAATGAGCCGGGTCTTCCCGATTCGAGTAGACTGTACACGTAGGAGCCGCGTTAAGGCAAAGGGTTTGATTGAACCTATTAAGTGGCGAATTGGAATTCGCAAATTGAGTGGTACCGCGGAAGATTTCCGTCTCAATGTCCAAGGTGGACGTTGGGGCGTTTTTTTTACCCTCAAATGTGAAAGCAGCGCAACTTGTAGGGAGCTTATGGAGGAACAAAAATGAGCGAACTAGAAAAGAACGAAACATTACTGAAGAACGGCGATCAGAGCGGTCTTCTCGAGCAGAAGATCTCGGAGGTCGCAAGCCGCATCAAAGCGCTGCGTCTGGACATGGGCCTTTCGACCAAGGATATGGCCGAGAAGGTGGAAGTAACAGAGGAAGAGTACATCAAGTACGAAGAGGGCCGCGAAGATTTCAGCTTTACTTTTGTATATAAAGTTGCCAATCTCTGTGGAGTAGAGATCTCCGAACTTATGGAGGGCACCACCCCTTCTCTTCGTGAATATGCCGTAACCAGAAAGGGCGAGGGTCTTCCGATCACCCGCCGCGCCGGTTATAAATACATGCGTCTGGGACATCTTTTCAGAAACAAACTGTGCGAACCCTTCGAGGTCACCATCCCTTATTCTGAAGAAGCTTTGAATCCGCCGTATAAACTCGTTACCCACTCCGGTCAGGAACTGAATATCGTAACAAAGGGCTGCCTGAAGGTCATGCTCCGCGACCATTCCGAGATCCTGTATCCCGGTGACTCCATCTTCTTCGACAGTAGAACACCGCATAACGAGTATGCGATCGGCGGCGAAGACTGCACTTTCTACGCCATCGTTCTCAATCCGGAAAAATGGACCAAGGGCGACACCTACGAAAAGACAGTTCAGACATCCTATGTTCAGGATAACAAGACCAACTTTGATATGGCCGGCGTGAAGGATCCGATCTACAGAAAGTATGTCAACGATACTCTCGATGCCGACAATAAGCTGACTTCCATCTCCTACACACCGGAAGCCGACAAGTTCAACTTTGCCTTTGACCTGGTAGATGCCATGGCCGGGAAAGAACCGAACAAGACATCCATGATGTGGGTAGCAAAAGACGGCGTGACTGACCACCGTTTCACCTTCGCAGAAATGAAGAAATATACAGCCATGACTGCGAATTATTTCGAAAGCCTCGGCATCAAGCACGGCGACCGCGTTATGCTGGTGCTGAAGCGCCACTACCAGTTCTGGTTCTCCATCCTGGCACTTCACAAGATCGGTGCTATCGCGATCCCGGCCACGAACCTTCTGAAAGAGCATGACTTTGATTACCGTTTCAAAGCCGCCGGAGTCTCTGCCATCGTGATCACAGGTAATGGCGATACTGCTCTGGAAGCCCAGAAAGCAGCCGAGCATGCAGGTATGGATATCACTTTCATCATGGCCAACGGCGCCGATGACGAAGCCGGCGTAAATCTTCTGAAAGTTCTGGAAGGAAAAGCCACTGTTGATGAAGCAGGCCTTTCTAACGAAGCCGTTCTGCGTAACGACGGAAAAGGCTTCCTTCCGATGGAAGATATGAGTGCTAAGTGGCATAACTTCAACTACGAGATGCCATCCTTCAGTGATGAGTTCGCCCGTCCGGCAAATGCCACTTCGGGTAACGATCCGATGGTCATGTTCTTTACTTCCGGTACAACAGGCTACCCGAAGATCGCCGCTCACTCCCACAAGTACTCGCTGGGTCATTTTGCTACCGCTAAATACTGGCATAATGTAGATCCGAATGGTCTTCATTTTACCATCTCCGATACCGGCTGGGGTAAATCCCTGTGGGGTAAACTTTACGGCCAGTGGCTCTGCGAAGCCCCGACCTTTACTTTCGACTTCGACCGTTTCCATGCCAATGAGATCCTGCCGATGTTCAGCAAGTACAATGTCACCACATTCTGTGCTCCGCCGACCATGTACCGTTTCCTCGTAAAAGAAGATCTGTCCCAGTACGATCTGACTTCTCTGAAGTACGCCACCGTTGCCGGTGAGGCACTGAATCCGGAAGTATTCAACCAGTTCATGCGTGCCACCGGTATCCGTCTGATGGAAGGCTTCGGCCAGACCGAGACATCTCTCGTAATCGGTAACCTCGTTGGTTCCGCGATCCGTCTGGGTTCCATGGGTAAAGCCGTCACTCCGTACGATGTCCATATCCTCGATGAAGATGGAAATGACTGCCCGCCCGGCACCACCGGTGAGATCTGCATCAAGACCACAGATGTGGTTCCCTGCGGCCTGTATCTCGGCTACTATCAGAATGAGGAAAAGACAAAGGAATCCTGGCATGACGGTTTCTTCCACACCGGTGATACCGCCTGGAAGGATGAGGACGGATATATCTGGTATGTCGGCCGTGTTGACGATGTAATTAAGTCTTCCGGTTACCGTATCGGACCTTTCGAAATTGAAAGTGTGATCATGGAACTGCCGTATGTACTCGAGTGCGCCGTTACCGGTACTCCTGACCCGCAAGGTGTCCGCGGTATGGTCGTAAAGGCGACCATCGTTCTGGTTCCGGGCCGCGCGACTCCTTCCGAAGAACTCAAAAAAGAGATCCAGGAATACGTCAAGACCAACACCGCACCGTACAAGTATCCGCGTGTCGTAGAATTCGTAGATGAACTGCCGAAGACCATCTCCGGTAAGATCAAGAGAAACGTGATCAGAAACGGTTCCGATACCTGATCGTTCAACTGAAAAAACAAAAAGCAACCCTTCTCGCGCTTGTCCTCGGAGCAAAGCTCCTGCGGAGGCGTGTCGAAGGGTTCTTTTTTTACTTGCTTCACTTTAGTCGGGATTCAGGAGTCAAATGAGTGGAATCATGTGGTTTTTCCGGTCGGCTCCTAAGTATCGTCGATAAGCAGATCGCTGAGTGTTATCTCTACATTGTTGCGCTTTCTAACCTTAGAGACCATCTCATCCTCTTCGACTCTTCGCCCGGTCCCCTTCGCTTCGTAGTAGGTGTTCTCATACACCGGAATGAAAAAAATGTAGACCTCGGTTCCGACCTTATATACATCGTTTGATCCACTTTTTATTCTTTTCGGAAAGCACTTTTCGCCCTCCCTATTTCAAAATCAGCCACAGGCCGGCCACCAGTAAGACAATGCCGCCAAGGACCAGAAGCACCCAGAGAAGGCAGGAACTGTTTCCTTTCTGATTCGGATTCTGCGGCTTCATGCCGAAGGCGCGGCCCAGGTTGTCTTCCGGACGGGGAGCAGGTGTGACAGATGTTACGGATGTCTTCTTCTCACTTTTCAGGAGATTCTTCGGATTCCTGAGCTGCTGCTTCATTTCCGCCAGATTCTGCTCAATGCGGGCATCCACTTCCGCATTGACCTCTGCCTGATTCTGCGCCGCCCACTCCCGGTTGGCTTCCATCTGTTTCGCCAGCTTGTCCTGGAAATTCTGTTTACTCTTTTCAATGTCCTTTTCAAAATGCGGATTCACGGCATTGCAAAAGGGGCAATGTGTATACGGCTTGTCGAAAGGCTCGGCACAGTTGGTACAATATCCGTATGGGGCTTTCTCCTGCTCTTCCATTGATGTCTCTCTCCCCCTGATAAATCAGCCTTCTGTCTCGGTGGTCTGACCTTCGCCCTCTTCGTCTGTTTCCGTTCTTGCCGCAGAAAATCCTACATTCAGCCAGCACTCTTCGGTACCGATCTGTTCCACAGAAGAATAGTACGGCATCGGAAGCCTTCCCTGGAATTCCACCTTTCCGGTAAGGATATCACTTACGGCGTTTCCGCCTTCCGAACCAGGGAGATAGCACATGATGACCTCATCCCAGTCTTTCACGTAATCTTCGATAATGACATTTCTTCCGGCAACCAGAAGCGTAATGACCGGCTTCGGTTTCTTTTTGTTTTCCTTATACTCATGGATCGTATCGATCGCTTCCTCATTTCCTTCCAGTGCCAGTTCTCCGGTAATGGAAAGATCTTCCGTATCGCCCTCCCACTCGGCATAGGGTCTTTCGCCGACGCAAAGGATGATCACGTCACAGTTTTCCATCTCCTCCGGATCCGTCACGATCTCGTATCCGCCTTCTTCGGCCGAGGCCTGAAGTGCTTCCAGGATCGAAGGACCTTCTGCGCAGAAGTGCTGTCCGCCTACATCCTCATCGGTACCGCCCTGCCACAGGTAAGTCCATCCGCCACAAAGCACGCCGGTATCATCTGCCGCCGGGCCCATAACGAAGACCTTCATGCCTTCTGTCAGCGTAATCGGGCCATCCTCCGGAAGGACCAGCGGAACCATGGACTTCGCCGCCAGTTCTCTTGCGACTTCATGGGCATGCGTGCTGTTCCAGTCATAGGAAGGAACACGGTTTTCAAAGAACGGATCTTCGAAAAGGCCACAGTCCATTTTCATCTGGATGATTCTTGTTACCGCTTCATCCACGCGCTGCAGGGAAATACTTCCTTCATGCACGGCATCCACGATATAGTCACGTGTCTGTTCGAAGGAATCCCCTTCCATAAACATATCCACACCGGCGTTGACGCAAAGGATCACGTTCTCCTTGTCGGTCATACCGGAGCAGTTATGGATCGATTCCCAGTCGGAAAGAATGACACCCTTAAATCCCAGTTCATTTCGGAGATAATCGATCATCTCCTTATTCTCATGCATTTTCTTTCCATTCAGCGAGGAGTGGGAAAGCATGATACTTGGAACCCCCGCATCGATCAGTGCCTTATAGACATCCAGGCATTTCTGCTGCTGTTCAGGTGTCAGCTGGGCATCGCCCCGGTCGATCAGACGGCCATCCTCGCCTGTACCATAAAGTGTATAGCCATCGGCAAGGAAATGCTTCGGACAAGGCGCCACGCCCTGAGACATCAATCCTTTGGTATAGGACAGAGAAAGGCTTGTCACCAGCGCCTCATCACTGGAATAGGACTCATAGGTCCGGCCCCAGCGGGGATCCTGCGCAGAAGCCACGCAGGGAGAAAATGTCCACAAAAATCCGCAGTACAGCATGTCGCTTCCGGTCAGCACTCCGACTTCAAAGGTAAGTCCTTCATCGTTTGCCGCTCCGATATTAATATTCTGCGGGAAAATCACTGAACCGCTGGCTTCCAGAACACCGTGTGTACAATCATTGCCGTAGATATACGGAATACGTGTATTGGAAAGAAGTGCCGCATCCTGATAGCGGGTGATGACATCCATCCATTCCTCATGAGTCAGAGCCGGCCAATCAGGGTAGTGCGAGAGAACGGAACCATAGCAGTTCTTCTGCATCTCCTCCAAAGGCATCCTGTAGTTTGCACCCTGCACCATCTGGCTGGCCTTCTCTTCTACGGTCAGCATCTCGCAGATCTCTTCTGCAGCAAGTCCATCGAAAGAAGGGTTAATGCAGTGATAAGGCGGAAGTGTCGGTGCTGTCTCCAGCGATTCTTCTGTGGTCGCCTCGGTCTTTTCAGTCGGCCGCGGCAGATCCGAAGGTGTGGTTTCCACATGCTTTTTCGGCATGCGGCATCCGGCCAGAAAACTTCCCATCAGGGAAAAAGTCAGAAGGGAAATGATGATCTTTTTCTTCATACGTACCTCTCTTCCTGCTCTACTCAACATTTGCACACATTCTAGCATAAAAACACTGCACGGTCATCTTTGCGGCGCGTTCACCTCGGAACGGCGCAAAAGTGCGATTTGTGCAATTTTGCGCTTGAAATTCTCCTCTTAACATACGAAAATAGTATCTGGTCTATTAATAAAGATAAGAAAGGACGCCGTCCCGAAGTGCTGGAAAGTATGTTTCCCTCGGTCGGCAGAAGAAAAGATGGAAGACTGTTTAGTATATTTTTTCACCGGTTTTCTCGATAGCGGAAAGACTTCCTTCATTCAGAGCTGGGTCGGTGACGGAAGTTTTCAGGATAAGAAGGTCCTGATCCTTTTGACCGAAGAAGGCGAAGTTGAACTTCCTCCGGAAGATAAAGCGCCCTGCAAGTCACTGAAGATCGTTACAGCGGAGACGGATGAAGTCACCCGTGCCTTCACCTATAATCTCGATGCCAAGTACCACCCGGATGTGGTCCTGATCGAATGGAACGGCTCGGTTTCGCCGGCGGCTTTCTTTGACGAGGTAGATGTGCCGGAGCGCTGGGCACTGGCTGCCGCTATCACCATCGTGGATGCTTCCACCTATAACGATTACTACCGCAACATGCAGACCATGTTCGCGGACTACTACCGCTATTGCGATAACGTGATCTTCAACCGCGTCGATCCGGAAACCAATAATATTCCGAAGCTTCGTGGTTCGGTAAAGTCACTGAACCCGAGCATGAATCTGTCCTTCTTCGGCATGGACGGAAATATGATCGATATCGGAAACTATCTCCCCTATAATCTGGACGAAGACCCGTGTGTGATCGCTCCGGATGACTTCGGCCTGTTCTATACCGACGCGCTGGACAACGTCAAGCGTTATAACGGCAAGCGCATCACTGTGACCGGTCAGGCCACACTCATGCGGGAACATAAAGATGAAGCATTTGTACTGCAGCGTCAGGCATATACCTGCTGCGCCAATGATATCGGAATGATCTCCCTTTTGTGCCTTTATAAGGTCCGCCCCGGTTTCCCCACCGGAAAATGGCTGTCCGTAACAGGCAAGATCGGATTCTTCCGTGATGACTCTCAAGGCAACCCGGTTGCAATTCCCTGCCTTCAGGTAGAAAACTTCCACCTGACAGATAAACCGGATAACGAAATCATATACTTCAGCTAACAAGCATTTCAAAGACGAAAGAAGGAAAGAAACATGGCAACGAAAGTAGATATTTTTTCAGGATTCTTAGGCGCAGGTAAGACCACGCTGATCAAAAAGCTCATCGCAGATGGCTATAACGGACAGAAGCTGGTACTGATCGAGAATGAGTTCGGTCAGATCGGTATCGACGGCGGTTTCCTTAAGGAAGCCGGAATCGAGATCACGGAAATGAACTCCGGCTGCATCTGCTGCTCTCTGGTAGGTGATTTCGGCACCGCCCTGAAAGACGTAATCACAAAGTTCTCTCCGGACCGCATCCTCATCGAGCCCTCCGGAGTCGGCAAGCTCTCCGATGTTGTGGCCGCGGTAGAGAAAGTGGAAGGCACCGAGATCTGCGGTACCGTTACCGTCATCGATGCCAGCAAGTGCAAGATCTACCTGAAGAACTTTAAGGAGTTCTACGAGAACCAGATCAAATACGCCGGCACGATCATTCTTTCCCGTACCGGAAATATCTCCCAGGATAAGCTGGACACCGCTGTATCCCTGATCCGCGAGATCAACGACCACTCCCAGATCATCACCACACCGTGGGAAAATCTCTCCGGCACACAGATCCGTGAAGCCATCGAGAACCCGATCACAGCAGAAGATATGGCTGCCGCTCTCCTGGAAGCAGAAGAAAATGCCCATCACCATCACGACCATGGTCCGGACTGCACCTGCGGCTGCCACGATCACGATCACGATCATGAACATCATCACGATCATGATCATGGCCCGGACTGCACCTGCGGCTGTCACGATCACGACCATGAGCACCACCACCATGATCACGAAGGTCACCATCACGCAGATGAAGTATTCGACAGTGTCGGATTCGAGACCTCGAAAAAGTTCTCCGACGCCGCGATCCGCGCCGCTCTGGAAGAGCTGGACAGCGGTGACTTCGGCATGATCCTGCGTGCCAAGGGCATCGTCGCCGGTGAAGATGGCAAGTGGATCCACTTCGACTATGTACCGGGCGAAGCAGATGTCCGTTTCGGCGGTGCTGACGTTACCGGTAAGCTCTGCGTTATCGGATCCAAAGTCGATAAAGCCGCAGTAGCCGCGCTTTTCGGCATCTGACCAGAAAAAGAACCTTTACAAAAATAATCTTGACAAGTACATAGACTGCGAGTATATTGAAATTAGTTTGATAGTCAAAGCATTTTCATATTCCTACTGAAAGGGGTGTGTTTATGGGTCCGATTATTGCATTTCTACTCGCAGTCTATTTGCTGTCTCCTATTCCTCTGCTCATTTTCCTCATCGCCAGCCGTCACTATATCCGGCGCATGGAAGAGGAGCATGCCCGGAGAGAATCACAGCATCAATATACCGAAGAACAGTATCGCCGCTATGTCGCACAGCTCCAGGATCAGGTCCGGGAACTGGATCCGCATGCCAGGTTAGGTGTGCTGCAAAAGCCGGAATCCAAGGGTTCAACATCCGCGCCGGCCTTTTCCTCCACTTCATTTCCGAAGTCATTTCCGCGGGAGATTCCTGCATCTCCGGTTGAAAAGCCGATTCCTTCTCCTGAAAATGCACCTGTCCCTTCTTCCGTACCGGACGTTTTGCCGAAAGCGACCCCCTCGGCGCCGGCTGTTATCCAGGCCCGCTCCGTTCCGGATATGCCATATAAAACGGATCTTCCTAAGTCTTCCACTTCTGATTCCGCAAAGGAGAATTCTTTCTCCACAATGATCCTGGTCGTGGGTGTGGTCCTTCTGGTCCTGGCCTCGATCGGCTTCATCTCTGCCACCTGGAGTTTCCTCTCCGCCGGTGTCCGGGCGATCTCGCTGCTTTCCTTCAGCGCCATTTTCCTGGGCGCAGGTGTTTTTGCCAAAGCCAAACTCAAACTCCCGAACACGAGTATGTCCTTTTACACCATCGGCAGTATTGCCCTGCCGGTAACGATCTTCGGCTCCGCCGCATTCGGACTTCTCGGAAGCACCTTTACGCTGGAAGATCCGGCAATTTTCAGCACCTCATTTCTGGCATTCAGTTCTCTGATGCTGCTCCTTTTCTTCGGTGGTATTTTCTTCCGAAGCCGGGTGTTTGCCGCCGGTTCCCTCATCAGTCTGAGTCTTTCCGTCCTTTCCATCGTGGAGATATTCGTTTTCCCCTTCTCGCTGGACGTACTCCTTCTGGCGCTCTTTGCCTCCGGCGTCGTCTTTCTTGCGCCGAAGCTCAACCCGATATCCGAAAACTCCGCTTTCCTGCCTTATAAGAAAGTGTACACGGTATACGCCATTGTCAACATGTATGTCATGACGCTGGTTTCTCTTTGCCTGTCCGGTTCCAATCTGTTCTCCGGCACATTCCTGCTTCTTCTGGCCGCCGCATTCCTGCTGTCCTCCGTCCTTCGAAAAGAAAACGGACTGCTCTGCCTTCCGTCCCTGCTTCTGATCATGGTGGGCATGGCCCAGATCATGGGTCTTTCCGGCGGAAGCCTCCTGGTATTCTGCAGCTGGCTGGTCCTTCTGGGCGTGACTTTCACCGCTCTTTCTTATGTTCCGTCTATGAAAAAGACACTTTCCGGCATCTTCCTTGCCGCCGGCGTTGTCTTTCTCATTTTCAGCACACTTGCTTCCTGCTCCTATATGTTCCGGTCCGACGACTGGTTCTTCCTGGCATTGACTATAGTCCCTGCCACGATCCTGATCTGGCTGTCTCTTAAGAAGAAGTGGCCTCTTCTGTTTTCCGGCGCGATCCTTCCGGTCTTTACTCTCTTCTTCGGGACCGCCCTGCATATTGTATCTGTCACCGGATTCCCGCAAATCGGCGCTGCCCGTAGGGTCTCCGGCTTTTTCCCGTCTCTGGATCTCACCTTTGCCCAGTATGCGCTGATCGGTCTTTCCATCTCCGGGATCCTATATCTTGTGTTTGAACTGATCCCTCATCACCGTTTCTACACCAGTACTTCAAGTCTGATTCTGTACCACTTCTGCGTCATTTTCGGCACGCTCTTCTGTATTTCACTGGGATCCCGCCCGCTTCCGGGCCTGGCAGTCGTGACCATTCTGCTTCTTGGCGGAACCTTGCTCTCTGCCAACCGCCATGATCTCCGAAATGTCCGGGAAGAATCACGTATCACTCTCCCCGCCTCCATCAGCGCGGCACGCTGCTACCACGCCATCGTCTGGCCCTACTTTATCCTTCTGTTCTTTGCCGTTTTACATGCCACTTCAAAAGTAGCTTCTTCCACGATCGCCGTTTTTCATCTGGTATTCAGCCTGATCTTTTTCCTGTATCCGGCGATTCTGTACTATGTTTCCAGGACCCGGAAATCCTTCACGGCCTCCACCGCACAGTGGCTCTCCATCGTGATTTCTTCTGTAGTGCTGGCCATTCTTTCGATCTCCGGTATCTTCTACTCTGCAAGACCGGATTCCTACCTTGCACTCTATGTTCTGAATCACCTGACCCCGCTTCTGATCCCGGGTCTTTTCTTCTCCTTCCTGTTGTCTGACCGTCTTTCCGAAAAGCGCTTTTCCGGCGACGGCAAAGGCACTTTCGCCCCGACCCGGGCACTTATCTATTCTTTGGCGGGACTTTCCTCTTTCTCATTATTCCTGCCTGCCGTCCGGGCTATCTTCCCGGCATTGGGAATAGATTCCATTTACCTTTCCACATTCTTCATCCATACCGTTCTGGCACTTCTTTGCGTACTGTACTTTGTAGGAAAGAAATATATGGCCGGCTCGAAACTGGATATTCTGAAGGAGAATAACGAAGTTCCTTTCCGCTTCTCTTTACTTCTCTGGACATCGGTCATAAGCGGGATCCTGATCCTGTTCTTCCTTATGTCCCACCCCGGATCCTACTATCCGGTAGTTCCGGTCCTTCTGATGCTGATCATCATCGGGTATATGCTTCTGACAAAGGATCACCATGTGGCATACGTTTCCCTCTTCTCTGTCATCTGCACCGGTCTTTATATTCTGCTTTTCGACCATTACATGGGGTATCCGGGAGACTGTCCGGTCATCCTTTATGTACTTCTCCTTCAGATCCCGGTCCTTCTTTATTGCGCGATTCTTTTCAGAACCAGAAATAGCGAAAAACCGGTCAAAAAAGAATGTTTCTTCTGGGGCGCGCTTCTTTCCCAGATCCTTATTTTCCTTTGTGTTCCGTCCTTGGTCCGCATCCCGGACCGTAAGATCGCCCAAACTGCCATTGCCGCCGGTGACAATGTCCACTCTACCGGACATCTGGATGCGCTGCTTCGCAGCTTTTCATTGTCCATCACCACGTCAACAGTGCTTTTCCTGGCGCTTCTTGGATTTATCGTACTGGAGCTGGTCTACATTTTCAGAACAGATAAGAAGACCTCCCGCCGTCGTGGGATCGCCCTTATATTCTTCACTCTTTCCTGGATGTCCTGGATGCCCTTCTTATCCCTGCCGTCGCTTTCCGCCATCTTTGAAGCCGCCTATCTTCTGCCCGGTACCGTATTCCTTCTTTTCATGAACTGGATCTGCGGCCGGTCCGAATATGACAACGGACCGTCTTCTGTTCCGACGGTCCGCTTTGTCCTTGCTTGTATTCAAATGTGGCTTCTTTCGGCGATCACGATCGCCGTCAACGACTCTTTCAGCCTGATCCTGTTCGGCATTATCAGCTTCCTCATCCTGATCCTGGGCTATGCCCGCCGGAATAAGAAATACCTCATTCTGGGCATAGTCTGCGTCCTTGGTATGGTTGCCTATATCGCCAACCGGTTATGGGGCAACATGGCCTGGTGGTTCTACCTTTTTATCACCGGTACCATCCTGGTCAGCATCGCCGTCCGAAACGAGATCAAAAAGCGCAGGTGATCTTTATCTGACTACCCGGCCGGATCCGTCTCCGCCCATAAGGGTCTCGACTTCCTTGACTGTTACGCGGTTAAAGTCACCGGGGATGGAGTGCTTGAGGCAGCTTGCCGCCACCGCAAACTCCAGTGCTTTTTTATCCGAATCATAAGTACGGAGACCATAGATCAATCCGGCACCGAATGAATCTCCGCCGCCGACTCGATCCACGATATCCCGGATCTCATAGTGACGGCTGACATAGAATTCGTCACCGTTATAAATGCAGGCTGCCCATCCGTTGTGATCTGCGCTGTGGCTCTCGCGAAGAGTCACCGCCACCTTCTTCACATTCGGATAGACCTCCATGACCTTCTTAGTCAGGGCCTCATATTTACTGGTATCCAGGCTGCCTTCCGCCACATCCACATCAATGGTCAGGCCCAGGGATTTCTGGCAGTCTTCTTCGTTTGCGATGACCACGTCGGTATACTTCGTCATCTCCGACATCACGGTCTTTGCTTCCACACCGTACTTCCACAGGTTCTTGCGGAAATTCAGGTCGCAGGACACGGTGATGTTTCTCTTCTTTGCCTCTTTCACGGCCGCAAGGGAAACCTGCGCCGCGCTTTCCGAGATGGCCGGGGTGATACCGGTGATGTGGAACCAGTCTACGTCGGCGAATACATTGTCCCAGTCAAAATCGGACACCTCCGCACATGCCATCGTGGATCCGGCACGGTCGTAAATGACCTTGCTGGGACGCTGGTTGGCACCGGTCTCCAGATAGTAGATGCCAAGACGTCCTTCTTTCCGGATGATCCGGTCGGTGCCCACACCGAAACGGCGCAGTTCCGAAAGGCACTCTTCACCCAGTGTATGTTCCGGAAGGATGGTGACATATTCCACCGGCATATGGAAATTCGCCAGGGATACGGCCACATTGGCTTCGCCTCCGCCAAATGTCGCTTCAAACATCGGGCTCTGCATAAATCTTTCATTGTCTCTTGTTTTCAGGCGGAGCATGATCTCGCCCATTGTCAGTACTTTCATGGCTGTCTCCTTTTTCGGATTTCTCCGTCTTATTTTCTTGCTTCGGCGATGATCTCCACCGCTTCCCGGCTCAGAGTTTCGATCTTCGAAAACTCATGAGCCGAAATATCTTTTCCGGTACATACCCAGCTTCCGCCGATGGCCGCAATACATTTTTCTTTGGCAAACTCACCCAGGTTGTCGGCATTGACGCCGCCGGTAGGCAGGAAAAGCATATCACGGAATACAGCAGACAGTGCCTTGATGGCCTTCATGCCACCATAGACCTGTGCCGGAAAAAACTTCACGACAGAAAGTCCCAGTGCTTTCGCCTTCATGATCTCGGACGGGGTCACGCAGCCAGGAACTACCGGAATCTGGTTCTTCTGACACCAGATTACTACATCTTCGGAAAGACCGGGAGATACGATAAAGGAAGCACCCGCTTTCACTGCCTTTTCGGCCTGCTCCTGATTGAGGATCGTGCCGGCGCCCACTATCATGTCCGGTACTTCTTTTGCCACTTGGGAAATGGCGTCTGCCGCACAAGCTGTGCGGAATGTGATCTCCATAAAGCAGATCCCGCCACCGAGAAGTGCTTTTGCCGTCGGAACGGCATCTTCCACATTTTCAATTACGACTACCGGTACGATTCCGCACTTTTTGACCTTTTCCATGAATTCCATAATACTCGCCTCAGTTCTGTCAGTTTCTTGACTAACATTCTAGCATATTTTATAATAAAAATCCATTATTCGTAGACTGATTCCAGACGTCCGGCGCCTGGAATTCTGTTATTATGAAGAGAGACATTTCCCTTCGCCGGTGCTTTTTCCGGCATTGACTTGTAACAAGGAGGCATCTCATGGCCACACTGATCAGAAATCAATTCCTTCTTTCTTCCCCCACTGCCGAGCGTCTGTACTACGACTATGCGCAGAATTGTCCGATCATCGACTATCACTGTCACATCGATCCGAAGGACATTGCGGAGAATATTTCGTATAAGAATCTCACGGAGCTTTGGCTTTCCGGAGACCACTATAAATGGAGACTGATGCGTTCCGCCGGTATCGACGAGAAATACATCACCGGCGATGCGGATGATTATGAGAAGTTTTTTGCCTGGGCTCAGGTCATTGAAGGCGCTGTCGGAAATCCGCTGTATCACTGGACAGCCCTGGAGCTCCTCCGCTATTTCGATATCAAGGATCCGCTGACCACGGATAATGCCGAGCAGATCTGGCAGACCACATCCGCCATGCTCACATCCGGCAACATGCGTGCCCGGGATCTGATCACAAGATCCAATGTGGAGCTTCTCTGCACCACAGATGATCCGGTTGACGATCTTTCCTATCACCAGATGATCGCAAACGATCTTTCCTTTACACCCATCGTACTTCCGGCTTTCCGCCCTGACCGTGCCCTGGATATCCAGAAAAAGGATTTCCCGGAGTATATTTCGAAGCTTTCGGAAGTAAGCGGCATGCAGATCTCCGGATTCTCCGACCTTCTTGCCGCCCTTCACAGCCGCCTGGATCTTTTTTCGGAACGCGGCTGCAAACTTTCCGATCATGGCATGGAGAATTTTGTCTTTATTCCGGCCACAGAAGAAGATGCGGACCGCATCCTGCGGCTCCGTCTGATGGATCAAGATACAGTTTTAAGTTACGAGGAAGAAGCCATCTATCGCAGTGCTCTTCTCGTCGCCCTGAGTAAAGAATACGCACAGAGAGGCTGGGCCATGCAGATCCATTTCGGCTGCCGTCGTGACAACAATGCAGAAGCTCTGCGGAACCTGGGCATCAACACCGGCTTTGACACCATCGCCGGCGGAAATTTCGTTTCCCCTCTTGCCAACTATATGAGCTATCTGACTGAAATGCACGCGCTGCCGCGCATGATCCTTTACAGCCTCAATCCGAATGATGATGCTCTGATCGATACCCTGATCGGATGCTTCCAGGACGGAACGATTCCCATGAAGGTCCAGCACGGTGCTGCATGGTGGTTTAACGATCATCAGGAAGGCATCCGCCGTCATCTGAAATCTCTGGCTTCGCAAAGTTATCTTCCGGGTTTCCTGGGCATGCTGACCGATTCCCGCTGTCTCCTGTCCTATACCCGTCATGAGTATTTCCGCCGGATCCTTTGCGATTACTTAGGAAGTCTTGTGGAAAGCGGAGAGTATCCGAAAGATATGGAACGGCTCGGCGCCATTACCCAGAATATCTGTTACCACAATGCCCGGGAACTCTTCTTCCCGTCATAATACGGATTTCGCAGATTTCAGATAATAAGGAAATAAAAAAAGAACTGTTCAACTGGTGAAGGAACCAGCGGACAGTTCTTTTTTTCGAAAAATGAAAAAGCGGTCTTCCAAAAAAAGTGGGAGAGAAAAATCAGAAGACCTGGGCAGTTACATACTCAATGGCACTCTGGTGCTCGTTCATCTTAGAAGTTGCAGACTTTGCCTTGCCAAGGTAAGAAGCAACACTATAATACACGACTACAGCCAAAATTATGCAGATTGCGATTACCAGAACCATCTCTATAAGTGTGAAGCCCTTTTTTGTTTTGTTCAATCTAACCATAACCCTTACCTCCTGGCCATTCACAAAACATTCACATTTATGTCACAATTATAAGCCCCTATTTAAATAAAAGCAATTACTTTTCAGTAAACATTTAAAAAAATTTCAGTGAATTTGCAAAAAATGTCTACATTTTGTCAG
>CADBGD010000027.1:0-21031 GCA_902794115.1 Oscillospiraceae bacterium
GATCATTCCCGTGAAAATGTGCCTTTCCTGGCTTACGGAGACCGGGTCAGACCGGGAACGGATCTGGGAGTCCGAAAGACCTATGCGGATATTGCCAGAACGATCGGCGACTATTTCGGCGTGAATACGACGGAGCTTTCCGGAGAATCTTTCTGGAAAGAAATGCGGGCCGGAAAATAAGAAAGGACAGGTGAATTTACTGTATGAACTATACCGAAGAAGAAAAGAAGATCGTAAGTAAAGTGGACCATACCCTGCTTCGGATCACCTCCACAAGTGACGAGATCCGCGCTCTTTGCGAAGCGGCGCTGGAAGCGGGAACGGCCAGTGTCTGCATTCCGCCGTGCTATGTGGAAGAGGCGGTCAAGATCCTTCAGGGAAAGCTTCCGGTATGTACCGTTATCGGCTTTCCGAACGGATACAATACCACTTCTGTCAAGGTGTTTGAAGCCAAAGAAGCGATCCGGCAGGGTGCTTCGGAAATCGATATGGTGGTCAATCTCTGCGATGTGAAAAATAAAAACTACGACCGGATCTTCATGGAGCTTCTGGCTATGCGGGAAGCCTGCGAGGGCGTGATCTTAAAGGTCATTATCGAGACCTGCCAGCTGGACCGTGACGAAAAGATCAAGATGTGCGAGCTGGTGAGTAAAGCAAAAGCGGATTTCATCAAGACTTCCACCGGTTTTTCCACCGGCGGAGCGACAGTGGAGGATGTCCGGCTCCTCAGGGAATATTCAGCGCCGGAAGTAAAGGTCAAAGCCGCGGGAGGGATCAAGGATTTTTCGGACGCCAAGGCCATGATCGAGGCCGGTGCGGACCGTCTGGGTACCAGCCGCCTGGTGAAATAAGAAAAACGGGAAAGGAGCCGAAATCATGGACAATGTCACACTGTTACAGAAGGCCAAAGAGGCAAGAAAAATGGCTTATGCCCCTTATTCCGGCTTCACAGTCGGCGCTGCCCTTCTGACGAAAGAAGGAAAGGTCTTTACCGGATGCAATATCGAGTCATCGGTCTTTTCTCCCAGCCTTTGCGCCGAGCGGGTGGCGCTGGCCAAGGCGATCAGTGAAGGAGAAAAAGACTTCGTTTCTATTGCCATCGTGGGCGCTCCGAAAGACGAGGAACCGGCTGAACCCTGTTACCCCTGTGGCGTTTGCCGTCAGGTCCTGTCCGAACACGTGGACTTAAGTGCATTTACCGTGGTCACAGAAGAGAACGGAAAGGCAAAAACCTGTACGCTGAAAGATCTCCTTCCAAAGGCATTTGTCTTCGAGAAATGAGTTTCTTCGAATTCTGTATTCGAATCAAGTAAGAATGAAAAAGCTTTCGACAAGCCTCCTCAGGGCGTAGCCCGAGGACAGCTCAAGAAAGCTTTTTCGTTTCCTTTACACGAAGGCCCAGGTGATGAATTGCATGGTCACATAGCTTCCTGCGGAAAACCACAGCCAGGGGAGGAAGGTGCGCTTTTCTTTTAGAAGATAGATGATCGCGCAGATGGCGCCGGCAAAGACCACGATGGTGCCCCAAAGTCCCAGTGTTCGGGAGATGGTATAACCGAAGCGGGACATATAAAGGATGATCTTTGAGGCGGAGATGCAGGAGAAGATCAGGCTCTCGCCCATCACGATCACACTCAGGATGCGAAGGATGCGGTTCTCGTGGGAACCGAAGAGGCGCACGCAGATCAGGAGCAGGAAGTTCAGGATGACCACATTAATGAGTTCGTGAAATCCACTGACCGCATATTCCGAAGCGGTATATTTTTCCGGAAGGATCCCCGCAAAGGCACTGAACATGTACCCGGACTGGGAAATAAAGAAGGCCAGGTAGACCAGAATAAATGCGCCGATCACGAAGGATAAGAGAAGATCCGGCATGAAGCGGAACTTCAGGGAATCCTGGGTGAGCCTCTCGTGATAGTCTTTCTCCTCCTGTTGGTCCATCCGGGTCGCGCCCTGATACAGGCCGAAAAGGAAAGCACCTACCGGAAGGCTGACAAGGAATTTCGCGATGAAACCGGAAATGGAAAGATTGGCCAGATATTCATCGATGCACTGTTCCAGGTAGAGGAAGTTTTTGTCCATGGAAGCGAGGTTTTCCAGGGCAATCAGGAAGATGATCCCAAAAAGTCCGAGCACAGCCAGGATACCGATGGTCCGGACGAAAGGTTTTTCTTCCGAATCTTCCTTTTTACGGTTGGTTAAAATCTCGAGCAAGGTGAAGAACCGCGAAAAGATATTCTTGAAAGGGATCCGGATGCAGCCGTTGACCAGATCCAGCGGCATCAGACAGGAGGAACTTTCCGTAAGAAGATGTCCGGTACCGCAAAGGACCATATAGATGACCACCATGTGCATGAAAAAGTAGGAAAGAAGCGGGAAATCACCTCGGCAGGAGCCGATGCTTAAAAGAAGCAGGATCCCTTCCCAGAACCGGGGCTCGATCTTTTGCATTCCGGCCGGTTCAATTCCCTCTGCCAGGCATTTCTGCCGGATGGTCATTTCCAGCCAGACGATGGCGCCTATGGCCAAAAGAGTCAGGTAGATCGTGGTATACAGCCGGGAATGGAATTTGTCGAATATGTTGACATAAGCATAGGAAAAAGCGTAGCTGACGCCTAGACAGAGGTATTTCAGGATCTCTGCCCGTTTCGTATCGGTATTCATTTTGGGGTATCTCCTTAGATTTTCTTCTCCTCTTCCGGATCATCTTCCCGGTATTCCAGGATGTCGCCGGGCTGGCAGGAGAGGGCCTGACAGATGTCGTTCAAAGTGCTAAAACGCACGGCTTTGGCCTTCTGGTTCTTCAGGATAGAGAGGTTTGCCGGGGTAATTCCGATCTTATTGGCCAGATCTCCGGCAGAGATTTTTCTTTTCGCCATCATGACGTCTAAGTTTACGATAATTGCCATATCCGTCACCCCCTTATACTGTCAGATCCAGCTCATCGCGCATATCGATGGCCTTATCCATGACAAGACGCACACACTGTACGATGAGTCCGATGAAAAGACCGATCAGAGAGATGGCGGACAGCGCGTAGCAGGCGATGGAACCGATAAAGCACACCAGACAGATCAGGAAACAGCAGATCGAAACCAGTGCCATCAGACGGGTGTTGGCTTTGTCGAAGACCTTCTCTTTTTTCAGGTTGCGCAGAAGCGCCACCACACCGTAGAGGATGGGGTATGTCAGCGCCGTAGAAATGTAAAAGCAGGTAAGGAATACCCGGAAACGGAACTGGTCATCGGAAAGAAAAGATAAACTGCTGAGGTAACCGGTCTTGAAGAAATGGTCCTGCCAGCAGTAGTCGCAGAAAGAATAGCCGAAAATATCTCCGGACAGAACGCAGATGAAGAATGCGGCACAAGCGAGAAGAGTCGTGTTGAGCCAAAGTGTGTAACTGGGTTTATTTGATGCAGACATAAGATTACGCCTCCTGATAGTTTTATTTTTCCGGCCGGAAGTCCCCGGGGCGCGCACCCGTCTCCGGCACAATTTCTATTCTGGCATTATACTATCACGTCGATTATCGATATGCAAGCATTTTTTATCGAAAAACGATAAATTTTTAGTGAAATGCAGAAAGAAGAGGAAAACTGTGCAAATAACGAAGGGCGGAAACATTGAAAGATAGGAAAAACTCCTTATAATAGGTAGAAGATTGAAAAAGTCGGGCGTGAAAGGGAGAAAGCCCCGAAAATGAACCAAACTGGAGAAAGATAACTTGATCAAGTTTACCAAGAAAACCGTAAGTTTTACCCGAAACAGGATGCGCTGGGCACTGGCGCTTCTGGTTTCTGTGATCGTGCTTTTGGTGGTGATCTTTGATGCCGCCGTATTTTCTTCGCGTAAAACCGTATCCTGCCTGGGCAGAAATTCCCAGCCGGTCGGTATCCTGAGTGGAGACGAGCCTCTGGTACAGCCGTTTACTCCGACTGACCGGAAGGTGGATTATATTGAAGTCCGTATGTCGACGAACGTCGAACCCGGAAATGTAATGCAGCCTCAGGGAAATCTTCTTTTCCAGGTCATCGATGGAAGCGGGAAGATCCTCTATGAAGAGATGGTGGCCATCCTGCGCATTAAGGATAATGCCTATCAGCGCTTCCGTGTGAGACTGGAACTGGAGCCGCAGGAGCAGTACTATTTCACGCTCCAGACTGTGGATACCATCGGTGAGGAACTGCCGACAGTATGGGTCTCTTCCAATGTGAACGACGCCCTTTCCGGCGTCAGCTATCCGGGCCTGGAAGAGGGGGCGGACCTGCAGTGCAACGTACAGATCCGTTATTCCCGCATCGACTATCTGGCCATGATCGTCAGCATTCTTCTGGTATTCGTATGCTGCCTTTTAGCCCTTCTTCACATCGATCTTTCGGACAAGGGCGAAGAGCGCATGACCATGATCGTACTGTTCTTCATGCCGGTCCTGATGTTCACGATCATCGAACTTCTGAACAATAACTCGGTCCTCGGAAAGAGCGCGGCGGCTTACATCGTCAACTACATGTACTACCTGGTGCTGTACATCATCCTGTTCGTGGCCTTTAACCGTTTCCGTCTGACCACCATTATCCTCAATTCTGTGATCTTTGCCATCGCCATCTTCAACTACTTTAAGTTCCTGTGGCGCGGTGAGCCGATCCAGGTCTGGGACGTAGTGACACTTCAGACCGCCATGAATGTATCTGACAACTACCATATCGAACTGTCGCCGATCCTTATCATTTCGGCGCTCTTATTCATCCTTTCCATCCTGATCATCTCCAAGTGCCGCTACGGCTTCATGCTCAAGAGAATGCGGATCACGCTGGGATCTATCGGCGCGGTGCTCTTTGTTCTTCTGATGCCGATCCTTTTCCATTTCTCCGGATTCCGGAACAGCCCGTTCTATTTCCTGACGAAACTGGGCGTGGAGAACCACTCCTGGAACCAGCCGGCGAACTTTACCAATAACGGTATGATCGTCGCCCTGACCATGAATGCCCAGGATGTGGCGGTCAAGGTGCCGGCCCACTACAGCCTCGAAGAAGTGCAGATGATCTCGGAGCACATTGAGCAGGAGCAGGAACATGCCATTCTCCCCAATGAAGTTCTGGCTCAGTATCGGGCGGAAAAAGCACTTCATGAGAAAGAGGGCAAGCGTGTCCTGAAAGACGGGGAGAAGCCGACCATTATCTGCATCATGAACGAATCCTACACGGACTTTTCTACTGTAGGTGATTTTGAGACGAATCTGGAAATGCACCCGTACATGGACAGTCTGTTTGCGGGGGATAACGTGATCCACGGAGACCTGGGTGTATCCACCTATGGCGGCGGCACAGCCAACTCGGAGTTCGAGTTCCTGACAGGAAACTCCATGACTTTCTTCCCGATCGGAAGTATCCCGTATCAGCAGTATGTGACCAACGATACCGGCGCGCTTCCCAGATACCTGAAGACCCAGGGGTATGAGGCCATTGCCATCCATCCTTATCTGGCCAGCGGCTGGAACCGTCCGGATGTGTACGAAAGAATGGGATTTGACCAGTTCCTGTCCATCGACGATTTTAACGATGATGCGGAATATATCCGTTCCTATATCACCGACAAGAGCTCCTACGATAAGCTGATCGAGCTTTACGAAAACAAGGAGCCGGGCCACCCGCTGTTCCTGTTTAACGTGACCATGCAGAATCACGGTTCCTATACCAGCACCAATCCGAACTTCAACCAGGATGTGGAACTTCTCGAATATCCGGAAAAGTTCCCGGAGACCGAGCAGTACCTTTCTCTGGCCAGACAGTCCGATGTGGCGGTACAGTATCTGGTGGATTATTTCCGCTCAGTCAAAGAGCCGGTGATCATCTGCTTCTTCGGCGACCACCTGCCCAGCATGAAGAACGGTTTCTATGAGACTCTTCTGGGAAAAGAACTGGTGGACTTAAGCGGAGAAGAGATGCAGAAACTCTATCAGACAGATTTCTTCATCTGGGCCAACTTCGATATTCCGGAATATGACATGCCGAGAATGAGCCTGAACTATCTTTCCACGCTCCTTCTTCAGACTGCGGAGCTTCCGCTTCCGGAATATAACATGCTGATCGCGGAAGCTTTCGATCAGTATCCGTATCTGACGACAATGGGTGTGTACGATGCATCGGGAAGACGTTATGACTCCCTTTCCGAGGTGCCGGATGAGACCGGTATCCTGAACCGCTACAACATCCTTTCGTATAACGATGTCTTTGAATCCGGCAAAAGAAGAACGGATCTCTTTGACGTTGTCTGCGGGGAGCCGCCGCGAAAAGAAATCGATGCCTATCTGGATACCCATGGCATGCCGGCGCCCCATTCCAGCAAGAAAGAAGAGGAGAATTAAAAATTGGAATTTACGTCTTTTGATCAAATGGACCTGTCCGAGGAGGTCATGCGCGCCCTGGACAAAATGGGCATGAAGACGCCCACATCTGTGCAGAAACAGGCGATCCCGCTCATGATGGATAACCGCTGTGTCATTGCCAAAGCGCCGACCGGTACCGGTAAGACTTTTGCCTTCGGTATCCCGATCCTGGAATATCTCAACATGGATGCCAACTTCGTCCAGGCCCTGATCCTTTGCCCCACCCGTGAGCTGGCACTGCAGATCTGCACGGAACTTCGCGGCCTCGGTGCTTTTATCAAAGGACTGAAGATCTGCGGCATCATCGGCGGCCAGAAAATGGACAAGCAGGTGCAGATGCTGAAGAAGGCGCCACAGATCGTCGTAGCCACACCGGGCCGCCTTCTGGATCACGTGACGAGAAGAAATATCGATATTTCCCAGATCTATACGCTGGTTTTGGATGAGGCGGATAAGATGCTGGACATGGGCTTCATTAAAGACATCCGGAAGATCATGAAGCTGACCCCGCAGGATAAGCAGATCGCCATGTTCTCCGCCACCATGTCCCGGGAAGTCATGGACATTACCTGGGAGTATATGGAAGGCGCCGATGAGATCGAAGTGGCGCCGAAGGAAGAGGATATGCCGAAGATCCACCAGTATCTCCTTCACCTGGAAGAAAGAGAGAAGATGCCGGCATTTGCCAAGATCATGGAAAAATACAACTGTCATAGGGTCATGGCTTTTTGCAATACCAAGACCCGTGTGCGCATCGTGACAGAGGGCATCCGGAAACTGGGCTTTAAGGCGGACTGCCTCCACGGCGATATCGGCCAGGGTGCCAGAAACCGCATCATGGATGACTTCAGAAGAGGAAAATTCAATATCCTGGTGGCGACCGATGTGGCTGCCCGTGGTATTGACGTTTCCGATATCGATACTGTTTTCAATTTCGAAGTTCCGAACGAAAATGAGTATTACCTGCACCGTATCGGCCGTACCGGCCGTGCCGGAAGAGAAGGCCAGGCCTTCACATTTATTAACTATTCCCAGAGCATCCGTATGGATGACATTCTCCACTATACGAAAGTGGCGACAGAGGAGTTGAAGCTGGATGAAGAGTAAGACACGTCTGATCCTGATTTTTGGAATCGTTGCAGTATCGCTGGGCCTTATTGGCACCTCCGTTTTTGCGCTGAAGAAGACTCTGGAGAAGAACAGAAAGAACGACGAGACTACGGAAACGAGTCTGACTTCTGAAGAAACTTCTTCGGAAACGACTTCAGAAAGCAGCACCACCTCGTCCGAGTCGGAATCTTCTACGGAGATCGAATCTGTTTCCGAAACGACCGAGGTTTCAGAGACATCTTCCGCTCCGCAGGAGACAGAGCCCGCTTATGCCGGAACCATCACCGGTACGGGAAGAGAAGGAACGGAAGGGTCCGGCGCCTATAACTACGGGGAAGCCCTTCAGAAATCCCTTCTGTTTTATGAACTTCAGCGTTCCGGTGATCTTCCGTCCGTGACGCGCTGCAACTGGCGCGGAGATTCCTGCCTTCGGGACGGATCGGATGTAGGTCTGGATCTGACCGGCGGATGGTTTGATGCCGGCGATAATGTGAAATTTAATCTTCCGATGGCGTATTCGGCTTCCATGCTGGGCTGGTCTCTTTATGAGGACAAAGATGCCTACGAAGAAAGCGGTCAATTGGGATATGCGCTGGATAATCTCCGCTGGGCCAATGCCTATTTCATCAAGTGCCATCCGGAGGACGAAGTCTACTACTACCAGGTGGGAGACGGTAACGCAGACCACGGCTGGTGGGGACCTGCCGAATGTGTGGAATACCAGATGAACCGTCCTTCCTACTGCGTGACTTCTTCGGCACCGGGTTCGGCGGTTACCGGCGAGACAGCAGCATCCCTCGCTATCTGCAGCATTCTTTTTGAGGATGTGGATCCGTCCTTCAGCGCACAGTGCCTGGAGCATGCCAAGTCCTTGTATGCTTTCGCAGATAAGTATAAGAGCGATGACGGATATACCGCCGCCAATGGTTTCTATAACTCCTGGAGCGGCTACTATGATGAACTTGCCTGGGCCGGCGTATGGCTTTACCGTGCCACAGGTGAGGAAAGCTACCTGGAAAAAGCAAAGGAATACTATCCGAAAGCCAATCAGGACTTTAACTGGTCCTTGTGCTGGGACGACGTGCATATCGGCGCCGCGGTGCTTCTTTCCCAGGAGACGAAGGATCAGAAGTACACCTCTGCCGTAGAGAAACATCTGGATTTCTGGACGAAGGGGACTTCTTCCGGAGAACGGATCACCTATACGCCGAAGGGCCTGGCATGGCTGGACAGCTGGGGGTCTCTGCGGTATGCGACGACCACGGCTTTTGTGGCGGCGCTCTATAGTGAAAGTGACGTTTGCCCGTCGGACAAAAAAGATATCTACTGGGACTTCGCAGTTTCCCAGGCGGGCTATGTGCTCGGAGATACCGGCCGTTCCTTCCAGATCGGATTCGGAGAGAACTATCCGGTGAACCCGCACCACAGAACGGCCCAGGGTTCCTACTGCGACAACATGAATGAACCTGCTGCCCGTCACGTTCTCTGCGGCGCGCTGGTAGGTGGTCCGGATGCTTCGGATGCTTACGAAGACACGGTTTCCAACTACGTCAATAACGAAGTGGCCTGCGACTATAACGCCGGATTTACAGGTCTTCTTGCCAAACTCTATACCCGCTATCACGGCCAGACACTGACCGGATTCGGCGCCTGCGAGACGCCGGGGGAAGAATACCGGGTAGAAGCGACGACCAATGCCGGCGGTTCGGATTTCCTGGAGATCAAAGCCGTGACCTATAACATGACCGGCTGGCCGGCCAGAGCCCCCAAGAATCTGGAGCTCCGCTACTATTTCACGCTTCCTTCGGGAAAAGCACTGTCGGATCTTTCCGTGTCTTCTTCCTATTCCCAGAATGCCCGTTCCGTTACTCTGGGCGAAGAAGGCGGAGTGCCTTTCGTGCAGGTGCTTTTCGAAGAGAATTCCTGCTATCCGGGCGGACAGGAAGAGTATAAGAAAGAAGTGCAGTTCCGTGTGAGCGGCCTTTCCCAGGACGTGGCTTCGGATGCGAAAGTCTGCCTCTATGAAGACGGAAAACTTGCCTATGGCGAATCTCCGGACGGCACAGCAGTGGTGACCACTCCGGCTCCGGGCCAGACCGATACGACGGCCCCGACCTCGGCCCCGACCGCACCTCAGGGTCCGTCCAGCAGCGGAAACGGCAGCGTTTCTCTCAGCGTGGAATACACCATGAGCGGAAGCGGCAATGCCATCGCGGCGAACCTGACGATTGAAAACACCGGGTCTTCCGATATTGCTCTCGACTCCCTTTCCATTCTGTACTACTTCACGAATGAGAAGGGCGGAAGCGTGGCGTTTGACTGCTATCACAGCGCCATCAACGGAAAAGGCGGACAGTACAGCGCCATCAACGGCGTCAAAGGAAGCTTCTCTTCTGTAGATCCGAAGAAAGACGGCGCAGATACGGTCTGCACCATGAACGGGTTCGGCTCCGGAAAGCTCACATCCGGCGACAAGCTGGTAGTGCAGTTCTCCATCCATCACGATGACTGGTCTGACTTTACCCTGTCTGATGATTACTCCAGACAGGCAACGGAAAATATCGTGATCCGGGACGGCGATAAAGCGATCTTCGGAAATGCACCGGCATAAGAGAAAACCGGAAAAGGGATTCGCGGGGGATCATTCTTTTCGAATTGAAAAACCCCTTCTATAAGAGGTATAATACTAGAGCGTGATTTCAATACTGCGGTATTTTGGCAAAAAGCCGGAACTTCCGCGGATGAAAAATATATTGTAAGGCAGGCGATTTGAGTATGGCATTTATCGACGAAATCAAGGCAAAAGCAAAGAGCAACAAGAAGACCGTCATTCTTCCTGAGTCCATGGACAGAAGAACTTTTGAGGCGGCAGCAGAGATCCTCGCAGAGGATATTGCAAACCTGATCATCATCGGTACAGATGAAGAGGTCAAGGCAAACAGCGAAGGACTTGATATTTCCAAAGCAACAATTATCAACCCGCACACCTATGAGAAGACACAGGAGTACATCAATGGTTTCTATGAGCTCCGTAAGGCGAAGGGTATGACACCGGAAGAAGCGGAGAAGACTCTCCTCGGTGACTATATGTACTATGCCTGCATGATGGTTAAGATGGGCGACGGTGACGGTATCGTTTCCGGTGCCTGCCACTCCACAGCGAATACACTTCGTCCGTCTCTTCAGATCATCAAGACTGCTCCGGGCACCAAGCTGGTTTCCGCTTTCTTTGTAATGGTCGTTCCGAACTGCGAGTACGGCGAAGACGGTGTATTCGTATTCGGTGACTGCGGTCTCGTTCAGAATCCGAATCCGGAAGAGCTGGCTGCGATCGCAGGTTCTTCTGCAGCATCTTTTAAGCAGCTGGTCGGCAAAGAGCCGGTAGTCGCTCTTCTTTCCCACTCTTCCATGGGTTCCGCAAAGCACGATGACGTTACTAAGGTCGTTGAAGCTACAAAGATCGCAAAAGAAGAATATCCGCAGTTCGCTATCGATGGTGAACTCCAGGCTGACGCAGCTATGGTTCCGTCCATTGGTGCAAGCAAGGCTCCGGACAGCAAGGTTGCAGGTAAGGCTAACGTTCTTATCTTCCCTGACCTGGATGCAGGTAACATCGGATACAAGCTGGTTCAGAGACTGGGCAAGGCAGAAGCTTACGGCCCGATGTGCCAGGGTATTGCAAAGCCGGTAAATGACCTGTCCCGTGGTTGCTCTGCCAAGGATATCGTTGGTGTTATCGCAATCACAGCTGTACAGGCTCAGAATTCTTAAGTCAAATAGAAGCGGGACAGGAGACTGCCCCGCTTTACTTTTGAAATAACAGTATCGAAGGAGAAAATGAATGAAGATTTTAGTTATCAACTGCGGAAGTTCTTCCTGCAAGTTCCAGCTTTTTGAAACCGCAACAGGTGATGTACTGGCCAAGGGTAATGCTGAAAGAATCGGTATTGACGGTAAGCTCACCTATAAGACCCCGGGCAAGGAAGACTTTATCTGCCAGGATCCGATGCCGGACCATAAGGTAGCTGTAAAGATGATCCTGGACGCTCTGGTTGACAAAGATCACGGCGTACTTTCCGATATCGGCGAGATCAAGGCTGTCGGTCACCGTGTTCTCCACGGCGGTAAGTACTACAGCAAGTCTGTTATCGTAAATGACGATGTAAAGCGCGTCATCCGCGAGTGCTTCCCTCTGGGACCTCTGCACAATCCGGCAAACCTGACAGGTATCGAGGCCTGCGAGTCTGTTCTTCCGGAAGGCACACCGCAAGTTGCCGTATTCGATACCGCTTTCCATATGACCATGCCGCCGAAGGCTTACACATATGCACTGCCTTATGAGCTGACAGAGAAGTATTCCATCCGCCGCTATGGTTTCCATGGTACTTCCCACCGTTATGTTTCCCGCCGTGCTGCAGAATTCCTCGGCAAGGATTATAACAATGTGAAGATCATCACCTGCCACCTCGGTAACGGTTCTTCTTTTGCCGCTGTCGATCATGGTAAGTGTGTCGATACTTCCATGGGTCTGACTCCTCTGGCCGGTATCTGCATGGGTACCCGCTGCGGTGATATCGACCCGGCAATCGTTCCGTTCCTGATGACTAACGAGAACATGAGCCCGGATGATATCGATGTCCTGATGAATAAGAAGTCCGGTGTAGAAGGTCTGTCCGGTGTTTCTTCCGACTTCAGAGATCTGGAGAAGGCTTCCCGTGAGGGCAATGAGCGTGCGACACTGGCTCTGGATATGTTCGAGTATCAGGCCAGAAAGATCATCGGTTCCTATGCGGCTGCCATGGGCGGTGTAGATGTGATCGCATTTACAGCCGGCATCGGTGAGAACACCGACTACATCCGTGCTGCTGCCTGCGAAGGCCTGGATTTCATGGGCGTAAAGATCGATCCGAAGAAGAACGACGGTCTGCGTTCCGAAGGCGTGATCTCTGCAGATGATTCCCGCGTAACCGTTGCTGTCATCCCGACCAACGAGGAGCTGGCAATCGCTCAGGAGACAGAAGAACTCGTGAAATAATCACAGTTTTTCAATAGTCTAGAACTGAATTAGAGAAAAGGGGATTTCTCTTCTAAGTGACGGTGATTCGAAAGAAAAACTGTTTACGGAAAATAAGAGGATCCCCTTTCTCATTATATTTTTGGAGGAACAGATGAGGATCATCATTGTGCGTCACGGAGATCCGGACTATGCGCGGGATGCATTGACGGAACTTGGAAAGAAACAGGCCGCTGCGGTGGCGGAAAGACTGATGGACGAAGATATCGAGGAGATCTACTCTTCTCCTTTAGGACGCGCGAAAGAAACGGCAGAGGCCTTTGCCGAACTATCCGGGATCCGTTCGATCCACATGCTCGATTTTATGCGGGAGATCCGTTTCGGATTTGGAGAAGCCTTGTATGAGACCGGAAATCCATGGGAAGAAGTGGATAAGATGGCAGAAGAAGGAAAAGAGA
The DNA here is from genome assembly GCA_902794115.1 of Oscillospiraceae bacterium. GTDB lineage: Bacteria > Bacillota > Clostridia > Saccharofermentanales > Saccharofermentanaceae > Scatonaster. Next base: position 12,971 of record CADBGD010000027.1, read on the forward strand.
TCCTTGATCCGAACTGGCATGAATGGCCGTTTTTTAAAGAGAATATCGCGACAGTAGATGTGGATGATATTGCCTCTGCCACCGATGACTGGCTTCGGGAACTGGGCTACGAAAGAGAGGGCCTTTATTACCGCTGCACCAGAGAAGATGACACCGAGCATACCGTCGCCCTTTTCTGCCATGGCGGTTCCGGTACGGCGATGATCGCCCGCATCCTGAATCTTCCTTTTCCTTACCTTTGCGCGATCATCCGGATGCGGCATACATCGATCACCACTATTCGGATGGAAAAGATCCCGGGAAGCAAGATCACACCTGTCCTGGAGCTGACCGGCGATGACCGGCATATCCGCGGAATCGAAGTATAAAGAAATGGATAAGGCGTTTTCAGAATGTTCATAAAAACTGAATTTTTGCTTTACCCCTTGAGTACAGACGTGTCAGTATAATAAAAGCAGAAAATCATCAAGGAGTTTTTATGAGACATACATTTACGATTTTCAACTGGGAAATGGGAAAGATCATCGGCAACTGGCGAAAGACCCTGGCCGTGTTTCTTCTTCCTGCTGTGCTCCTTCTTGCGGCCATAAATGTATTTCCGATCCTGATGAATTATCTTTCGACCGGACATCTTCAAGCTCACCCGATCACGGTAGTCGGCGCTCCGGAATCCTTTGAAGAATATATCGATGGAAATCAGAAAGCTTCCCGTTATGCGATCACCTGGCTGACTGAAGAAGAATACCAGGATCTGTATGATGAAGAAGGAGAGGAAGGCCTTCACGAGAGCATGAAGAAAGGCCAGATCTACATTTTTTTCAATGCGGATAGAAAAGAACTGAGCGGCTGGGCCCGGATGGACTTCGATAAAGCCGTGGAAAATTATTACTCCCGCCTCGCGGCAGGTGAGTATCCAAAGGACATTAAGATCCGTGTCCTTGTCATGACTGAGGAGGGCTCCTATACCAGCTATATTCAGGGTGAACAGTTCATCCTGGATCTGGGAAAAGGCTACTCTTCCTATCTTTTAGATAATCTTGGAAAGGCCTATCTGGATGCCGGAGGCGGCGGAAGATGGGAAACCGATGCCTTCAATCCATTCCAGTTTGTTATGAAAAACAGGACCAATGCCAATACCGGTGCCGCCAGAACGATCCCCTGTATGCTGATCCTTCTGATGTATTACTGCATCTATTCTCTGTCCGGTGAGACGCTGGCCAGTGCCCGCGACAGCGGATTTCTGACCAAGGTCTATCTGACACCGATCTCCAAGCAGGCTCTTCTTGTGGGAAAAGCACTGTCGGTGATCCTGGTGGGTGTAGTCAGTGCGGCGGCAACCTATACCCTGATGTTCTTCTCATCCTGGCTCAATCACAATAACAGCGCCTATTCCATGCTGCCTTTCGGACTGTTCCTTACAGGTTCCCAGCTTCTGGTATGCGCCATTACATTGATCACCACGGCGATGTTTATGACGATGCTGTGTTTCGGTATCGTGTTCAAACTCCGCCGTATGGAAGATGTGGTGATGAATCTTCAGGTGCCGCTGGTACTTTTGATCTTTGAATTCTTCGGTATGATGTTCCGTCCGTCCCAGACGCTGTTTGCGGAATATCTGTTCCCCATGCATAACTCGGCCATGCTGATCCGGGATGTGTTCCTGGGGCGGGCATCCTTCGGAGCCTGCTTTGTCACCAACGCCATCAATCTTCTTCTGGCTGCCCTTCTTTTCTGGCGCTGCTGTGAAGATAAGGACGGTATGTCCCATATTTCTCAGGAAAAGTAAGCAGGAGGCAAAACATGATCAAAGTCAGTCACGTTTCAAAAAGATATAACAAGAGCGACATGGTGGTCAAAGATGTCAGTTTCTCGGTGGAAAAAGGCCAGATCTTCGGCCTTCTGGGGCCGAACGGCGCCGGAAAGACGACCCTGATGCAGATGATCGCGACGCTTTTGTTCCCCACATCCGGCATTGTGACGATCTGTGGTCTGGACAGCCAGTCCAGCGCCCAGGAGATCCGAAGAAAGATCGGTTTTCTTACCACCGAGATCAAGATGGATCCGCTGTCGACACCGAATCAGCTGTTCCGCTTTTTCAGTGAGCTTTACGATATCCCGAAAGAGGAGATCGAAAAAAGAAAGCAGGAGCGTTTCGCCCGGTTCGGGATCACGCCTTTTGCCGATAAGAAGATCGTGGAACTGTCTACCGGTATGAAGCAGAAGGTATCTATCGTGATCTCTCTTATCCATGATCCGGAGGTCATTATCTTCGATGAACCGACAAACGGCCTGGATATCCTGACTTCCCGTCAGGTCATGGACTATCTTCTGGAATTAAAGCAAAGCGGAAGAAGCGTTCTTCTTTCCACCCATATCTTCTCTGTTGCCGAGCAGCTCTGTGACGAGATCGCGATCCTGGTGGACGGTCATATCGTGGATCAGGGATCGGCCCAGGCGCTGACCGAGAAGACCGGAAGCAAGAACTTTGAAGAAGCATTCTTTAAACTCTATACCGAAAACCACATAGGAGGTTGATGTCATGGGACGCGCGATTAAAGCCCTGATACGAAAAACATTCGGTAAGAATCATAGCATGCGTGCCCAGGCGTCCGTGCTCACTTTGATCGTGTGCGTCGGCTTCCTTTTCGTGGTCTATCACTACTTCATCAGCCTGTTCCGGTATGTATATAATCGGGAACCAAAGATGGATCTTGCAGAAAATGTAGTTGTGGTCAATGCACCGGACTCTTTCCGGAACTATGTGAATGAACAGGAATATCTTCTGGAAACAAGGATCACGTATAAGGAATGGGATGCTTACTACGACGTCTTTACTTTCTCTTCCTGGATGCAGGAAGAAAAGGCATATATGGTCGTTGTATTTCCGGAGGACTTTGATGAGATCGTTCTGGAAAAGGTCCCTGAAAAAAAGCCCGAGATCCTGACTTACTGTTCATCGGATCATCTGGAATATACCGAGATGCAGGAAGAGTTTCTGGAATATACCATGAAAGACGGATATCTTCCGTATATTCAGGAAGGTCTGTCGATCCCGCTTCCTCAACTGGATATACCTGAGATCCGGAACAGCGGGCTTCGCTCGGAGAAAAAAGAGAATATCGTGGTGGACCGGTTCTGCCGAATGGTGGCACCGCTGGCCTTCTTCGTGGCGATCATGTACGTATGTATGCTTTCCGGCATGAATGCCATTGCCGGTGAAAAAGAGCGGGGAACTTTTGCCGCGCTGTTAATGTCTCCAATCTCCCGCATGACCATCGTTCTGGGAAACTATCTGGGTGTGCTTCTTCATGCCCTGATCCCGGTGGCGATCATCGCGCTGTTCCTGCTCTTTGGCGTTCCCGGATTCGGAATATTGGGAGCTTTATTCCTGGCCATATCTCTGGCTATCTTTATGTCGGCCCTGACGATCCTGATCTCCTGTATGAGCCAGTCCATCGTGTCGGCCCAGACTACATTCCTTCCGATATTCCTGATCGTTCTGGTGGCCTGCGTGACCTGTATGCAGTCCACGACACCGAATATCGTGAATCTGTATATTCCGATCTACGGCCAGTTTTATGGTATCGGAGACTGCCTGATGAATACCGCCGGTATTCTCCCGATCCTGGTATGTTCAGTCGTGACGATCCTTCTTGCAGGGATCTGCCTTCTCGTGTCGGAACGGCTCCTTCAGACGGAGACCTTTACCGTAGCCGTTGAAACAAAGTCGGAAAAAGAACTCCGTAAGGCAGCAAAAATCGCCAGAAAACAGAAGGACGACTATGTTGCCCGTTCCCGTGCCGAGGTCTTCGGATATAAGGCAAAGAAGAGAAAGTCTCTTCCCAAGTTCCTGATCGGACATGCCGTCCTGCCGCTGGCACTGCTTTCCCTGTTCCAGCCGCTGGCCATGATCCCGGCGATACTGGACTTCATGAAAAGTCCGAGATCCATGTCTTTTATCCGCATGTTTAAAGATATGTCCAACGTGACGGAAATCACGGATGCCATGGAGGCTTCGGTGGATCTGTTCTCGCAGTTCATGCAGAACCGCTGGTTTATCTTCTTCATGGGTGTCGGCTACTGGGCGATCATCGGGATCTATATTTTACTGGTGCATTTCCGTGAGAAAAATCCACTGTCCACATTGGGGTTTGCCTCCCGCAGAAATCTTTCGGAGCAGGGAAGACGTTCTCCCTTAAAAGAGTATCTTCTGGGACTTGTTTTCGGACTGATTCTGATCTCCTCGGTCTATGGCCTTCTGATGCTTTTCGGCCAGGTCACCTGTCACGGTTTTGCATTGACTTCGGATGCGGTTCCGATGTTCCTGCTTTACATCCTGATGTGGCTTCCGCAGGGCGCCACGGAAGAGATCATGATGAGAGGGTACATGCTGCCGAGAGTGGCATCGAGACTGGGAGTGCCGTTCTCCATTTTCTTCTCCTCCATGTGCTTCAGCCTGATGCATGCAGGAAATGCCGGATTCTCTTTCCTGGCGCTTTTCAACCTGGCTTTCATCGCGGCCTTCTTCGCCGCAGTGGCACTTAAAAGCGGCCATATCTACACAGTCTGCGCTATGCATACCATGTGGAATTTCTGCCAGGGAAATGTATTCGGACTGGAAGTCAGTGGTAATGCGGGAAATGCATCGCTCCTTCACTCCACAGCGAATTCTTCTGCAAAAGATCTTCTTACCGGAGGTGGCTTCGGACCGGAAGGCGGACTTTGCGTGACCATCGTTATTGCGGCCGCTTTTGCCATATTCTTCCTGATACCGCGTATTTCCCGCCGTAAAGTGTGAATTTAGTCACCTTTTCTCTTGTCAAAAATTATACAATTTACTTATACTACATATGAATGGGGCTGTCTGTCTGCTCTCACGTATCGGGACAGACCGGAAAAAGAACCCCCGGGATGAAGAAATAGAGGATGGGATATGGGACGAATTTTACTTGTGGAAGATGACTCGAGCATCGTGACCACACTGTCGGCTTTTCTGAAATCAGAAGGATTTGAAGTAATATGGGCGCCGGGCCAGACTACGGCTATGACGAAGATCGAGACAGAGACATTTGATCTTGCTTTGATCGATATTTCCCTTACCGATGGAAACGGCTATGCCGTCTGTGCGGCCATCAAGGCGCAGAAGACAGATATCCCGGTCATTTTCGTAACGGCTTCCGGTGATGAATACAGTGTCGTGACGGGCCTTGATATGGGTGCCGATGACTACATCAGTAAGCCCTTCCGTCCGAGAGAAATGCTGTCCCGTATCAAGAGCGTCATGAGAAGGACCCACAAGGCATCCGATGTGGTGGAACTGGGTAACGTGAAGATCGATACAGCCCGGGCCAATGTCAGTAAGAATGGCGAGGAGATCATCCTGTCTGCGCTGGAGTACCGTCTTTTACTTCTTTTTGCCAACAATCAGGGTGTCGTGCTGACCCGTGCCAAGCTTCTTCAGGATCTCTGGGATGTGGGCGGTGAATACGTTAACGACAATACTCTTACGGTATATATCAAGCGTCTTCGTGAAAAGATCGAGGACGATCCGGCTCAGCCTGTTCTGATCCGCACGATCCGTGGCTTCGGCTATAAGGCCGGGGAGTAAGATATGATCCGGACCAACGCGGAAGTCCAGAAGGAATATACGATCTGCATCGTGGCGACCACTATACTGGCGGTCGCCGCTTACTTCTTGTCGCCGATCGCCTGTGTCTCTGTGATCGCTACGGCAGCGGTATTGATCTTTATCCGGATCATTGCGGATATCCGCCGCTACCGGAGGATCGCGGATCTTTCCAATGCCATCGATCAGATCCTTCATGGAGCCGAAAGAGTGGATTTCGAAGAGTACCGGGAAGGCGAAGTGGCGATCTTAAGCTCGGAGATCCATAAGATGGTGATCCGCCTTCGTGAACAGGCTTCCCAGCTTCTGGCGGATAAGCGGTTCCTTTCCGACTCCATTGCGGATATCGCCCATCAGCTGAGGACCCCGTTAACTTCCATGAACATCATCGTGGATATGTTTTCCGATGCAGAGCTTTCTGATGAGAAACGCTTCGATCTTCTGGCGGAGATGATGCAGAGCTTAAACCGCATCGAATGGCTGATCAACACGCTTCTGAAGATGAGTAAGATCGATGCGGATACCGTCTTCTTTGAAGGAAAAGAGTATAAGGTCAAAGAAATGCTTCAGCGGGCGGCCAATTCTCTGGCGGTGCCGATGGATATCAACGGGGTGACATTGAAGATGTCGGTTCCGGAGGATGCGGTGATCCGCGGCGACATGATGTGGACCTGCGAATCCGTGGGCAATATCCTTAAGAACTGTATGGAACATACTCCCTCAGGCGGTTTGATCGAGATCCTGGTCAAAGACACACCGATCTACTGCGAGATCGTGATCCGGGACACCGGTTCGGGCATCGATCCGGAGGACCTGCCGCATGTGTTCGAGCGCTTTTACCGGGGCAAAGTGGCCCTGAATACCAGCATCGGTATCGGACTGGCATTAAGTAAGATGATCGTGGACCGGCAAAGTGGTACGATCCGGGCGACGAACCGGCCGGAACCGGAAAAGGGTGCCCAGTTCACGATCCGTTTCTATAAGACAACGAGGTGACAAAATGGAGCTTTTGCGGGCGGAACATCTGGTAAAAACATATGGTAAAGATGAGAATGTGGTGGCCGCACTGGACGATGTTTCCTTAAGCATCGAAAAGGGTGAATTTGTGGCCATTATCGGTGCGTCCGGCTCCGGTAAATCTACTCTTCTTCATATGCTGGGCGGAGTTGACCGGCCCACATCCGGAACCGTTCTGGTGGACGGCAAAGATATCTTTAAGCAGAACGACGAGCAGCTTTCCATCTTCCGAAGAAGGGAGATCGGGCTGGTCTACCAGTTTTTCAATCTGATCCCGGTTCTGACTGTTGTGGAGAATATCACGATGCCGGTACTTCTGGACCACAGAAAAGTCAACCGCAAAAGACTGAATGAACTTTTGGAAATGCTGGGATTGGATAAGAGAAGAAATTTCTTCCCAAGTCAGCTCAGTGGCGGCCAGCAGCAGCGTGTTGCCATCGGACGGGCGTTGATCAATGCTCCGACGATCCTTCTGGCGGATGAGCCGACCGGTAATCTGGACTCGAAAAACAGCCAGGAAGTAGTAGAGCTTCTGAAGTATTCCAATGAAAAATATAACCAGACTACAGTCCTGATCACCCACGATGAGAATGTGGCATTACAGGCCAAGCGAATCATTACGATCCGTGACGGAAAGATCCGTCACGATGAGGTGATCCGTAAATGAGCCGAAGCCCCAACATCATCAGCAGATACGCAAAACGTACGGTATTTGCCAACCGGGGGCGGTCTATCCTGACCTTGATCGGCATTATCGTGGCTACCATGATGTTCAGTATCGTATCCTCTGCCTATGTCAGCGCGATCGATATCCTGAAGAGTTTTGCCAATGATGATTACGGAACCTGGCATGTGGAAGGCTATTCCATGACGTCCATTGATTTTCAGAAGATCCGGAAAGATCCGCGGGTATCCGATGTGGTCTACATCCAGGAGCTGGGATATAACCCCGGAAATGTCACGGTCGACGAACTGAAATATGCGGATTCCTACAAGTATTTTCTCGGTGCCATGGACCCGATCTTTCCGGAGATCTGTGACCTTCAGCTGGTCCGTGGACGTATGCCGCAGGATAGTACGGAAGCGATCATTTCCCTGGAGATGTATTCTGATGACAGGGAAAAGCTTCAGCTGGGAAAACTCTTTAAAATGGACACGTATGCCCGCTATTCCGACGGACATAAGGTAATGAATCTGGAGCATCTTTTACGGGATAAGACCGGTGCCCTGAATGAGGAGCTGTATCTGACCGGCTCTCATTCCTATCGTATCGTCGGCTATTTCATCGTTCCGGAATATGCAAAATGGAAGGGGATCGCGCAGAATACGATCCTGACGGTATCGGACAACCTGATGACCGGTAATGCGGTCAACGCCTATTTCCAGCTTTCCGACCCTTCGACGTATCAGGAATTTGC